>JAVRLX010000006.1:0-48534 GCA_031960985.1 Campylobacterales bacterium | reverse complement strand
TCGGATGGGGACACAAGAGGCTTTAGAAAAATTAGAAGAGGAGCTTTCAGGTGTAAAAGTTAAAAAATTTGACCGCGATGAGATAACCACACAAGCCAAATTAGAAGCGACGCTAAAAGAGTTTGAAGCAGGCAATATATCGATACTTGTTGGAACACAAATGCTCTCAAAAGGGCATGACTATCACTCTGTAAAATTAGCTGTAATTTTGGGGCTTGATAGCATACTCGCCCAAAATGATTTTAGAGCAAGGGAAAAAGCGCTATCGCTACTCGTGCAAATATCGGGCAGAGCAGGGCGCAAAGAGGATGCAAAAGTTATTATACAGACCCTAAACGGCGAGTTTTTCTCAAGATACATTGGAGATTATGAGCTATTTTTAAAAGACGAATTAAAGATAAGAGGCGAGATGTATCCGCCAAACACAAGGATGGCAAGGTTGCTGTTTGCCTCCAAAAACAAAGATAAAGCTAAGTCTGATATGCAAAAGACACTCAAAAAGTTAGAGGCAACAGGGATAGAGATAGTAGGTTTTGGGGAGGCCGGCATAGGAAAAATAGCTGGAAAGTATAGATTTGATATACTTGTAAGAGAGCGCTCAGCTAAGAGGCTTTTAGATGCGATATACGCCGTAGATGACAAAAGCTTTGAAGTTGATATGGATCCTATTTCATTTTCTTAAAACTCTGGAGAAACATTTGAAAACATATATCGTTGACACCTCTGTTATACTTGACCATGCCGCTAATATTTTTGCCCTGTCGCAAGAGGGGAGCAATAGAGTCGTTATACCAGAGACCGTATTAGATGAGATAGACGCCAAAAAAAGCGGCTTTGGGGATATAAACTTTGAAGCTAGAGAGTTTAACCGCATAATGGATGAAGCGATAGTGCTTGGCGAAGAAGATAGCTTGGCGGATGGACAAACTCTTAGAATAGTATATGTCAAAGTGGGTGAGTGCACTTTTGACCTCGTATCAAAAAGCTCTTATAAGACGCTCATAAACCACGATGCGCCAAATATCGTCAACGACAGAAAAATACTAGAAATAGCGTCTCACTACGAAGAATCGGAGGTGGTAACCAACGACATTGCAATGAAGCTTCGCGCCCTATCAATGGGATTAAAATCACAGCCGTTTAAGACAAACCGTATAGATGATATAGAAAAACTGGAGTTTATAGAGAGGATAGATATAAAGCTAGCTCAAAAAGAGTTTATTGAAAGCTCAAATCCTAGCGATTACGGAGTGGAGTTGTCGCACTTTACAAATGTTGAGTTTGTCGTAGAAGAGACCGGCGAACACATACTTGCATTTTACAAGCCAACAGGGTTTCATATTATCGACGAAGATGAGATAAGAAAACTCGTTGTCAAACCAAAAAACAAAGAACAGCTATTTTTTTTAAATATGCTAATAGATCCTGATGTCCCTATCGTCGTATGCGCTGGCGTTACGGGAAGCGGTAAAAATCTGCTTGCAATGCAAGGGGCGATAAAGTGCTTTCAAGAAGAGTCGGTAGATGAAATAAAATATTGCCGAAATACGGTAACAGCTGGGGATACGGCGGCACAGCTAGGTTTTTTAAAGGGTGATGAAGCGACAAAACTAGGGGTATTTACATATCCACTTTATGATGCAATATCTGCCTATATGAGAATAGAGATGGACGATAGACTCAAACGCTCAAAAGCGGCAGATTTTATGACCAATGAAGATTTTTTAAAAAAATACAATATCGAAGCTATCAACATCAACCAGATGAGAGGGGTAAACCTAGAGGGGTATCTTATATTTGATGAATGGCAAAATAGCTCGCCTGCCATCAATAAACTTATGCTAACCCGTGTAGTTGAGGGAAGCAAGGTAGTTATACTTGGCGATTTGCATCAAATTGACCATCCACACCTAACAAAATATAACAATGCCCTTGCAATAATGCTTAAAAAAGCAAAAACATCCAATATGATAGCCGCCGTAAAACTAAACAAAGTTGTTCGCGGCAAAATCGCTGAATTTGCAGAGACGGAGCTTTAAAAAAATGACGCTTCAAAAAAAAGCAACCATAATAGCTAGCCTAACCGCATTTTTTTTAATAATAATCAAACTAACAGTTGGAATAATGACAGGAACAGTGGTAATTATCGCATCCGCCATCGATTCGGCGCTCGATTTTTTAATATCGCTTTTTAATTCCTATGCCCTGACAAAATCCCAAAAGCCAATGGATGCAGAGTATAACTACGGAAGGGGGAAAATAGAGGGGCTTGCCTCTATGAGCGAAGGGCTCGTAATTATCGGATCTGGTCTTTTTATTATTTACGCCGCCATCCAAAAATTTATAAGTAATGAGCCAACGACACATCTTAGTTTGTCTCTAATTGTAATGGCGGTCTCAATAGCGACAACCGGAGCGCTTGTAGTATTTCTTAATTTTGTATACAAAAAAACTAAAAATCTAATCATCAAATCTGACGCTCTCCACTACAAAAGCGACCTTTACACAAACCTAGGCATCATAGCCTCTTTGGGACTTATATACTTTACCAACTGGCACTTTATAGACCCTGTTGTATCGATAGCTATAGCGATTTATATAATATATTCCGCAACGGCTATAGTAAGAGAGGGGCTTGAGATGCTTTTGGATAAGGCGCTTGATGAAGAGACTGTAAAAGAGATAAAATCGATAATACAAAACCATATAGACGCCAAAGAGTGCATAATATCAGGCTATCATCAGCTAAAGACACGCAAAAGCGGTTCAGTAAATTTTGTAGATGTACACCTTGTTTTTAACGACAAAGTACTTTTAAAGGATTCTCACGAACTAGCAGACCACATTGAAGAGCGAATAAAAGATATCCGTCCAAACGAATCATGGATAATCAATATCCACCAAGATCCATATGATGACGGAAATATAAACATAAATTCAAGCAAATAGAGGTAGTTTATAAAAAATTTAAACTACTTTTGTTATAATTTCGATCTATTTAAACATCGTGGGGCATTAGCTCAGTTGGGAGAGCGCAACGCTGGCAGCGTTGAGGTCAGCGGTTCGAACCCGCTATGCTCCACCAATCGATTATCTAGCGCCATCCAAACAAACTCTTTTAAACCCCTATAGATCGAGTCTTTAGCTCTTTTTATTACTTTAACTAACATTGCGCACTAAAAGTAGTGTAAGAACCTCTATCTCTCCTGCAAAGCAGGTAGCATAAGAAGGGTTGCAAGGGATATTTGTGCGTAACATCAATAAATAAGATATAATATCGTATTTCTAAAAATAACAAAGGCTAACATAATGCAAACAATGCCGGAACTAAGCACAAAAAAAGCTCTTTTTTCTTTGCCGCCAATCATAGCAAATGAACTTGATGCGGTAGCAAAAGAGTTGCACAAAAGAAAAAGCCACATAGTAGCGGAGGCTTTGGAGATATACTTTGATAATCTTGATTTACAAATAGCCAAAAAGCGGTATGAAGATGTAAAAAGTGGCAAGGAAAAAACTATCCCGCATAGCGAAGCGCTAAAAGAACTAGGATTATAACTTGTCCTATTCACTGGAGTGGACAAAAAATGCGCTTACAGATTTAATGGCTTTCGACAAGCCTGTAAAAACATTTATAGCAAACAGCCTTACGGAGTTTATAGGTAGCTTTGATAGCAACTATGAAAACAACCTCATCAAAATAGGCAAGATAAAAGCCCTAAAAGGAGAATGGAGCGGATTTTATCGCCTGAAACTACGCACTTATAGGGTCATTTACACAAAAGAAGCAGACAAGCTCATAATTCTTATCGTTAGAATATCGCATAGAAAAGATGTTTATAAATAGAACTATAAGTTACCCAGTCATTTTTATGTGGGGCAGGTGGGCATACTAGAGGGCAAGAAACTGACATAGATACTTAAGTCTAATCTATGCCAAAGTATCTATAAGCTCTTTTGCTATTGATTGGTAATACGCCCTATATTCATCATTTGCATGCGCAACAGGTGGCATCCCTTCATCACTAAGCTCTCTTATCTCTATAAGAAGCGGTATTTGCCCAAGAAGTTTTACGCCGTAGTTTTTGGCTAGCATCTCTCCCCCACCACTTCCAAATATATCATATCTCGTTTTTGTATCTGGTGCTATAAAATAACTCATATTCTCTATTATCCCAGCTATTGGAACTTTGATATCTTGAAACATCCTTATAGCGCGACTTACATCATCAGTTGCCACTGCTTGGGGAGTTGTTACAAGTATTCCAGCAGATATTTTCATCTCTTGAGCTGTTGTTAGCTGAATATCGCCAGTTCCAGGAGGCATATCGATAATAAAATAATCAAGCTCGCCCCACTCAACATCCTCAATTAGTTGCACAAGCGCGCTTACCGCCACCGAGCTTCTCCATACAAGAGGGGTATCTGGTGTTGGGGTAGTAACTCCAACAGACATTATTTTAATTCCATAGTTTTCGCTAGGTATTATCTTATCATTTGCCCCCCATTTGAGTGTCTCGTGTCTTATATTGAGAAGCCTTGGAATATCAGGGCCATATATATCAGCATCCAAAATACCAACTTTTTTACCCATTTGAGCTAGCGCCACCGCAAGGTTTGCGCTAACGGTGCTTTTGCCCACGCCCCCCTTGCCACTTGTAACAGCCACAACATGCTTTGCAAATTTTGCCCTATCGTTTGGTTTTTCAAAAGTGCCGTATGTAATCGGTTTTTTAGGAGAGGGATTCATTTTGTACTTCCTTTATTGCATTTTCTATTTTTCTTATAGTACGGTTAGCCTTGATTATCCACTCACTTGTGGCATCCTCAGCTTTTGGAAAATTATTTGCAAGCTCTTTGTATATGGCGAGTCTATTTTCCATCAGCTTTTTAATAAGCTCAAGAGCTTCGCTCAAGCGTCCGCTATCTTTTGCTACTTTTAGTAACTCTCCAAACATTTTTTGATTATCGGTTAATTTTATGTCTAAGCCAAGTTTTTGAGCAACATCTCTAAGCTCAATATTTGTTACATAGATACCGCTATAATCAACACCCAAAAGCTCGTATAGATAAAACCCCAAAGTATTAGAAATTAAATTTTTATTATCATAAATATTAGAAATATTCATAATAAATCTCGCTTACAATCTGATATTTTTTATAAAAAATCATCTTATCTAAAAGATTATGAAAATACAAATAAACGCCTACAACTTAAGCTAATTAAACCTCTTATCACCCGCTATTTTTACTGTGTTACTTATACTTCTTTAAGTAAAAATAATAATAACTTTAATTAATACAATTAAGATTTCATTAAGATAAGTTTACTTAAAATTTGATTCCTTGCAAAAAGCAAAAATTAAAAGTCAAGAAGTAATAAAGGAGCGTTTATGAAGAAGCTACTGGCATCGCTTTGCCTATTTTCTTCGGTTGCCGCTATCTCTGCGCTGGCTGATGATATAACAATATCGGCCAAAGAGGCAAAAGAGCTGGTTGGCAAACCGGGGGTCGTGTTTGTAAGCGGCGATGATGCGGACGTTTACGGACTTAATCATGTAGAGGGTTCTGTAGATATGGACGCTCACCACCTTCACCACTCTGATATAACGGGGCATTTGCACTGTGCTCCACTATATATGTGTGTTGATGAGGCAGAAAAGTTTATAGGCTCAAAAGGTATCGATAACGATACGCTTGTAATAGCTTATGATGATTTTAAAGGTCCAAATGCAACTGGCGTGTGGCATTTTTTCAAAAGCTATGGACACGATAAAGTAAAAATTGTAGACGGCGGTATAGCTCAGCTAAAAGCGGTTGGCGTCAAAATCGTAAAAGGTCCAGAGCCTAAAGTAGCTCCTAAGTCCTACAAAATCGATCCTAAAAAAATCAACTACGACATAATCGCGTCTAAAGAAGAAGTGCTAAAAGCTGTTAAAGATATAGAGGCAAATGGCGACAAATCAAAATATCTAATTATTGATGGCAGAAGGATTGAGGAAATCATAGGAGGCACAAAGCTTGATAATGTCGCACGAGGTGGCCACATTCCAAATGCCAAATTCATAGAGTGGCTAAATTTTAGCGACTCAAAAGATAAATTCTCTTACAAAAGCGAAAATGAGATGAAAGCGATATTGGAAAAATTTGGCATTAGCGATAAGGATAAAGATAAAACTATCTACACTTATTGCCATGTTGGAACAGGAAGAGGTTCATATATAGCAACTGTACTCGAAAAATTAGGCTATAAAAATGTAAAAGTCTACACCGGCTCATGGGATGAGTGGGGCAATGACTGGAACATGCCGATAAGACGATAAGGGAGAGTAAATAATGGTAAAAAATAGAAGAGACTTTTTAAAAGCTTCTGGTCTAACAGCGGCGCTAGTAGCCGGTCAAGGTTCGCTCTTTGCAAAAACAAATGTAATCAAGGTCGAAAATGCTAAAGAGGCGTATCCAAACAGCACTATGACTGAAAACTTGTATAGAAATGAATTTGCTTTTACTTATGGTAATAAAGAAGAGCACGGCTTTGCTTATCACTGTGTTAACTGCCAAGGTAACTGTGCATGGGAGATTTGGGCAAACAATGGGGTTGTAACAAGAGAAAACCAATCTGCAAGATACCCTGTAATCAACCCAAATATCCCAGATTACAATCCAAGAGGATGCAACAAAGGCGTTGAGCACTCTCAAGTAATGTACGAAAAAGATAGAATCCTCTACCCAATGAAAAGAGTTGGCAAAAGAGGAGAGGGCAAATGGAAAAGAATTAGCTGGGATGAAGCGACACAAGAAATTGCCCAAAAACTATATGAGACTATGATCGACCCAAATAAAGGGCCAGGAAGTATAACAGTTCACGCAGGTACAGGTCTTTTGACAGAGGGTAGAAGGGGTGGTCCTCTTAGATTTTCCACTCAATTAGGAGCTGTTAGAATCTATCCTGCTTCATACCTAGGCGATATGTTCTCTGGCGCGGCGGTAGCTTATGGCGAAGGTAACATGGGTTGTACTTATGACTTTATGTACACTGTAAATGTAGCTATTTTATGGGGCGCAAATCCATCTGCAACAAGGATTCCTGATGCGCACTTTGTATGGGAAGGTAAATATAATGGTGCAAAAATTGTAGTTATCACCCCTGAATTCAACGCCTCTGCGGCAAGAGCACATCTATGGGTACCTATTAAACCTGGTACTGATAACTATCTTGCGATGAGTATTATAAATGAGCTAATCAGTAAAAAACTTTATACTCCGCAAGCGGTCAAAACATATACCGACCTACCTTTCCTTGTAAGGTTAGATAATAAAAAACTTCTTAGAAGAAGTGATATTGAACACGCAAAAGATGAAAAAGAGCATCACAAATTTGAAGAGCAGTTCTACACTTGGAATACAAAAACAAACTCAATCGCACTAATGCCGGGCACCGAGGGAAGCGATCTTAAGACTTTAAGATTAAAAGACAAAGGCTATGACATAGACCCTGCATTAGAAGGAACTTGGGAAGTTAAGTTGCACGATGGCAAAACAGTAAAAGTAACAACCGTTTTTGAACTTTTAAAAGCCGAAGCAGCGAAATTCCCTGCTAAAGAGACCCAAAAAATTACAGGTGTTCACCCTGCTATAGTTGAGGAGTTGGCACACGATATAGCGAAAGAGAAAGTGGTTGAAATTACTACAGGTTTTGCGCTAAACAAATATTTTAACGGTATTTTGAATATTTGGAATATCGCATCAATTTGCGGTCTTACAGGAAGATATGGTCCAAGGGGTGGTCTAAATACCGAAAACGAATTCCAGCTTTCAGGTCTTGAAAATCTATCTGGCTTTGCTGGCAAATACCAAGCGAGATTTGGGTCAGGATTTTTTGGTGAGTTTATGTTTGGCAATGGGATGGAAATTATGGATAAATACTTCTCAGATGCCGATCTTAAAAAATCTCAAGGTATCAGCAAAAAAGAGTACAAAGCAATAGTTGAAGAGATGATAAAAGATGGTAAAGCTTATGCGGCTGATCCTAAAAAAGCAAAAAGAGCAAAACCTTTCTGGATTCCTGAAGTTGCCCTCCTTGTTGCAGATTCTAGATTTAGAAGAAACAAAGGTTCTAAATATAGAGAGGAGTTTTTAAAACTTACTAAATATTTTGCATATGTAGATTATAGGATGAGTGAAGCGGCAGTGTATGCCGACATATTGCTTCCTGCAAAATCTCACTACGAGGTATTTGACATTAGAAGCTCGCCTGGATACCACAGATTTACAAACCTTGCATATCCAGTGGCAAATCTCAAACCTGTGGGTGAGGCAAAAGATGAGTGGAGCATATTTGAGATGCTTGCCAAAAAACTTGAAGAGATTGCAAAAAAAGGGCCTGTGCAAAAAGTTAAAGATCCAGCTTACACAAGGGATGGGTATAGAGAGCTTGATAAATTCCATCAAGAGTTTACAAATCACGATGAAGAATCTGAAGGCAATCTTGAACCATATCTTGGCAACGACAAAATGGCGGTTGAGGTGGCGCTTGAAAAATGTGAACAATACGCCCCTTATACAATAGAGAAAATGAAAAAATCTGGCGGCTTTTTGGTGCTAAACGAAAAGGCGGCAAAAACTTCCCCTCTATACGCAGATAGACCGTTTAACTCGTGGGAAGATCAGATGTTTAAATTTGAGAGATTTGAAACCATGAGCGGTAGACAAACATTCTATGTAGATCACGATTTGTGGCTAAAATTAGGGGTATGTACAAATACAGCAAGACCAAATATTGCCCCTGTAAATAAAGCATTCCCATTTACCATACTAACGCCGCACGCTAGATGGTCGATACACGCTAACTGGAAAAACTCTAGATTCCTAATGAGGCTTCAAAGAGGCAAACCTTGGGTTGCAATTAACGACAAAGTTGCAAAAATCAAAGGGATAAAAGATGGCGACGAGGTAAGAGTGTATAACTCCATAGGAGAGTTTTACGCAATGGCAAAAGTATCGCACTCTGCGCCAATGGATTCACTAGTTATGGAAGATGGCTGGGAGCCAAATATGTTTAGAGGGATGAGAGGGCCAAATGAGGTTGTTCCTACATCGCTAAACCTTCTTGAGATGGCAGACAACTGGGGACATCTAAAATTTGGCGGGCTTTGGGACGGTAACCAATACGCATACGATGCGGCCGTAAACATTGAAAAAGCTAAAAAAGCTTGAGAGCAGGAGAGTAGTATATGGCAGAAAATATAACACCTAAAAGACAGTTAGCAATGGTCATGGACCTAAATAAGTGCATCGGCTGTCAAACTTGTACCGTTGCTTGTAAAACGCAATGGACAAATAGAAACGGCAGGGACTATATGTATTGGAACAATGTTGAGACATTCCCTGGCGCTGGATATCCAAAAAACTGGCAAACTTCAGGCGGCGGTTTCGATGCTGAAGGCAATCTAAAAGAGGGAATAATTCCTGAAATAGAGACGGGTTACGGCACACCGTGGGATTTTAATCACGATGAACTAGCTAAGGGAGTTGAGTTTAAATCGAATGTTGCCCCTATTTGGGGACCAAACTGGGACGAAGACCAAGGCGCAGGTAACTTCCCGTCAGACAACTACTTTTTTTACATCCCTAGAATTTGTAACCACTGCGACAATCCGGGATGCCTAGCATCTTGCCCAAGAGATGCAATATTCAAAAGAAGCCAAGATGGCGTTGTGCTTGTGGATCAAGATAGATGCCAAGGTTATAGATTTTGTATAGCGGGTTGCCCTTACAAAAAAATCTATTTTAACCCAAAAATCTCAAAATCTGAAAAATGTATTTTCTGTTTCCCAAGAATTGAAAAAGGTCTTCCAACTGCGTGCGCGCAACAATGCGTAGGTAGAATTAGATTTGTTGGTTTCCTTGATGACGAAGAGGGGCAAATCTACAAACTTGTCAAAAAATATAAAGTAGCTCTTCCGCTAAGACCTGACGCAAATACTGGTCCAAATGTATACTATGTTCCACCTGTAGCAGGGCCACTCAAATTTGATGCAGATGGCAAACCAATTCCAGGTAGCGACAGAGTTCCGCCTGAACAACTAGAGGCGCTATTTGGCAAAGAGGTTCATGCGGCAATAAAAACAATAAAAGATGAGATGGAAAAAAGAAAAGCTACTGGCAAATCAGAGCTACTTGACCTTCTAATCGCATACAAACACTCTGATATGTTTAGACTAGATGCGGGATATTATGCGCATCACAATAACTCGCTAAAACCTGTAGACCACAGATACGATGCGGGCAAATTTACATCATTTAAGGCGGTGCACTAATGAATAAAACTGTTAAGCTACTTACACTTACGGCGCTTACAGGCATTAGCCTTACTGCCGCCGAATCGATAACTGCAACAAAAGCGGACAAGTTAGACGCTTCAAAAGTAAAACTTGAAAGCGTGATGCTCTATCCACAAACAACAATTGGCAATAACGATAAAGAGGCTACAGAGAAAATGAAAGGGTTAAAAGCCCTTGAAGCCAAAGCTGGCGTAGCTGTAAGTAAAGATGAGATGATGGTGGTTGTAAAATGGAAAGACGCCACAAACTCAAGACAAACTCAAACAAGCTCAAAATCTTTTGGCGATGGGGTGGCGATACAATTCCCATCAACTTGTATGGAGGCAGATAAGCTTCCGTATATCGGTATGGGGAGCGAAGGGAGACAAGTAACGGTCCTTTTGCAAAAAAATACCGATCCAATCTATCCGGCAAGTGAAAATGCAGATGTCACAATGCAACAAGTAAAACAAAATCTCAACTTGTTTGGAGAGGATTTAAAGAAAAAAGAGGCGGCTCAAAAAGCGCTCGCTGGCAAATATACCAAAGTTTTTGTGGCTGAAGGTTTTAGGTCCACAACAGAGGTAAGAGATGCCAAAGGGTATGAGATGTCTATGAATTACAAAGGTGGTGAGTGGACTGCGGTATTTAAAAAACCACTTAACGACGAATACTCCAAAACTTGCGATGCAACCCCTATGGCTATTGCTATTTGGGATGGGGCAAAAGATGGAAGAAACGGCAATAAGTGGCTATCAGGCTGGACCCCAATTAATGTAACAAACAGCGCAAAAGCAAAAGCAGATATAGCCAAAATCACCGAAAAGTCAAAAGGGAATGTGGCAAATGGTAAAAAACTTGCCACCGAAAACTGCGCATCTTGTCATACTATGGGAGATATTAAAGCCCCTATGGCATATATGGCTCCAAATCTCTCAAATATCGGTGGGTATGCAACAGTGGCATATTTAAAAGAATCTATCCTAAATCCAAGCGCCGCGATAGTCCCTGGATATAACAAAAATGCCCATCCGACAGGTGTTTGGTATAATGTGGATGATAAAGGGGTTAGAACATCTACGATGCCAGCGTTTGATTATCTAAAACCAAACGAAATTGATGATATAGTTGCATTCTTACAAACTCTAAAAGCGGGGGTTAAATAATGAAAAGGGTTGTTTTTGCAGTTTTGGCGGCTACCTCTTTGTTCGCTTCTACAGGAGCTGAGGAGGTTAAGGCAGGAGCTGGTGAAGTAGAAAAAAAGGGATTTTTGGCTACTGAAGAGTGCATCAAAAAGGGATTATTTAAAGATTGCAGACTTGATACAACTGTAAATAGCCCTTTTGCCTTGTATGTACACTCTGAAGGAGTTATGTACAGAATAGATCCAGTAGATGTCCCTTTACATGAATTAGATGAGGGGATTGGAAGAAATAATGTAACAATTATTGGAACATTAGAAAAAGGAAATGTAATTAAGGCAACGGGGTATAAAGCTCCGCCACCAGAGGGAAAATCGTTCTTTAAAGGTTGCCTCTAAAATTTTTTACATAAAGGGGTCTTAAAAGGCCCCTTTACTCTATTTTACTCACTTTTTCTCTAAGGTATCATCAATGGATAACAAGCAAAGAGCTTTTATATATGCGTTTTTATCAACCGTTTTTTCCGATAAACTCTCGAAAAAAGGGATTGAAGATTTAAAAAATAATCCAGATTTTTTAGATTTAATCGGAGAAAATGCAAAGAGGTATTTTGAACAAAACGATATAGCAACACTTGATGAAGAGCTTAATATAGATTTTACTAGTGCAT
Organism: Campylobacterales bacterium; assembly: GCA_031960985.1. GTDB lineage: Bacteria > Campylobacterota > Campylobacteria > Campylobacterales > UBA6016 > UBA6016. The sequence continues at coordinate 36,403 of JAVRLX010000006.1, read as the reverse complement.
TTTTGGCCAATTCGCACCCTGTAGAGTCATCAATTACAGATGCAAAACATCAAATATCAACGGGACTTGAAAATCCGGTCATGAGTTTTTACATAGAGAGTGGATTTGATGTAAACCTTAATAATACTAACCTTTTAAGTCCAGATCACATAGCTATAGAGCTTGGATTTATGCAAAATTTGGTGTTAAATACAGATATTAAAACGCAAAAAGAGTTTATGCGAAAGCATATTCTTAAATGGATGATTCCGTATTTTATAGGGGCAAAACATTTGGTTGAGACCCCTTTTTATTTAGATTTTTTAGATTTTGCCACCGAGTTTTTACTGTCGGATTACGAGGGTTTAAATGTCTGATTTTCCTTTTTTAGTTGACACTCTAAAATGTCTCAGGCAAGATTATGCGCATAATGAATGTGATATATGTATAACCGCCTGTCCGCAAAAGGCAATAGAGGTCAAAAGATCAAATAAAATTGAGTTATTACAAGAGCTTTGCACACTTTGCCATGCTTGTGTTGGAGTATGCCCCACAGAGGCGATAGAATCTAATAAATTTGATTCAAATCTGTTTATAGCTAAAGAGATAGCGTTTGAACAAAATGAACTAAAACAAAAACTAATTGGGGAAAAATTAACCCTATCGTGCAAGGAACTCGGAGTATGCTTGTCGGTATTTTCATCTGAACATTTAATCACCCTTGCCATCAAAAGCTCTCGTCTGATAGCAATGGATGTAAGCCCGTGCGCAGAGTGTGATTTGAACAAACAAGAAAAACTAAAAACAATAATCGATGCAAGTATAATTGAAGCCGATAAATTTTTAAATGAATTTACAAATAAAAAAATAGAGGTAAATACTCACAAAAAATCAGATAGAAGGGATTTTTTTAAGACTATATTTAAACGCACAGCGGCTACTGTAGAGGAGATTGAAGGGGAAACAATAGAAAAGCCCAAAACAAAACTCCCACTAAAGAGAATTTTGCTTAAAAATACACTTAAAGATGCTTTGGATGATACCAATAGATTTGTCTCTTCAAACTACTCTTTTAGCATCACAAAAACAATTAACAAAGCTTGCACAAACTGCAGAAGTTGCGTTGAATTTTGCCCTACAAATGCGCTCTTTTACTCAAGTGATTTTTCAAAAATATACTTTCAAAGCGGCAAATGTGTAAGTTGCGCCATATGTAATGATATATGCGAAGTAAAAGCAGTTGAAGATGGCTTTGAGCATGATATGGCTATGTTTGCCTTTGATAAAGCAAAAACAGCTATAGAGCATAATATTAAGGTGTGCAAATCATGCAAAATGGCATTTGCCGCTAAAGAGGATGAAGAGGAGTGCCCAAATTGCGTTACATATCAAAAAGAGTTTGCACATATGTTTATGACTGCTGAGGAGTTAGAAGCGCTTGAAAGAGGGTAAATTAGCCCTCTTTTGAGAATTTGTCAGAATCTATCTCAATTACAGTGTGAACATTACCTCTAGGTTCAAAGTCAAATGTTAATTTCATCCATTTTGGAGCTAGTTTTAGGTACAAAGTATCATATATCTCATTTGCCACATTTTCGTGCGAAATATACCTATTTCTAAATGAATTAACATATAGTTTGAGCGCTTTTAACTCCACCACCCATTTATCTGGAATATACTCCAAATAAATAGTCCCAAAATCAGGATACCCACTTCTAGGACAAAGCGCCGTAAACTCAGGTAGAGTTATCTTTATAACATAGTTTTTAGTGTGTTCATTTGGCCAAATTTCAAGGTCTTTATCCACATCAAATTCAGCTACTATTTTCTCTCCGTACTTCATTATACATCCAAATGTTTAACATCTTTTGCATGTTCTTCGATATATTTTCGTCTAGGCTCAACCTCGTCACCCATAAATAGGGTAAATATACTATCTGCTTCGCTAATATTTTCTATCGTTACCTTCACAAGCCTTCTATTTTGTGGATCCATTGTAGTCTCCCAAAGCTGCTCAGGGTTCATCTCACCAAGTCCTTTATACCTTTGGATGTATGCCCCTTTTTTGGCCGCATCTTCAACTGCAGATAGCGCCTCAAACACATCTTTGCCGCCAAGAAGCGCAAGATTTTTCTCTTTTAGCTTGTTGTATATGTGTATCGCCTCTGCAAACAAGTGGTTTGTAAATAGATTATCATCTATTATAATCTCCTCAAGACCCGCCGCAGTTTGGACAAATAGATGTATTTTTTCTTCATCTATCGTTTTGGAGAGGATGTTGTAGCCTATTTGCTTAATGTAGGTATCAATATCGTTAAAAAGAGCCTCGTTGTCAAGAGCCAAAAGCTCCTCATTTTCAATAAGTCTTTTAACGACCTCTACAAGAGAGTACCGTTTTTTGAGCTCCTCTAGTATGTTTTTGTAATACGCCGTAATCTTTAGTATCTCTTTTATCTCTTTATAGTTTTTCTCATCTGCGCCGAGTGATTCAATACCATTTTCGATAAGAAAATCACTTAGAGCATTTGAGTCTTTTAGATAGACCTCTTTTTTCCCTTTTTTGTATCTATAAAGTGGGGGCTGGGCTATATATACATGCCCATTTTGTATTAGTGGGTTTAAAAATCTATAAAAAAATGTTAGTAGAAGTGTTTGGATATGGCTACCGTCAACATCGGCATCGGTCATAATAATTAGTTTACCATATCTTAGTTTTTCAGGGTCAAACTCATCCCCAATCCCACATCCAAGTGCAGTTATAATGTTTTTAATTTCATCTGATTTTAGAATTTTATCCAATCCAGATTTTTCAACATTTAAGATTTTACCTTTTAGCGGAAGTATCGCTTGAAATACCCTATTTCTACCTTGTTTTGCGCTTCCACCAGCAGAGTCTCCCTCCACCAGATATAACTCCGTAATAGCTGGATCTTTACTTTGGCAATCTGCAAGTTTACCAGGGAGTGTGCCAACCGTCATCGACTCTTTCTTGCGGGTTAAATCTCTGGCTTTTTTGGCCGCTTCCCTCCCTTTTGCCGCAAGGAGAGCTTTATTCATAATAGCTCTTGCCTCTATCGGGTTTTCTTCAAAATATTTAGCTAGTTTTTCATATACAAGTTTTTGCACAAGTGGACGAACATATGAACTTCCAAGTTTACCTTTTGTTTGACCCTCAAATTGCGGCTCAGGAACGCGAACTGAGACTATCGCTACAAGACCTTCTCTAATGTCATCTCCAGTGACTTTAGTATCTTTTTCTCTAGCGTTTGCATTTGCCTCTACATACGCTGTAATAGCCCTTGTAAGTCCTGCTCTAAAGCCGCTTTCATGTGTGCCGCCATCGCTTGTTTTTATATTGTTAACAAAACTTAGAACTTTTTCATCATAACTTTCATTATAAAGCAAAGCAATATCAGCCTCTATATCTTCTAATTTATCGCTAAAAGATATCACTTTGGTTAGAGCTGTTTTTGTACTAATATCTTCAACAAACTGTGCAATACCGCCCTCAAATTTGTAAACCTCTTTTACGCCGCTTCTCTCATCGTTTAGTGTAATGGAGATTTTTGGATTTAGATAGGCAAGCTCTTTAAACCTTTTTGAAAGTATCTCAAATTGAAAATCTACAGTTTCAAATATTGTCTCATCTGGCCAAAATTCTACTATTGTACCAGTTTTTTTTGTATCTCCAGTAATATGCAGATCGTTTTGAGGAACGCCTTTTTCAAATTCTTGTTCATAAATTTTGCCATTTTTATGAATGGTTAGATGGAGTTTTTTAGACAAAGCATTTACAACTGAGATACCAACCCCGTGAAGACCACCTGAGACTTTGTAAGTATCTTTATCAAATTTTCCGCCAGCGTGAAGTACGGTAAGAACTACTGTAGCCGCAGAAATGCCCTCTGTTGGATGTATGTCTACAGGGATACCTCTACCGTTATCTTTGATAATAGCAGAGCCAGATTTTGTTAGGGTAACTTCGATAGTATCGCAATATCCCGCCATAGATTCGTCAATGGAGTTGTCAACCGCTTCGTAAATTAGGTGGTGAAGACCGCCAATGCTAGTATCACCAATATACATACCCGGTCTTTTTCTGACCGCTTCCAAACCTTTTAAAACTTTAATATTACCAGCGCCGTATTCGCTCATGAAACCTCTCTTTTTTTGTTGCTACTCTTACTATAAAAATATTGGCATTACTATAGTTATAAAATTGTCGCTTCTTAGCTCAAATGGCATATTTGGTTCGTTAAATCCTGCTGTAAACTCTTTTGTATCGATACTTGATAAAAAGTCGATAATAAATCTAGAATTAAAAGCTATTTGGTATTCCGTATCGATATTTGATATAAATTCGATTTCTGTTTTAGCTTCCATATTTTCTTCAGATAAACTTTCAAATATGATTTTGTCTCTTAAAAAAGTCATTTTTATTTCGTTTGAGATGTTGCTTATTTGTTTAATGGCCTCTATAACTTTCTCTTTTTGCAAAGTTTGAATGTATTTTAGCTCTTTTGGCAAAATTCTATGATAATCAGGAAATTTTCCGTTTATTAGTTTTGTAAAAAATAAATACTGTTTTGTTTTTATAACTAGGTAATTTTGGCTATAAAACATCTCTACATCATCAAAAAAAAGTTTTCCTATCTCTTGAATAGCTTTTTTAGGGATAATTATTGAAAGTTCCTCTTTGTTTTGCTCGTCAAGCTGAACTAAAGCAAGTCTTTTTGTATCGGTTGATACTATATTTACGCCGCCTGTTTTTATGTCAAGTAACGCGCCGTTTAGTTCATATTTTGGATTATTGTTATCTATTGCAGGAGTGATTTTTTTGAATGCGCCTATTAGTTTTACAGAGTTAAGACCAATTTTAGGGAGATGTTCATATTCAGGAAACTTAGGAAACTCTTTTGCATCAAATGTAGGCATTTTCAGCTTAGAGCCTTTTTGTTTTACGGTTATACTGTTTTCAGAATACTCTACCGTTATCTCTTCATCTTTTAGGTTTCTTACATAATCGGCTATTTTTTTACCATTAGCCGTAGCAAAACCCTCTTCTAGGATATTTACATCCTCATTTGTTATTTTAAGTCCTATTTCGTTGTCTGTTCCCCTTAGAGTAAGTACTCCATCTTTTGCCTCAATATAAATATGAGATGTTATTTGACTGTTATCTTTTTTTTCAATAAAGGGGATGATATTTGAGAGCATCTGCTCAAAGATCGTTTTGTTAACCGTAATTTTCATCTTCACTCCTTTTTATTATTAATAAATTTTAGTAGTAAGTATTAGCACGCTGTGTTTTTGTGAAAAACCATATTTTTACTCTATAGCTCAAAGGTTCTTATATATTTGTTTATTATCCTTTTTTTTCACTTAATTCACTTAAACTTCGTTTTTAATTTTTATTTTATTTTTTAACTCTTCTAATTTTACTTCAAAATCTCTATCGTTTTTGATAGTTTCGTTAATTTTTTTGATAGAGTGGCTAACTGCCGTATGGTCTTTCATCCCAAAGTAATTTGCAATAATAGGCATAGAGTTTGGCGTTAGGTTTCTAGCTAGATAAATAACTATTCTTCTTGCGTTTACTATCGATGTGCTTCTTGATTTTGAACGGATTTCACTCGGCTTGATATTTAGCTCTTTTGAGACTATCTCAACGATGTGGTCTATTGTAATATTCTCTCTTGTCTCTCTGAGCTGATCTTTGAGGACATTTTTTGCAAATTCTAGTGTTATTTCCTGTCCCATCATCTTGGCAAAAGCGTTTAATTTGATAATAACCCCCTCTATCTCCCTGATGCTCTCGCCCAAAGTGGCCGCTATATAGCCGACTACTTCAGAGCTTAAGTGTATTCCGTTTAACTCACATTTTTTGTTGATAATTGCTATTTTGGTCTCTAGCTCAGGCGGTGCAATATCGGCTATAAGTCCAGATTCAAAGCGGCTTTTTAATCTTGCCTCTAAGCCGCCTATCTGTTTTGGGTGTTTATCGGAGGTCATTACTATTTGTTTACCATTTGATTGTAGCTCGTTAAAGGTGTGAAAAAACTCCTCTTGAGTCCCCTCTTTGTTGGACAAAAACTGAACATCGTCTATTAGTAAAGCATCGCAATTTCTATATTTCTCGCGAAATCTATCCATTGTTTGGTTACGCAAATGGGATGTAAAATCGTTCATAAACTGCTCAATTGTGGCATATATAACATTTTTGCCATCAATTGTGAGCTTATTGCCTATGGAGTGCAAAAGGTGCGTTTTGCCTAGACCCACACCGCCGTATATAAATAATGGATTGTATAGTTTGCCCGGTTTTTCTGCGACAGATATTGCCGCCGTGTGAGCAAATTTGTTGGATGAACCTACTACAAAACTGTCAAAAGTCCATGAGGGATTTAGTATTGTGCTTTTACTTTTTTGTGAGATTGATACTGCGCTATCAAACTTTGCGGACTCTTTTTTTGTCTTTTTTGTCTGCCCTACACCTACTCTTACCTCAGGCTTGATCCCTGTTTGCATCTCAAATAAGTGTGCTATTTTTGAAGCATATTTCGATTCTACCCATTTGGCTATGAATGGATTAGCGGCTTTGAGCACTACAAGGTCCGATTTGGAGGCTTCTTCATCAAATACTAATCCAAGTAGGTAGTTGTTGTACTCGACTTCGGTTAATTCTGTTTTTAGAAGTTTTCGGATAGTATCAAAAATCATTAAGAGCCCTGTGAATAACGGTGTTAAAACTAGTTTTGATTGTAGCCAAAACATTATGAAAAACCATTGAATTTAAGAGGTTTACCGCTTTTCACTTATAAAGTTATTCACACCTGTGAAAAATTATGTGAATAAAATGCTAATTTGGGATAAAAATATTGCTAATTTTAGGTATTGATCCTGGTACTATCAACTGTGGATACGCTATTTTGCGTCTTGAAAAAAACAAAATTTCCCTTGTGGAAGCAGGGCTCATCAAGATAAAAACCAGAGAGCTCCAATTTCAAATTTCCGAGCTAGTGGAAGGGATCGATACAGTACTAAAAAATAGACAAATCGATGAGGTGGCGATAGAGGATATGTTTTATGCCCACAATCCAAAGAGCGTTATTAAGCTTGCACAGTTTCGCGGCGCCTTGGCTCTAAAAATTATCCAAGAGATAGGCAATTTCTACGAATACACGCCGCTTCAGGTCAAAAAAGCTCTAACTGGAAAAGCAAAAGCGAAAAAAGAGCAGGTGGCATATATGGCAAAGATGCTTCTTGGGCTCAAAGAAGAGATAAAACCACTCGACATCACCGATGCGATAGCCGTCGCTATTACGCATTCGCAGAGAGTAAATATAAGAGGAAAATAATGCAACTAAAAATAATCTATCCAAATGGCGCTGAATACAAACCAACAAATATTGCGGTTTCGGCGGCTAGGACTTGCTACTACGCAGGCGGGCTTGTGGAACCAGCCAAAAGCGAAGGGTGGAGCGCAAAAGAGAGCTTGCTATCTTCAATTTTTGAAGCGGGGCACCACACAACGCTTCAACATGCGCACTTTACGATACTTATAGATGGGATAAGTCGCCATCTTATTTGGAGACTTCTTCACGCACACCCATATTACAACTCTGAGCAGGTAAGCCAAAGATATGCCAAGATGAAGGCAGAAAATTTTGTCTATCCCACGGGCGGCGACAAAGAGGCGTGGATGAGATATTACGCAAAAGCGTTTGAATTTTATGAGCTTCTTACAGAAAAACTAAAAACAAAATTTGAAGAGATTTTGCCAAAGTTCAAAAAAAAAGATGCGGTAAAAAAAGCGCAAGAGTTTGCAAGATATGTGCTTCCACAAGGGATGGGGGCGTATTTGTATCACACTATCAATTTAACCGTTGTGCTTAGATATGTAGCTTTCTCAAAAGTATTGCCGGAGGTTAGAGGCGAGGCCGCAGAGTTTGCCGCTCTTTTGGAAGGTGAGCTTTTACGGATAGATCCATCTTTAAAGCCTCTAATTGATTATGCCAAAAACGCAAAAGCATCGTTTGGGGATTTTGATATGGCTGGGTTCAAAAAAGAGGAGGGTATTAGCGATAAAACGAATATAAAAATTTCTGATATAGTAAATCCACTTAGCTATGAGATAAATGAGAACTACTCAGATGTCCTAAGGCTTTCGACATTGAGTATAGACGCCGCTAGTCTTGGCGGTTTTACATCGTATGTAAAGCTTTCCCTCTCCGCTGATGCACAAAACCAAAGGCATAGACGCTCTATCGCCGTTCGTCCAGCTTTGGAAAAAAACTATAAAAAGGAGTACTACGTTCCACCGATTATCGCAAAGGATGAAAAACTAAAAGCGATATATGATGAGGCGATGGAAGACGCATATAGCTTTTTTGACTCCCAAAGGCAGACGATAGGTTTTGGCGAGGCGGTATACGCTCTGCCAAATGCGCATATGATTGAGATAGTAGAGAGAGATGATATGGCAAGCTTCAACCATAAAGCACAAATGAGGCTCTGTTTTAACGCTCAAGAAGAGATATATGACATCGTGTATGAGCAGGCAAAAGAGCTTCGCAGGTGCGGCGTAAGGGGGGCAGATAAATTGCTTCCTCCTTGTACGCTAAGAAGCAATGCCAAAATCAATCCGATATGCCCTGAGGGTCCTAGGTTTTGCGGTGTGAAGGTGTGGAAACAAAGCTTTGAAGAGCTAAAAAGAGAGTATTAGAATATGTGGCTTGCCCATACGCTTCATCTACTCGGCGTAGCATATTTTGTAGGTTTTTTGCTGATTGATGCGCTAATAGTGCGTCGTTTTTTAAATAGCGAATGCCACAATAAAAAGTTGCTTTTTTACGAAAGAGCCAAATATTCTCTGTATCTTTTTGTTGCTATTATTTTGGTGAGTGGATTTTGGATACTCTCCTCTCTTGACTTTAACCCGCCAATGCACATCTGGATTAAAATAACTCTTGCAACGGCCGCTATAGCGCTATTTTTTGCTTCTCCTTATATTGTCAAAAAAATTGGCAAAAGATCTGTGGATTATGTATATGGAGTTGTTTTGATGTGGGCTGTGCTTGTGATAATTTTGGCAAAAATCTAAAACAGTCTACCAAGCTTATCTTCAAGCTCATCTGAGATTTTCTCTATCTCTCTTTTTAGCTCCAAAATCTCATAGTTTTTTTGCATAAAGGCATACAGCAAGGTTTTTATTGAGTTGTCTTCGTCAATATTGAGATCTTTTGCTATCTCTTCTTTAAAGGCCTCTGCATAGCTATCCGCAAGAGTGATTTCAAATGCCGAGCCGTTGATACGCAGTGTTAGTTTTTGCATCTTTTAACCCTTCGCATCCAAATTTTTTAGTTCCGACGCAGAATTTTGAGATAGGCTTATTTTTTGCTCAAGCGCTTTAATGTATTCGTCTTTGGCTTTGTTTTCCGATTCTAATTTTAGTAGTTTACTGCGCAATTCGCTATTCTCCTCTTTTTGGAGGTTTAGTTTTTGAAGTAGGTTTTGTATATGTAGTTTTAATCTCTCTATCGTTTCCATTTTTTGCGCTTTTAAAGTCTCTAAGACTCATTATATCAAAGCTTCAATATAATGTAAATACGATTTTATAGGCAAAAAGTAGAGCAAAATGGCAAAATTCGAGATAGTTGCAGATATAAAACCAGCAGGCGACCAGCCTACAGCAATAGCAAAACTCGCAAAAAGCATAGAGGGCGGCAACCGCTACCAAACACTACTTGGCGTAACTGGAAGCGGCAAAACCTTTACGATGGCAAACATTATCGAAACTCTTCAGATGCCAACTCTTATTATGACGCACAACAAAACCCTTGCAGCGCAACTTTATAGCGAATTTAAAGCGTTTTTCCCAAAAAACCATGTTGAATATTTTATCAGTTACTACGACTATTATCAACCTGAGGCCTATATTCCCCGCCAAGATTTGTTTATCGAAAAAGATAGCTCCATTAACGATGAATTAGAGAGGCTCAGACTCTCTGCGACGGCAAGCCTATTACAGTTTGATGATTGTATCGTAGTTGCTTCGGTGTCGGCAAATTATGGTCTTGGCGACCCAGCTGAATATAGGGCGCAGGTGCAGAGGATAGAGGTTGGGATGAACTACTCACAAAGGGAGTTTTTACTAAAGCTTGTGGAGATGGGGTATAAACGAAACGACAACTTTTTTGACCGTGGAGATTTTAGAGTGAAGGGCGAAGCCGTCGATATCTATCCCGCATATTTTGAGGATAGCGCTATTAGGGTGGAGTTTTTTGGGGATGAGTGTGAAAAAATATACGAATTTGACCCGCTTACAAACAAAAAAACAAAAGATTTGAGCTCCTTTACGCTCTATGCCGCAAGCAACTACATCGTTGGACATCACAGAATGCAAGATGCCATAAAACAAATAGAAGAGGAGCTTGCCGAGAGGCTTGATTTTTTCCTTAAGGAGAACAAGCTTGTAGAGTATCAGAGGCTCAAACAAAGGGTGGAGTTTGACCTTGAGATGATGGAATCTACTGGGATGTGTAAAGGGATAGAGAATTACTCTAGGTATCTAACAGGCAAAAAAGCTGGAGAGACCCCTTACTCTTTGATGGATTATTTTGAGGCAATGGGCAAAGATTATCTTGTCATTGTAGATGAATCACATGTGAGTCTGCCGCAGTTTCGTGGGATGTACGCCGGAGATAGAAGTCGAAAAGAGACCCTTGTAGAGTATGGGTTTCGCTTGCCAAGCGCCCTTGACAATCGCCCTTTAAAGTTTGAGGAGTTTATTAATAAAGCCCCACATTATCTATTTGTATCGGCAACTCCGGGTGAATTGGAGCTAGAATTATCTAGCGAGGTAGCTACTCAAATTGTTAGACCAACAGGGCTATTAGACCCAGTCGTGGAGGTGCATCCAGCCTCAAGACAGGTAGAGATATTTTATGATGAGGCTAAAAAAACCATTACAAGGGGTGAGAAAGTTTTAGCTACAGTGCTAACTAAAAAAATGGCGGAGGAGCTAACTAAATATCTAAATGACTTAGGGATGAAGGTTAAATATATGCATTCCGACATCGACACGGTGGAGCGGACAGAGATAATTAGAGGGCTTAGACGGGGTGAGTTTGACATACTTGTCGGTATCAATTTGCTTAGAGAGGGTCTAGATATACCTGAGGTTTCGATGATAGGGATATTTGACGCCGACAAAGAGGGGTTTTTGCGCTCTGAGACTAGTCTTATACAAACCATTGGGCGGGCGGCTAGAAATGTAAATGGACGGGTGCTACTCTTTGCCGATAAGATGACTGAGTCAATGAAAAAAGCGATAGAGACGACAAATGAGAGACGAAAAAGGCAAGAGGCTTACAACAAAGAGCATGGGATAACGCCAAAAAGCACGGTAAGACGACTTGATGAGAGCCTTAAGATGGAGGATGAGACGGCTCATGAGATGAAAAAGCGAAATGCAAAGCTTCCGAAAGCAGAGAGGGATGCGATAATTAAGGAGCTGACAATAAGGATGCACAAAGCCGCCAAAGAGTTAGAGTTTGAAGAGGCGGCGAGGCTTAGAGATGAAATCGCAAAACTACGAGTTTGAAGCTTTGCCTCTTTCTTTAAATGTTTGGAGCGACTCTAGTAGGAGCGCTTCGTCAAAGCCAAAGAGAACAGCTTTTTGCAAGGCCTCTTTAAAGTGCTCTTCGCCAAATGTATTGAGTGGTTGAAGAGCGGTTTTGACTACGCAAAGAGCTTTTGAATATGGGACAATATCTTCTGGAGCCTCAAGCGGCGAATCTGAATATTTGATGGCCTCTATCAGCCCCTCTTCAAATCTCCAATGTTCAAATATTGCCGCTGTTACGGTAGCGGTTGTCTCGCCAATAAATTCGCTCTCAACCTCAGTAATGCTCTTACCGCTAAAGATTGCCTCTTTAAATTCGCTCGCCCTCCCCTCTTTTGTTACCTCTTGAGCGATAATAATTTTGCCAGTCTCTTGCAAAAAACTAGCTACAGACAAAATATCGAGTTTACTTCTATCGATTTTTGAATACCATGTATACATAAGAGCATTTTGAAGGCCGGATATATCTGCAAAAGCCTCAGGTGTAATTCCATATGGATCCAAATCCACATTCAAAAGTTTTTTAACTGCGCCAGATAGGGCAAGACCTTTGACAGTAGACATACCAAAAAGGGATACTGCTTGCGAGACGCTTTTAATTTCACGGCTAAAACCATAAAACGGAGAGTTTGCCGCCTTTAGGAGATTTGCCGTTATCATTGGGTCTTTTTCAACAACTTTTATCAAATCTCCAACGGAGCTTTCAGGGTCTGCGCAAATTCTTTGTATCTGCGTAACAGTCTCCGGTAACGGCGGCAATGTTTTTATTTTTGAGAGTAGAGAGTCATTCATCGTGCGCATCCTTCAAATACATTAAAAGCTAAAAGGCTAAAATAACGCTGTTTTGCAAGATTTTACACTATTTTAGATAACAATAAGAGAAAAATGATAATGGTTGAGAAATTTGTATATTTGCTACTTACAATTCCGGTTTTTTATTACTTTGCTACGGCTTTACAGTGGTATTCATACAAACTAAAAAGAGTTTTATTTCACTTTTCAAAACCTATTTGGCATTTTTGGTTTTTTGTTTTGCCGCTCGTCGTTATAGCTATTGCGGGATTGTTTGGAAAACCGATTTGGGCTGGAATTTTTGTCTTTATTTTTGCATTTTATTTTGTCGCGTGGGTTAAAAAGCTTGATAAAAAACTCGTTTTTACAGCTAGAGTCAAAAGGCTTTGGGCTATTTTTGCATCTCTTTATATTCCACCTTTTGTGTTATTTTGCGCCGATTATCAAGCAGTGTCGGCTATTATTGCGATATTTGGCTCTTACTATCTATCCGATCGTTTGGAGACAAATATAATTGCTAAGGGATTTGAAAAAAAAGCAAAAGAGAGGCTAAGAGCTATAAATCCAATAGTTGTAGCGGTAACGGCAAGTTATGGTAAAACAAGTATTAAAAATTTTGCGGCGCATATTCTATCCAAAAAATTTCGCACATATGCCACACCCGCAAGCGTCAATACAAAAATAGGGGTTATTAAAGATATTAACGACTCTTTGCCGGATAGTACCGAGGTGTACATAGTAGAGGCTGGAGCTAGGGCAAAAGGGGATATAGCAGAAATAGCCGAGCTTGTTAGTCCGCAGTACGCAATTATCGGCAAGATAGGCGAGGCGCATATTGAGTATTTTAAAACAATAGAAAACATTCAAGCCACCAAAGCAGAGATACTGGGCTCAAAAAACCTCCAAAAAGCCTTTGTATTTGAAAACGTTACAGCAAGAGGCGAAAATATCACAGTTTACGGCTATGAAGATGGGATAAAAATCAAAAATGTAAGCTCCTCTTTAGCGGATGGGCTTTTGTTTGAAGTAGAAATAGATGGGCAAACTGAGGCTTTTTGCGCCCCAAATCTGCTAGGCAGTTTTAATGCGCAAAATATAACAGCCATAGTTTTACTAGCTAAAGAGATGGGGATGGAGATGGATAGCATTAAAAGAGCGGTAGAGAGCCTGCCAAGCGTGCCGCACAGACTTCAAAAAATAGTTGCCGGCGAGAAAATTATTTTAGATGATAGCTTTAATGGCAATATCGATGGGATAAAAGAGGGAATAGAGTTGTGTCGTACTCATCCATATCAAAAAGTGATAGTCACCTGCGGTCTTGTGGAGAGTAGAGATGAGTTAAATATAGAGCTTGCAAAACTAATAGATGAGGTGTTTGATATAGCCATCATCACTGGGGAGCTAAATAGGGCGCTATTTGAGACGAATCTACAAAAATGCGAAAAGCTATTTTTGAGCGATAAAAATGAGCTTGAGAGTCTGCTCAAAGAAAAAACGGCTCCAAATTCGATAGTTTATTTTGCCAACGACGCTCCGGGGTATATTTGATGGAACATCTGTATGCGCCTTGGCGAGATGAGTATGTAAGGGGATCTGAAAAGGGTGGATGCGTTTTTTGCGATATATCGGCGCATCCCCAAAATGATGATGCAAATGCGGTGCTCTATCGTGATGAGATATGTTTTGCGGTAATGAACAAATACCCGTATACGCCGGGGCATTTTATGATTATTCCGCATCTGCATACCGACTCTTTAGAGGCCCTGCCGCCTGAGCATTGGCAACATATCGCTCTTTTGGCGCAAAAAGGGGTAGCGGCGCTAAAAAGCGAGTTTAGAGCAGGCGGCGTTAATATTGGAATGAATCTAGGAGAGGCGGCGGGAGCTGGAATAGCGGAGCATATACATCTACACCTTCTGCCTAGATGGCAAAGAGACACTAATTTTATTACGACTATCGGCGGCGCCAGAGTTTATTCCGTCGATTTTGACAAGATTTACAAAAGGGTAAAAAAAGCGTTTTTAGAACATATTTGAGAGGGTTTTTTTACAGATGGTTTGCTATCTCTATCTCTCTATTTACCTTTTTTAGTATAAGCTCTTTTATCTCTTCGGTCATATCCTTCATCTCCTCGTTTATCTTCGCTTCAAGCTGGATTTTCATACCCTCTATCGCGCTAGCAAAAATATTTATAACCGCAGGGGTAGCACAGGAATACTTTACTTTTGCAAGTTTAGAGTTATAGTAGATATAACTATTTGTCTTTTTCTCCTCAATTACAAAAGTAAGCGGTGATTCATCAATATCGGTTATGCATATCTCTCCATAGCAAAGTGAGTCAGAATTTAGAGGGTCAAAAAGCGCTTTTGCGCTTTTCAGATGAACGCATATATAAATAGCCCCCCTCACAATCCCCTTAATAGCCTCCCGCTCTTTTGCCGGCTCTAACTGCTCTTTATCTTCTACTTTGTTTGCCCCCAAAATTTACCCCTTAAAACAAAATATACAAAAACAAAGCCCCAAGAGCTATTCTATAAATACCAAAAGGGACAAAGCTAAATTTGGCTACAAATTTTAAGAACCATTTTATAGCTAATATTGCCACAAAAAATGCTGTAATAAATCCAACCACAAGGTTTGATAAGTCTTCGCCGCTAAAACTTGAAAAGTTTTTTAATACATCGTAAGCAGTAGCTATAACCATCGTTGGCACAGCTAATAAAAATGAAAACTCCACAGCTGTTTTTCGGTTTAACCCACTTAAAAGTCCGCCTATAATCGTAGCCCCCGAACGACTTGTGCCGGGCACCATCGCAAAAGATTGGGCAAAGCCTATTAGTAATGCCTGCTTGTAGCTTATATCGTCAATTTTGTGGATATGATGCTCTTTTGGTTTGTAAAAATACTCTATCACGATAAAGATAACCCCACCGATAATAAGCATAAAGGCGACGCTCTCTGGCGCAAAAAGGGCTTTTATATGTTTGTAAAGCAAAAAGCCTAGTATCCCTGTCGGCAAAAAAGCTACGGCTAATTTTTTCATTAGACCAAAGTCTGAAAAAAGTCTTTTAAAATACAAAAATATAACGGCAAAAATAGAGCCTAACTGAATAACAACCTCGAAGCTTTTGTGCGCAGTGGTCTGCTCTATGTCCATTAGCTGTGATGCAAGGATGAGATGCCCCGTAGACGATATAGGCAAAAACTCCGTTAACCCCTCCAAAATTCCAAGTATTACTGCTTCAAAAATTCCCATATCTATCCCAAATAATAAAATAACGGTATAACCGCAAAAGAGGCGAATACGCCAAGAGCCACGGCGGAGACCGCCAGTTTTTCATTGAGTCCGTACCTCATCGCAAAAACAGCCACCATAACCATTGGCGGCATAGCGGTCTCTATAAGTGCGACTTTTGAGGCGACGCCAAAAGGCGGCAAAATAAACAAAACCGCAAGCGGCACGACGCCCATTTTGACGGCAAGCACCGCTGTCGTATTTTTGAGATTTTCTCCTATGTGGCGTATATCTATTTTCATGCCGACCGCTATGGTTACAAGAGGCAAAAGCGTAGCGGAGAGCTTGTCCATTCCGAGCATAAAAAAAGATGGTAGCTCAAACGATTTTAACGCAAGGGCTGCCAAAATAGCGATAAACGGCGGAAATGTGAGTACGCTTTTTATAAGTTTTTTTGGACTGGAGTCACGGCCTGCGCCCCAGGCCGCTATCATGGAGCCAAAAATAGAAAGAAACAAAAAGCTTCCGAACTGGTCAAACAGTAGAGCATATCCGAGGGCATGCGCACCGTACAACGCCTCTACAAAAGGAAACCCGACAAAAGAGGTGTTGCCAAGTCCACACGCCATAATAACAACAGCTGCGGAAGCCCTCTCTAGCTTTAAAAAACGGGAGAGCAAAAACCCGACAAAAAACCCAAAAACTATAGAAAAAATAGCGATACCGACGACAGACAAATCGCTTATGGCTATCTTCATCGGATAAAGTTTTTGGATGATTAATGCGGGAAATGCCACTAAAATACAAAAGTGTATAAGCACATCGGAATAATCTTTTTTGGCGAGCTTCATAGCAAAGCCGATTGCCAAAAAACAAAAAATTAAAAAAACGCCTTCAAACATGCGTAAATTATAATATACTGAAACATAATGATTACACGCCGATACGAGCAAAGCCCGCATTTGTGCGTAACATCAATTAATAAAAAGGTGAGGGATGGCAAGAAAAAAGTTTAACATCATCAAAAATACAAGTCACGGGATAGAGGGTTTTTTGGAGGTTTTGAAAAACGAAACGCCACTTCAGATAGAGATTGCGTTATTTGTTGGGGCAACAGTTTTGATATCTTTGCTTGATATATCTAATTTGTCTAAAGCCGCTCTTTTTTTCTCAATGTTTCCTATTATAATAGCAGAGATGATTAACAGCGCCATAGAGCGTACGGTAGACCTTGTCACTATGGAGTATAACGAAATGGCAAAAAAAGCCAAAGATGCCGGGGCGGCGGTAGTGCTAGTATCTGTAATATTTACCTTTTTGATGTGGATGGCAGTGTTGATGGGGGAGTTTGTTTTATAGAATCTTAACTAATATATAACTTTAGATAAGTAAAGTCCGTTTGGGGGCGCTATGCGAGCAGTGTGTCTACAGACGCCGTCTATCTGTTCTTTTAGCTGCCTCACTGTTATTTTTGCGTCTGATATATCGAGTAATGCGCCCATCATTAGTCGTATCTGGCTTCTCAAAAAGCCATTTGCCTCAAACCTAAAAATGTAAAAATCTCTGTATCGATAAAAAGCCGTTTTGTAGATAATGCGGACGCTGCTTTTTTCGTCGCTCCCATTTTTTTTAAATAGCGAAAAATCGTGCTCACCCTCAAACAGCTTTATCGCATTTTGCACCCTTGGCGCATCGAGCGTTTTTACGAAAGTTATATAATCCGACAAAAACGGGTCGTATTCTGAGGGTTTTAAGGCGTAGCGGTAGACTCTTCGTTTTGCGTGAAATCTCGGGTGAAAATCATCGCTTACAGGGGTTATTTTTTTGATTTTGATATATGGAAAAAGTTTGCGATTGAGGTGGGTTTTTAATTTTGAATACTCATTTTCCCAGTACGGTGGAATATCAATCGTTATAGGCTGGTATAGAGCGTGCACTCCTGCATCCGTCCTCCCTGAGGCTAGCGGAGATTTCATGATTCCCATCGAACGGAGCGCTTCTTCGAGCCGCCCCATAACGGTCTCTTTTGTGGATGCTTGAATCTGCGAGCCAAAAAATTTACTTCCGTCATATTCGATGATAGCCAAAACTCTCACTCTAAAACCTAACCGCCCCGCTTTTTTTGTATACCCAGTATCCCGCGCCAAACCAAATCGGCGTTACCACTATCATTCCAAGATATGTTAGCAGAGGATTTACGGTTAGCATAATTGTATAAAAAGAGGCTATGGAGAGTATAAAAAGCAGCGCCGCCCTGTTTTTTTGGTATCTAGGATTGATAATGCCAAAAGCGGGAATAAAAAATATAGAGATAAGGGGGAAAAGAGCGGTCAAAAATACATCGCTAAAATCCTTTGCCCTTTTTTTGTCATTTAAACCCGCTTTCCAATATGCAATAAAGTTGGATGGTTCAAACTCTGCCATCTGCGGCTGGCTCATTATTTGCATCTCTTTAAAATAGAGCAGTTTGGAGGAGTTGTTTTCTAGTCTATACCCTTTGCCGTCTTTTAGTAGTAACATGGACACACCATTTTGCGGTTCTATGCGGGCGGTTTTTGCCGACACAAATGTGCTGCTTGCGTTTTTATCATCAGTCGCCTCGCCTATAAGGGAGGTTTTGGAGGAGGCGGAAAAGAGCACCGTATCGGTAAACTCCCCATTTTTCTCACCCGATACGAATACCAGCCAGTCGCCAAATTTTTGTCCCGCTTCGCTTGGCTTAATATTTAGTCTTGAGATGCTTTTTTTGCTCTCTATAAAGTTTTTTGCGACGGCTGAGCTGTATGGATTTATGAAGTATCCGATGAAAAGAAGTGATACGCTAAACATAGCGGCGACTTTTACTATCGGCGTCATTACGGTGCGAAGGTCGGCGCCAAGGGCAAAAACCGCTACGAGTTCTCTATCGAAAGAGAGTTTTGCTAAAGAGAGTCCTGCAGAGAGGAAAAAAGCGATAGGAAGAGTATAAAAAAGTAGCTGAGGCGCCCCAAAAAAATAGAGCGAAGTAAACTCCAAAAGATCTACGCTAACAATCCCCGTAAGGTCGGCTAAACGAATGATAAGAATAAGAGAAGATATGGCAAAAAGGGTAAAAAAAAGTGACCAAAAGAATGAAAAAAAATTTCTTAGGATATACGATTCGACTCTTTTCACACTTTTAGCCCATAAACCAAAGCTGCTCTTTTAGCATAAAAACTACAAATCCACCAGCCGCAAGATACGGTACGAACGCCACCTCTGTAATCCCTTGTTTTCGATAGATAAAGGTCGGCACGAGAGAGATTAGCGCCCCTACAAAGATAGCTAAAAAACCGTTTAGACTACCAAGCAACGCACCCAAAGTCGCCGCCACGATAATATCAGCCTCTCCAAGACTCTCTTTTTTTAGGGCGTATGAGAGCGTAAAACGGAGCATTACAAAAAATCCAGCAAGCAAAAATGCGGATTTGCCGTATTCTAATAAATTTAGAAGATTGACGAATGTTGGCATCGGCGCATAAAACATAGCGGCTCCGAGTCCCGCAAAAAAAGCGGAGAGATTGATGGAGTCGGGCACCTCTTTGTATCTTATGTCAATGATGGATAGCGCCAAAAGAAGCGCAAACGAGACGGAGACGAAAAGCGCATAAAAAATATTTGGAGATTTAAGAAATACAGCCATAAAGATAAGCCCAGACAAAACTTCCACTATTAAATATGTGGGATCTATTTTTGTGCCGCATATGGCGCATTTGCCTTTTAGATAAAGGTATGAAAAAACGGGAATATTATGGCGCCACTTAATGGGGTTTTTGCATATCGGACAGTGCGAAGCGGGCTTTACAATACTCTCTTCTTTTGGAATACGGACGATTAGGACATTCAAAAAAGAGCCAAATATTAGCCCTAGTAAAAGCGCAAACAGCATCATACTTTTCCAAATCTCCTCTCTCTAGTTTTAAACTCTTCAATCATCGACAAAAATTCATTTTCAAAAAAATCAGGCCAAAGCGTATCCGTAAAAAATAGCTCCGCATAAGCGCTCTGCCACAAAAGGAAATTTGAAAGACGCTTGTCGCCGCCGGTGCGCACAAGCATATCAACGGGCGGCATATCTTTTGTATCCAGCATGGAATTCAAGTTTTCCTCACTCAATTCTAGCGAAGAGTCGATCATTTTTTTTACAGCCCTTACTATTTCATCTTTTGAGCCGTAGTTTATAGCTAATGTTTGTGTAAGTTTTTTGTTGTTTGCGGTAGCTAGTCGCATCTCTTCTATTCTTTTGATAAGCGAGGCGGAAAATCTGGATATATCGCCGATAACTTCAAATTTGATATTGTTTTTTTGATAGGTCGCTATTTCGCTTTCCAAATATTTTTCAAGTAGTTTCATCAAAAACTCTACTTCGCTTTTTGGTCTAGCCCAGTTTTCGGTGCTAAACGCATACAGCGTCAGGTATTTAACGCCCGCCCTTGCCGCCGCCTCGGTAATATCTCGTACTCTTTTTGCCCCCTCTTCGTGCCCTTTTGTCCGTATTTTGCCCCTAGCCTTAGCCCACCTGCCGTTACCGTCCATGATAATCGCTATATGTTTTGGAGATTTCAAAATTCAACACCCTTATTTATCATTTTTGTTTTTAGCCAAATAGCAAATACGATCCCAACATAAGCTCCAGCCACGACATCCCCAAAATAGTGCGCACCGATTGCGATGCGACTAAACGCCACAACAAAAGCCGCCAAGAAAATAGGCAATGCAAATCTTGGAAAAAACAGAGCGCTACCTACGGCGAGCGAAAATGCTGTTGCGCTATGGCCAGATGGGAGCGAATAATGCAGATGCTCCATGCCGAAAAATTTTATTCCGTATATATTTTGCTCAAAATATAGCTTCGGCCTAGCTCTTCCAAAGACAAATTTTAGTACATCTACGATTAGCCCACTCCCCGCAACCACTAAAAAGAAATACAAAAATCGATTTGCGCTTTTACGAAGCCGGAATAGATAACGAAAGAGCAAAAAGCAGAGCCCAAAAGCTATAAGGTACCACTTTGATTCACCAAGCTTAGTGACTATCTCAAAAAACCCGTTTAGCGGCTTTGTCTTATTAAAATAAACGGCGACCGGAATGTCTATGTATAAATACGAAAATGCGACAAAAAGAGTGGCGCTAAAAAATGAAGCAATAAAAGCGGCTTTTCTCATCTTTTGCCTCCAAAATTAGTACACAACTCAAAAGAGAAACTCTCTACTACACCGCCGTTTATTATGGCGCTATACTCTCCAACTTTTTCAAATTTGTCACAGACAAATGAAGCGTTGATGTCTGTATTAAATGTTTTTGGGTTAATAAACAGCAGATCTTTGCCCAGTGGCGCGCCTTTTTCCCATATATCAAATTGGTCTTTTCTATCATCTATTAGATAAACTGGAGCGGACGAATAGATAATAGCGCGACTTGCCATACTCCAGTTTGTGACCGCTAACGCTTTGTTTGAAGAGTTTTGTTCGCTTAGTTTTTTTGACGCTATTTTGCACGCTCTATCCCACCCGTAGATGTCACGAAACGGAGATTTAAAATCTGGGAATTTGCCGACTTTTGCGATAAGCTCCGCATGAATTAGTACGGCGATGGCAAGACTTACAATTAGCGTCCATTTGGTAAGAGTCGGGCGCACACGGTAGAGATAGAAGACCCCTATAGGGACAAACAGCGCAAAAAACGGACTTATCCAGTGCGGCAACGCCACCTGACGATACTGGGATATAAACATAAATATAAGTATCGCTAGAGCGAGAGAGGTCTCTAGTTGAAACTCTTTTTGTTTTATAGCCTTATAAAGCCCGTAAAAAGCGATGATAAATAGGGCTGGATTGTATGCCGCAAACTGCCTAGCAAGGGAGAGAAAGAAGTTTTTGAAGCTACCGCTTGTCCCCCCGCTGACGTGTTCCGCTTGATAGGCAAAACTTGCAAAGTCGTTTTGTATATTCCAGATGATAACGGGAGAGATAAAAATAAGCGCGGTAAAAAACGAGATAAAAAGCTTTGATGATAAAAGTATATCTAGGCGCCTAACCCAAAAAAGATAGACGACAAACGCTGGAACAAAGAGTATTGCAGTATATTTACTAAGCCCTAAAAGCCCAAAAATAACCCCCAAAAGTAGGTAATTTGCGGCGGTTTTGGCGTTTTCTACTCTTTTTACTGTAAAAATAAGAAGTAGCATAAGGGTAATTAAGATGGAGTCTGGCATAAGCGTAAGAAACAGCACGCCAAGCGCCAAAGAGGCGTTAAGAGCGACAACAGACCAAAGTGCGGCTTTTTCGTCTCTATCTTTTAGAAGCGTGTAGATGAGATAGCTATCTAGCGCGCCAAGAAAAATTGCTGGAACTCTAGCCCAAAACTCACTTTCGCCAAAAAGTGAAAAGAGATAGTGCATCCAACCGACAAGCGGAGGGTGATCAAAGTAGCTAAGATCTAAGCGTCTGGCGTAAAGCATATAGTGCGCCTCATCAACACCGTACCCAAAGAATGGAGCGCTAAAAAGTCGTAGAAGAGTTAATGCTACTATAAGCGCTAGAACTTTTTTTTGCGTCATCTAAAAAGAGGGCTTACGCTTTTTTGTGTTTTAATTTTTTTGTAGAATTATCTGCAGATGCCAAAATGGCGCATGTTGTTAAGACTAAAATTTGTTTTTTCATATCGATTTTCCTTAAAAAACATTATGAGATTGTACGCTAAAGAGGCTTTTGGCACATCGAATGTGTTAAAAGCCAAATATGCTAAAATTATGCCGACAAAAATCAAAAATATAAGCGACTGTTTTGGAGCGGTTTTTGCACAACTACATTTGAAAATCTTTTTGCTAGGAGATATGATATGAAAATAGCATATAGTGAAGTTCTTCAAAGTTTTGAGTACGATGAAGAGAATGCTTATTGGGTGAGAAAAGAGGATGGCTTGGCGTTTCATCTACTTGAAAAGGATGAAAACGATATGGTAAAAATCATAGAAGCCTGTAAAGATAGCGAAAACTATCAAATAGCTTAAACTCTCAATTTTCAGTGGTATAAAGTGGCGCATTACGCTTTATGCCATTGCTTTCTGTTTTAACTTCATTTATAAAAACTTATGCTACTTTTTGAAAATATATAATCTAGAAAATTAAAAAATTTAATATTTAATGTTCAGTTAATATTTCTTATCATAAAATCAAATATTCTGTTTCAAGGAGTGTCTATGAATAGAATTAGGCTATATGCTGCTGGAGCGCTTTTGATATCGCTTGCGACAGTAGCGTATGCCGGTGTAGAAGCGGGACAAAAGGCATATGTCAAAGCCTGTAAGAATTGTCACGGCAATGGCGCAAAAGGCGCCGCTATGGCGACTCAAGAGGGCTGGGATAAGTGGTTTGCCAACGGAGCCTCTGCAATCATAGAGAAGCACAAGGGCGACGCAAAGGCTAATGCATATTTTAATAGCCCCAATTTTAAAGATCAAATGCAAGATTTGCATGAGTTTTTAAAAGAATACGGTTCTGACAGCGGCAATACGCCTGGCTGCGGCTAATTAATCTAAAATAAAGGAGTGTTTATGAAAAAAATCGGTGTATTTTCATTAGCGGCTATGCTTGCAACTTCTGCTTTTGCTGCGGATGATTTGGCGGCAATGAAGGCGGAGCTTGAAGCTCTAAAATCACAAGTGGTTGAACTTAAAAAAAATCAAGAGAGCGCTGATTTGAAAGCTCTTGCGACTCAAGTCAAAGAGATCAAAATGAGAACCGGCGGCGACAACCTTAAATGGGACGTCGATTATAGAGCTAGCTATGATTATGTAAGATACAAAATGAATGGAGCGGCTCCCTATACTTCCGCAAATATGATGTCAATGTTTCCAAAACTTGTTGGCAATATGATGATGGCAAATCCTGGAATGACTCAAGCGCAAGCTCAGGGCGCGCTTATGGGCATGATGCCTGCAATGGCTACAGATCCGATTCTTGGACAACAGCCTGACGCATACGCAAATTCTGCTCTTCTTACAAACAGACTTGTTCTCGGAATGAAAGCTGCTCCAACGAAAGATGTTAGCTTTATCGGTAAACTATCTTTCAATAAAGCATTTGGCGATACGGCAAATCACAGCCAATCAAATACGAATCCTGGTTTTGCAAACTTTGACTGGGTAACTAATGAAAATGCGACAGATAATACCGTAAAAGTAAAAGAGGCTTACTTTATATACTTTGGAGATGCAGGTCCGATACCTTATACGGCTAGTATAGGTAGAAGACCATCGTACGATGGACTCCCTATTAATATGAGAGAGGGGAACGCAAACGCAAACTCACCACTTGCACACCTAATCAATGTTGAATATGATGGCGCAAGCTTTTTATTTAACTTAGATAAAGTAACAGGAATTCCTGGTATGAGCTTTAAGCTTTGTATGGGCAAAGGTCTTACAAATGCAAGACCTAGATTTGATATGTTTGGTCCAGACTACAGTAAAGATACGACAAAAAATAGTGATGTTGACTTAGCCGGTTTCATATTTGTTCCATATGATAACGGTCAGTACTCTGTTCACTCTATGTTCTTTAAAGCGCACAATATGATAGGTTTTGATGCCGCTGATATGTCGGCATTCCAATCTGCATACGGAAGATACAACTCTTCTGCATATGACCAGTTGATGAGTCTATATACTATGGATGGTAAAAACTACTATCAAACGGCTGCTGGTTTACAAAATCTTTCAGCCGCGGCAAACAACCTACAGTTTAAAAATGTGGGAGCGTTATATGGCGGTACTGTAATGGCTATGGCAAACGGTATTGGAAATGGTTGGAGCGATTTTCTTGACAACACAACCGCCTTTGTAAGCTATGCATTTACAAAAACTCAACCATCTAGCGGACATACTATGCTAGGCTCAGATAAAGAGCAGTATGGTAGCTCTTGGTGGGTTGGCGTTCAAATGCCTGCAGTGTTTACAAAAGAGGGTAAAATTGGTATAGAATACAATCAAGGTTCGAAATACTGGAGAAGTATTACATACGGCGAAGATACAATGATAGGCTCAAAACTTGCGACAAGAGGAAAAGCGTGGGAAGGTTATTACACTCAACCACTTACAAAAAATATCGATATGCAGCTTAGATATACGCAAATCAACTATGACTATGCTGGAAGCAACAGCTTCTTTGGCGCAGAGGGTACGCCGTACTCTATAGACGAAGCGACTGCAAACGGTTTGAATGTTGTTAAATCTTCAACTGACGCAAGAGCTTACATAAGATATAGATACTAAAAAACTTCTAGCAAGGCTTTTAGCCCTTGCTAGAAACCTCTTTTAACACCTCTTCAAAGCTCACATTTGCATCTATCACTAAATCAGCTTTTGCGCTATATACCCACTCTCTTGCCTCAAATATTTTTTTAGCAAACTCAATATTAGAAAATAGCGGTCTTTTATCAAACTCCTCAGCTTTTAGCCTCTCTAGCAAAGTATCAAAATTTACTTTTAGATATATAGTTTTGCCTAATTTTGAGAAATCATCTATTACAGTTGGCATTCCACCACCTGTGGATATAACAGCATTTGAGACATTTTTGCTTAGCCATTCAAAGCATTTTTTTTCGCACTCTCTAAAATATGCTTCACCCTTTTGTTCAAACATATCCCTGATTTTTTGCCCCTCAAAACTCTCTATAAGGGCATCGGTATCAATAAAATAAAGCCCCTTTTGTTTTGCCAAAGCTCGTCCTATGCTACTTTTGCCGCTTCCCATAAAACCAATAAGTACTATGTTGTTCATTGCGAAACCTTAATTGTTTTGAGCGGATCGATACCTTTGCCAATATCATATGTTTTTTTGATTCGCTCACCATCTATCGCCTGATATTCGATAGTTATTTTCTTGATTTTTACCGACTCAATAGGGGGAGTAATCGTAATTGGAGAAAGTGGTTCAACTTTGTTTATTTCAGACATAGCGGCCTCTTTAATGTCCTCTTTTTGTGCTGGTCTAAAAGGATTTTCCCTTGCAAACAGTGAGAGCGAGAGCAAGGTTAGCGCAAGAGCTGTTCTCATTTGTCTCCTTCGAGTCTTTTTAGCTCAAAATACTCTTTTTGGTATTTCGCATTTTGTTCTTTTAGTTTTTCTATTTCTGCTTTGAGATGGTCTCGTTGGTCTTCTAAGCTAAAAAGAGTGGATACGGAGTTTTGTCCAAATAATAGTGAGCCTGTATAAACTGCAAAGAGCGCCACAAGAGCAAAAAGAGCCACGAGCTTCCATACGCCGCTACTAAAATCAAATAGCTTGCGGCGTTTTGGCTCTCCTAACTCCTCTAAAATCTCGTTCATATTTTATTTTTTGAAAATGCTTCTTCCTATGTATTCAGCGGCGTCGCCAAGCTCCTCTTCTATCTCAAGGAGTCTGTTGTATTTTGCTATACGCTCGCTTCTGGCGGTTGAGCCTGTTTTGATTTGCCCAGAATTTATCGCTACAGCAAGATCAGCTATAAAGCTATCCTCCGTTTCACCACTTCTGTGCGAAACGATGCAAGTGTAGTTATTTCTATGGGCAAGTCTTATTGTTTGCAGGGTTTCAGACAAAGTTCCTATTTGGTTTAGCTTGATAAGCACTGAGTTTGCGATATTTTTTTCAATTCCTTCAGCAAGTATCTTTTTGTTTGTAACAAACAAATCATCCCCTACAAGTTGAACTTTTTTGCCAAGTCTTTTTGTTAGCTCAGCCCAACCATCCCAGTCGCCTTCGTCAAGCCCATCTTCGATAGAGACGATAGGGTATTTTGAGATTAGCATCTCATAGTAATCAACCATTTCAGAGCTTGTGAGCGCCCTATTTTCTGTGTGTAGGTTGTATTTTCCGTTTTCATAAAACTCACTTGAAGCAACATCCAAAGCTATTGCAATCTCTTCGCCCGCTTTGTATCCGGCTAGTTCTATCGCTTTCATAATTTTTTGGATTGGCTCTTCGTTGTTTTTTAGGCTTGGCGCAAAACCACCCTCATCACCGATATTTGTAGAATGCCCTTCGTCGCTAAGCACTTTTTTGAGCGCGTGATAAACCTCCGCAGAAGCCCTAAGCGCCTCTTTGAAGCTATCAAACCCTACAGGCATAATCATATACTCTTGAAAATCGGCGCTATTTGCGGCATGCGCGCCACCATTGATAATGTTTAGCATAGGCGTTGGAAGGACTACGCCGTTTGCCCCGCCAAGATATCTATATAGAGGGACTCCAAGTGAGCTTGCCGCCGCCCTTGCAACTGCCATAGAGACGCCAAGAGCCGCATTTGCGCCTATATTTGAGTAGTTTTCAGTTCCATCGATTTGCTTGATAAGCGCATCAATATGCCCTTGATTAAAAGGGCTAAGACCAATTAACTCATCTGCTATTAGTGTTTTTACATTTTCGCAAGCCTTTAAAACCCCTTTGCCGCCAAATCTTGCTTTATCGCCATCTCTAAGCTCAAGAGCCTCTCTTTTGCCGGTACTTGCGCCACTTGGCACATATGCGCTCTCTACCGTCCCATCAGATAGGCGAACTGTTACCTTTACCGTTGGATTACCCCTTGAGTCTAACGCCTCGCTTGCGTACAAATCATCTATATAAATCATTCTTCATCTCCTGTGTTGGTTTCATCTGATAAGCTTGGCAAATCACCATCCATACCGATACTATTTCGTATTTCATTTTCAATTTCTTGACAAATTGCAGGGTTTTCTTTTAGGAAGATTTTTGCATTCTCCCTTCCCTGTCCAATTTTGGTCGATTTGTACGAAAACCACGCCCCCGATTTATCGATAATATCGAGTTTTACGCCGTAATCTACTATTTCGCCCATTTTGCTAATCCCCTCGCCAAACATTACATCAAACTCAGCTTGTCTAAACGGAGGGGCAACTTTGTTTTTAATAACTTTTGCTTTTACGCGGTTGCCGATAACATCTTCCCCTTGTTTTATGCTTTGTATTTTCCTGATATCTATTCGAACAGAGGCATAAAATTTAAGGGCATTTCCACCCGTAGTTGTTTCGTTGTTGCCATAACTCATACCACCTATTTTTTGGCGTATTTGGTTTATAAATATTACGGTTGTATTCATCTTGTGAAGCACACCCGCTAATTTCCTAAGGGCTTGACTCATAAGTCTTGCTTGAAGCCCCATGTGGCTATCACCCATATCCCCTTCTATCTCCGCTTTTGGGGTTAGAGCCGCTACCGAGTCAACAACTATTACATCGACAGCGCCACTACGAGCCAAAGTCTCCACTATCTCAAGGGCTTGCTCCCCAAAATCTGGTTGAGAGACCAAAAGATTGTCGGTATCAACCCCCAAATTTTTTGCGTATTTCACATCGAGGGCATGCTCGGCATCCACAAACGCACACACGCCCCCTTGTTTTTGCGCCTCTGCTACTATGTGCAAAGTAAGGGTAGTTTTTCCAGATGACTCTGGCCCATATATCTCTATAATACGACCTTTTGGAACGCCGCCTATCCCAAGCGCCAAATCAAGTCCAAGCGAGCCTGTAGAGATTGCCTCTATATTCTCCTCTGGCTTATCTCCAAGCCTCATTAAAGCCCCTTTACCAAAGGCTTTATCTATCTGTTTGATTGCCAGCTCTAACGATTTTTTTTTGTTTTCATCCATTTCGGTTTAGACCTCTTTTAGGGATTATGAAATTATAGTAACACTTGCACCCTTAAAGTAGGAAGCGATAAAATCCACCAAAAAAGATGGAAAAAAATATGCCAAAAATAAGTGTTGCGCACTCCCCCGATGCAGATGATATTTTTATGTATTACGCCATCAAATTTGGGTGGGTAAATACTGGGAATTTAGAGTTTTGCAATACCGCCCTTGATATTGAGACGCTAAATGAAGAGGCTATGAAAGGGACCTACGATGTTAGCGCTATTAGCTTTGGGGCATATCCTTTTATAAGGGATGATTATGCCCTCCTTCGGTGCGCTATGAGTTTTGGAGAGGGGTATGGACCAAAACTGGTAAAGAAAAAAGGTGTAAAGCTTAAAAAAAATTTCAAAGTAGCGCTAAGCGGCAAATACACTACAAACGCGATGCTTTTTAGATTAGCTTATCCAGATGCCCGCCCAGTTTATATGAATTTTTTGGAGATTGAAAAAGCAACGCTTGATGGGGTTGTTGATGCGGGGGTTTTAATTCATGAAGCGATACTTACATACTCAGAGGAGCTTGAGGTAGAAAGAGAGATATTTGAGATTTGGCAAGAGCTTGCCGGAGATATCCCTCTGCCCCTTGGAGGGATGGCGATTAGGCGCTCTATCCCACTTTTGAGAGCGATAAATATCGAAAATATATTGCTTGACGCTGTACGGATAGGGGTAAAAAACAAAGAAACCCTTAGTCGGATGCTCCTAGAGCGTGGTCTCATTAGAGTCGATGCAAAACAACTGGAAAAATATCTATCGATGTATGCAAACAAGCGTTCAGAAGAGCTTGATAGCGTATCGCTTGCGGCTATTGATAAGCTGTTTGAAATAGGATATAATCACGGTATCTACAGCTCAAAAGTGAGTACGGCAGATATGCTACTTCCAAGAGAATATGTCGATTATAGATTTAGCTAAGGGGGCAAGGTGGAGGCAAAATTAATAGCATTAACCGTAGAGACGCTCAAAATTACCCTTATTATCTCAATGCCCTTGCTGCTTGCAGGTCTACTCGCTGGACTTGTTGTTAGCATATTTCAAGCCACTACACAAATCAATGAAGCCACCTTATCTTTTTTGCCAAAAATTGTTCTAACTGGGGTTGTAATGCTCTTTACGATGCCTTGGATGATGAATGAATTAGTCGACTTTACTACCCGTCTTATCCGGATGATTCCCACTTTCGTCTTTTAGATGCGCAACAAAACTATCGATTTTTCAAAATATTCCTCAATAAAACTTGGTCCTACTATCGATGTAAATGTTATCGAAAACGAAGCAGACGCCGCAGCGTTTGATGGTTTTATCGTGGGTGGCGCATGTAACTTAATAGTCACTGGCAAAAATACAAATTTAGCTATTTTGGGCAAAGAGTTTGAATATATAAAACTTGAAGGTGACAAACTTTATGTCGGCGCCGCAATGAGCGGGGGGCGGGTATTTAGCTTTGCCAAAAAAAATAATTTGGCGGGGTTTGAGTTTTTGGGCGGGCTACCTGGAACTATTGGCGGCATGCTCTCAATGAATGCTGGATTACAAGGGCAAGAGATATTTAATAACCTCATTGCCGTAAAGTTTGCGAATGGATACAAACAAAAAAGCGAAATAGAGCATGGTTATAGATTTGCAAAGCTTGGTGGGATAGCGCTTGAGGCGGTCTTTGATGTTAGTAAAAAAGGGTTTGATGAAGCGGTGTTTGAGGAGCTAAAAAACGCCCGTAAAAATCAGCCGAAAAATCCGAGCGCGGGAAGTTGTTTTAAAAATCCTCTGGGCGATTATGCTGGAAGACTCCTTGAAGAAGCAGGGATGAAGGGGTTTCAAATAGGGGGTATGGCTTTTAGCGATATTCATGCGAATTTTCTTGTAAATTTGGGGGATGGTAAAGTTAGCGATGCGCTGGAACTTATAGAGTTAGCGCAAAAAAAAGTCATGGAAAAATCAAAAGTCAAACTAGAGCTTGAGATTAAAGTAATATAAATCTCTGCCGCCTACGGCGGCTAGCTTTAGTGGCATAGCGCCTAGCGTAGCAAGACGGGCTTCGCCCATCTTAGCGTACCGTAAAAGGTTTTTAGTGGCAACCACCACCACAGCAAGATGAACCAGCGGCGCCCGCAGCTTTTGCAGCTTCAAGAGCGGCTTCATAGTTTGGCTCAGCAGTTACTTCGCTTACAAGTTCTTTGTAAACTACTGTACCAGCTTTGTCAACTACAAATATAGCTCTAGCGGTAAGCCCTCTAAGAGCCCCTTCGCCGATTAGCACACCGTAAGCTTTTGCAAACTCTTTGCTTCTAAAATCTGAGCATACGTCAAGGTTTTCAATCCCTTCAGTTGAGCAAAATCTACCAGCCGCAAATGGAAGGTCCATAGATACAACTTGAATTTTTGCGCCTTTAATTTTTGATGCCTCTACATTAAACTTTCTAGTTTCAGCCGCGCATACAGGCGTATCAAGAGATGGAACCGCTACAATGATTTGGACACAATCACTAGAGCCTCCAACCACTACATCTGCAAGGCCTTTGTTTGGAAGAGTAATCGCAGGAGCTTTATCCCCTACATTGATTTCTGTTCCCTCTAGATTTACTGGATTACCTTTGAAAAGTACTGATGCCATGTTTTCTCCTTATTTTTTGATATTTAACAAAGATTGTAGACAAAAAAAGATAAAATTTGTCTTAATTAAAATTTGCTCTTGATGCAACATCAAAATCTGCATAATTTTTGAACATTTTTTCTTTATAAGCCTCTACGCCGACCCTGCCTATCATAGCCGCATTATCTGAGCAAAACTCCAGTTTTGGAAAAATAAGCTCAAACCTATACTGCTTAGAGAGTATATCAAGTTCGCTTTTAAGGAGCTTATTTGCGGCCGCTCCGCCGACTACGCCGAGAATTTGTGGCGGATTATTTTTTATTATTTGTTTGATTTTAAATATTAGATGCGCCACTGCTACTTTTTGAAACGAAGCGGCAAGATTGGCTTTTTTTTGCTCATCTAACTCCCCAGCCTCTTCTATTTTGAGCCTAAAAGCGTTTTTAAGGCCAGAGTAGCTAAACGCAAGTCTATTATCTTGAAGCGCTATTGGTAGTTCATAGGCATTTTCATCCCCCTTTGCCGCCCACTTTTCAATAAGCGGACCACCCGGATAGCCAAGCCCCAGCATTTTTGCCGCCTTATCAAAGCTCTCCCCAAAACTATCATCCATCGTTTTTGCAACTAATTCGATGTTTGACATATTGGTGACTCTCATGTATTGGGTGTGTCCGCCAGATACTAGCAAAACATCGAGTGGCAACACAGCTTCAGTCTCTATAAAAAGCGAGTAAATATGCCCAATTAAGTGGTTGACGGGAATGAGTGGCACACCAAGCGCTATCGCTATAGTTTTTGCCATTGAGACCCCCTCCACAAGAGAGACTACAAGTCCCGGCTCATTAGTAACAGCTACCGCTTTGATATGCGGCAGATACTCTGTGGCAGACTCCAAAAGTTTTGGCAATGCAATAGCATGCAAGCGGCTTGCAAGCTCAGGCACGACGCCTCCATATACGCTATGCTCAGTATCTTGCGAAATTTTGCGATGAAAAAGAAGCTTTTTTGTGGATATCTCTGTAACCGCTATTCCGCTATCGTCACAGCTTGATTCTATTGAGAGTATCATGCCGTTATCCAATC
The DNA here is from genome assembly GCA_031960985.1 of Campylobacterales bacterium. Classification (GTDB taxonomy): domain Bacteria; phylum Campylobacterota; class Campylobacteria; order Campylobacterales; family UBA6016; genus UBA6016. The sequence goes on along the minus strand of JAVRLX010000006.1, from coordinate 4,390 downwards.
ATATGCAAAAGGCCAAACGCCATATCCGGCATCCAAATTGAGATGCCCTCCGTTTTCAATAATTTTCATTTCACAATTTAGCTCTTTTTGAAGCTCCTGCGCCTCATGAATATTCATGTATTTGTCGTTTGTGCTAGCCACAAATAGGGCATTATCTGAAAGGGTTGCGGCTTTAGGGTATGGGAAAAATGTATCTATTGCCTTTATATCTGTGCTTCTTGCGGGAGGGGCAACCAGCAATACCTTTTCAAAATTAGCTTTTGGGTGCGCCTTTGCATACCAAAACCACAGTATATTGCCAAGCGAGTGACACGCTACTCTATCAGGACTAAATGACTCAACAATTTGCTCTAGCGTCTCAAGCCACACTTTTTTGCGAGGTGTGTGCATAAAAGGAAGTTGCGGGAAATATACTGGGTAGCCCGCCTTTGCAAGTTCCGATGCAAGCCAGCTTTGCCAATGTGGAAAGTCGCTTCCTCCCCAGCCGTGGAGTATCAGAATCTTAGGCTTTAATGATGCTTCTTGCATACTCTCTTACCTCGTTATCCACGGCAAAAACATCGTCTATATTCACCGTTTTAGTCCCTTCAAATTTTTCGCATACCTTAAAAATAGTATTTGCTATTTCCCCAAAAGCTATTTTTTCATCCAAAAAGGCGCTTACAGCGATTTCGTTAGCGGCGTTTAAAACAAGAGCCAAGGATGGATTTGCCAAAAGTTCGTCTTTTAGCATCCATACCGGATATCGCGCTTCCTCTATCGCCCTAAACTCAAGTGCTCCGAGCCTCAGCAAGTCTATACTTTTGAATAAACCAGAAGTGGCTTTGCCGGTTAGCGCATACGATATAGGAAGGCGCATATCCGGCTCGCTCATCTGCGCTGTAGTAACTCCGTCGTCAAATTCTATCATTGCGTGTATTGTGGAGCTTGTTTCTATAATAGCGTCATATGATATATCCGCACCAAATAGCCAGTACGCTTCGACAATCTCAAAAAGCTTGTTTACCATTGTGGCGCTGTCTACCGTAATTTTGCGCCCCATATTCCAGTTTGGATGACGAAGCACATCGCCTACGCTTGAGATGGACACCTCGTTAAGCGGGGTGTCTCTTAATGCGCCGCCGCTTGCCGTAATGGTCATTTTGCGGACACTGCCGCCTTTGTTTAGATACCAAAGCGCAAAATGCTCGCTGTCTACCGGAATTATTTTTGAACAATCTATAAATTTTCCAGCCGCAACTAAAGATTCTTTGTTTGCTAGCGCCACCTCTTTTCCTAGCTCTATGCACTCAAGGGTTGATTTTAGCCCTGCAAATCCAACTATTGCATTAAGCGCTTTTTGACTTGTTGTTTTAGTAAGAGCCTCGATTAGCCCCTCTGCTCCATAAAAAATTTGGGCGCCCATATAGTTGCGCCCTATGGAGCCGTCGTTTTTTTGTATGCAAGCATATTTTGGACGAAACTTCTCTATTTGTTTTTTAAGAAGTTCGGTGTTGCTCCCAGCCGCTAGTAACTCTATATCTATATGCTCTCTTTTACATATGTCAAGGGCATTTACCCCTATTGAACCAGTTGAGCCTAAAATTATCAATAAAGACCTCTAAGTAGCACCACCATAGCTACGGCTCCAAATAGATGCCCATCCAATCTATCAAGCACTCCGCCATGCCCAGGTAGAAAATTGCCGCTGTCTTTTACGCCTGCGTGCCGCTTCAGGGATGATTCAAACAAATCTCCAAATATCGATGCCACTGAAACACAAAACGATATAAAAAGCGCTTTTAAAAATGGCAAAAACGCTATTCCCATAAGTGTTCCAACAATGCTTGCTACAAGTATTCCGCCAAGGACCCCTTCTAGCGTTTTGTTTGGACTTGCGGGGGAGAATGGGACTTTGCCGACCGCTTTACCGGTAAAATATGCCGCCGTATCTGTAACCGCAACTATGACTATCAGCCAAAAGAGCGACGCCATTCCATAATCTTTGTACAAGGAGAGCATAAATAACATCGGCGCCGTAGGATACAAGAAAACCACAAGATTTCTCGCCCCTTTTTGGCTATTTGACTCATCCAAAAAACCCACCCTGTTTTTGAATGCCAAATATCCAGCATATATCAGTAGTACGAAAAATATCAGATCTTCCGGATCTGTCATAAAATATGCCGCAATCCATATAAAAATAGCAATGGGGTATAACGAAGTCTTTTGGATTTTAAAAAGCCTATTTGCCTCTATAAACCCTAAAAAATAAACAACTCCCATAAATGCCCATGTCAAAAAGTAATTATCTATAAGTATTACACCTGCTGTAATCCCTATAAGAATGAGCGCTGTCATATAACGCTCTTTTGAAGCGTTCAAAAAATGCGGAGTTTGCAACTAAATTGTCCTTGTTAAAACTTTTAAACTTTTAAATCTAATATATGATCTGATTTGTAAGGCTCTTTGGGCTCTTCGGGTTCTTTTTTTTCTCTTTTTTGCTCTTTGTATTGCTCGCTATTTTTGCCGCTATCAGCATCGGCATTAATCTTCTGTGAGTCATCTGATTCACTCACCGGCTCCACTACCGGCTCTTTTTCCTGTTCTGCTTGCATAGCTACGAAAGCTTGCATGTCAAATCTTTGCACAACCCCTTGATGAAGCTGTGAAACAAGAGGGGCGGCTTGGTTAACATATATTTGAGAGCCAACAGGCGTAACGGCTGCCATCTTTTATTCCTTTTTTACCGTTAATGTCTTGTAGTTGACATAATTTACATTCGCCCCATCTATCGGGGAGACATCCCTTCTTTTTGCATAATCAACCAAATATACACCTCGCTCTGAGACGGAAAGCTCAACACACATTTTTGCCGCAAACAAGATGACATCATCCGGCACCTTTTGTTTATCTGTATGCAAAATTGTGTGCGCTGAAGGCAAATCTTTTATATGAAACCACAAATCATTTGAGCGGGCTAATTTTAGCAATTTTTCGTTTCCTTTTTTATTTTTTCCTGTGCTAATTTTGTAATCTTTGTAGAAAACCTCGAAAATATCGCTAGATTCCTCTTTTTTTTCGGCGCCTTTTTGCTTTTGTGTAAAGAGCCTAATCCCATCTTCATCACTTGCAGAAGCTATCGCACTCCTTTGGGCTTTTAAAAAATTTAGTCGCTCGCCCACCGATTCTTTTTCTTTATGTATCCCAACAGCTTTTTGTCGCAACTTTTTAGCTTTTTGATAAAAAAAGTTTAAAATCTCTTTTTGACTGCTAAACTCTGGAAGTTCGATAGTTATTTGCGCTCCATCAAAATTATCTAGCGTAACACTCTTTTGATGCGGGGCAATGAGATGGGCGTTTGCACATAATAAATCCCCTATTTTAAGAGCCTCGTTTGACTTTTTGATAAGCTCATCTGGCTCTTCAAAGGTAGATAACAATTCTTCAAGCTTTTGTATTTTTTTATCTATTTGAGATATCTTTTGAGCTCTTAGATTTTCAAGCCGATTTTTTTGCTTTTGTAATAGTGTATTTTCTAAATATTCATCCACATCCCCGATATTCATATCCGAAAATGCAAAAGGGGGAGGGGGTGGCGGAGTATAAATTTGCCCTATCCGAAGGTCGCGCACCCCATTTGTCTCGTATCTAAGAGCAGAGATAATGGTTTGTTTATCATCGATAATTACGGCGTTTGCGTTTTTGCCAGTTAGCTCCAAAATAAGGGTCGCTTTTTGCTCTTTGTAGCCAAGCTTGGAAGATGTGCGGATATATATTATTTTATCGCTATTTGATAGCTCTATACTCTCTATATCGCATTTTGAAAAATATTTTAAGAGGGCCACGTCAAATGGGGCTTTGTACTCTTTTGGAGCTGTTGGTTCACCCTTAGAAATGATGTTATGCCCACGTGTTAAATCAAAAAAATATTTTGTATCTTTTGAAAACTCAACCTTTAAGACGGAGTCGGCTACTCGCAAAACTCGACTCAGTTTTTTTTGGTTTTGTAACTTTAATACAAGGGCTTTCAGTGCGGCGTATTTCATACCGTAATTTTACCGACAAATCCTTCATTCTGCTAATAGCCTTAAGCTTATTAATAAGATCTTACATTACCGGCTTGATACGCCCTGTAACATATTGATGTATTAGTGAAGAGAGAATTGTTTGATAGGGGATATTTAGCTCAGCGCTCTTTCGTTTAAGCCCTATAAGATCGTACTCTGGAATCCGCACATTTATGTTTTTTGTCTTATTTAAAAAATTCTTTGCCGCCATTTTTGCCATAACAATCTCATCTTCATAATCATCTGCACGCTCAAATTGCGTAGTCTTTTCTATTGCATCTAATAGTTCTTGTTCATAAGCATCAAATTTCATATTTCAACCTTTGTAGATTTTTTTTATT
>JAVRLX010000005.1:0-48740 GCA_031960985.1 Campylobacterales bacterium | reverse complement strand
CCGTGTGCTCTTCCGATCTAAGCTTCTATACGCATCATCTACGGTTATCGAAACTAAATTTGCATCTATTGGTTTTGCAGTTTTAAGCGCAGTTACTATAGATGACAATGAGACAAATTTTTTGCCGTCAGCTTTAAGTGAATTTATTTGCGATAAAAACTCTTTTGAAGAGATATTTGTGTGTTTGTATTTTGGTTTTGGGTCGTCAAACCTGTGGTAGCAAAGAATATGCGCATCGGCAAGTAGTGATGCGCAATAGACAAAAAGAAGTAAAAAATATTTCATTTTACCGGTGTGTTTTGGGTAGGGGTAAGCGCCTTGACTGTATCAATTACCGATTTATTCTTTTCTTTGTTGAAAGAGTATGTCAAAAACACCGTATTTGCTATAAATAAAATACCTATTGTGAACGTAACCTTTGTAAGAAAACCTGCAGGTCCTTTTGCCCCAAAAACGGACTCGTTACTTCCGCTATATGCCCCAAGACCGATGGATGAGCTTTTTTGTAAAAGTACGGCTATAGTTAAAAGTATGGCGAAAACAAACTGTATCACAATGGCAAAACTTATCATATTTTAATTTCCTTGATGCTCTAAAAAGTTATAATTTAGGTCAAAATAATAGCCAAAAAAGTTTTAATGATGCTGACAAATCAGTTTGATAGATACGCTTATAGTTACTCACAAAATAGGGAGATTCAAGATAAAATAGCAAAAAAACTACTCTCTTGCATAGATGTCGGAAAGTACAAAAAAATAATTGATATAGGTTGTGGCGACGGTTCTCTTTTTGAAAAGTGCGGACAAGAAAGCGAGTTGTTTGTAGGTGTTGATGCAAGCCAAAAAATGTGTGAGTTACACAAAAGGTTTGACGGCTGCAGCGTCGTAAATGCCGATTTTGATGATGACGAGTTTGCCGATTTAATCAAAGGGCGTTTCGGGAAGTTTGAGCTATTGCTCTCTTCTTCTGCTTTGCAATGGTCAAAAGATATAAAAGCGCTTTTATTAAAACTATCTACATTGTCAGATGAGTTTGCAATAAGTATATTTACAAGAGGCACCTTTGCATCCGTACGAGAGTTTTTGGGCGTAGATAGTTTTTTGCCTACTGTTGAGGATATTGAGGAAGTATTTATGAGTTTTGATTTAAAAAGTTTTATCATCGAAAAATTTGAAAAAGAGTTTGATAGCCCAAAAGATGCGGTTAGATATATAAAAACAACAGGCGTATCTGGCGGAGGCAACAAAATAAGCTATAAAGAGGCAAAAGCGCTGTACGAAAAGGGGCCGCGAACGCTTGAGTTTGAAGTAATTTATGCTGTGGGAAGTTTCGCAAAAAGAGATTTTTCTATATCGTAAAGCTCGTATCTTATCTTTTTGAAAATTTCGGCTTCGTGTGTATCTGAAAGCTTTAGCGCCTCTTCAAGTACTCTAGCCGACTCCTCTGCTCTTTTAAAATTTGCTATTAGTAAGCTAGATATGTTTTCTCTATTTTTTTCAGTTGTCGTAGTGGATTTGAGTATATCGGTGTTTGTATCTCTGCAAGATAAAGCTTGCAACAGTTTTGAGGTTCTAGCGGTATGTCTTAGGGTTTTTAGTCTAGATGCTTCGTCTTTAAATTCATATACAAATCTACATATATCCTCAACAACCCTTATCCCCTCTTTTAATCTATTTAAATTAGCGTCGACAAGCCGTAAGAGGCTTGTCAAATCGCCATCACTCTTCACTGCTGCCGCCAAAAATGCCAAGTATTTGTAGAAGTGATACGAAAAGATTTAGAAAATCAAGATAAAGGCTTGCCGCTGCGCTAACAGGCGAATCATAAGCGCCTTGGATGATATTTTGCGTATCGTATAGTATAAAAAAGCTAAACAGCAAAGCGCCTGCTCCGGCAAGTATAAGCTGAAGTACGGGGCTTCCTAGGAATATATTGACTATACCACCGACTATCATTACGATAAGGGCAATAAATAGCATTTTGCCCATCATTGTAAAATCTTTTTTAGTATTCATTGCAAACAAGGTTAGCGCGCCAAATGCAACAGATGTCATTAAAAATGCATTTGTTACGATGCCGGCCCCACCAGGCATATGCAAAATAGAGCTAAGAAGTGGTGTAAGCGTCAAACCGCTAATAAATGTGAATGCAAATAGAACTATTGTATTAATGCCAGGTTTATTTCTGACAAAATTAAGACCAAAAATAAGGGCAATCTCTAAAATTACTAAAGGCCAATAAAAACTTTTTATTGTCGCCGTAGCCTGCATACCTGCATACGCGCCAGCAGTTCCTGCCAGCAACGAAGCCGCAAAGTAAGAATATGTCGTTTTTACAAACGCATTAATGTCTGTTATGATGTGTGGTTCTTCCTCAATCCTTTGATAATCAATCCTCTCAAGACCGCTGTTTGTTTGAGAATTTCTGGCGTAGTCTCTATCGTAAAGTCCCATTTAAGACCCTCCCGTTTTTTTAAGATTTAAGCCCTGCGTTTTGCAAAGTTTGAAAAATTCTAACGGAAATTTGTTAATAAAATGTTAGTCTTTTATTCCACTTATATTATTTTTATTTAATTTTTGATATAAAAACGCCATAAATGACGATTGGGAGATAGCATGAGCGTCAGACACTCAGCGGTTGCCGGTATGTTTTATCCAAAAGAGGAAGATAAACTTTTGGAGTTTGCGAAATATGCGATAGAGAGTTCACCTAATTTTGGAAAAAAGCCTCTGATTATTATATCCCCGCACGCAGGTTTTGTGTATAGCGGCTACACTGCTGGGTATGCCTTTCGTCAGCTTCAAAATCTAAAAAGTGACATTGAATACAAAGTACTAATGATGGGTCCTTCACACAGAGTGTATTTGGATTTTGCCGCTTTAAGCCCTGATGAGTTTTTTGAAATACCCTCAGGGGTCATAAAAGTGGACTTGGAGGAATCCAAAAGACTTGCAGATAAGTTCCCGTCAGTTTTGACAAGCGCTATTCCACATAAGCTTGAGCACTCATTAGAGGTGCAACTTCCATTTTTACAGCTTTCGTTAAAAAAATTTAGCATTGTTCCAATTGTGTATGGAAACATATCGGATGACGACCTTCTTGCAATTTTGGAAGAGTTTTTGCTTGATGATAGTAGAATAGTTATAATAAGTAGCGATTTGAGCCATTATTATCCGCAAAAAGAGGCGATTGCTATTGATTCGTATTGTATCAAAGGTGTTGAAGAGCTGAACTTGGAAGCTTTGAGCACATGTCAAGCATGCGGAAAAGCCGCAATTACAGCAGCCGTTAAGTATGCACTTAAACATAACTTAAAATCAAAAACGCTAGACTACAAAACAAGCGGCGATACCACTGGTGATAAGGAGAGTGTGGTGGGCTATGGAAGTTTTATGTTTTATAAGGAAGGGCAATGACAGAGAGCGAAAAGCTAGCAGCTTTGAGGCTTGCCAGAAATGCGATAGAGAGCGAACTTCTCAGGACGCCGCTAGGTAGGCTTGAACAGTTACCTGCAGTTTTTGGTGAAAAAGGCGCTGTGTTTGTAACGCTAAAGACAAAAGAGGGCGCTTTGCGCGGTTGTATAGGCTCGCTTTTGGCGCATAGAACGCTATATGAAGATATCGTCGAGAATGCCATACTTAGCGCATTCCACGACCCTAGATTTCCACCGCTTAATATTACAGAGCTCCCTTTTATAAAAATAGAACTATCCTTGCTTCACACTCCGGTAGAATTGGTCTATCAAGATGCAAATGATCTGCTATCCAAGCTAACGCCGTTTGAAGATGGTCTAATCATAAAATACGAAGATTACCAAGCAACTTTTTTACCATCTGTATGGGAAGAGATACCATCAAAAGAGGAGTTCATATCTCGTCTTTGCCAGAAAGCAGGACTCGAATCCGACTTTTGGAAAAGCGGAAAACTTGAAGTTTATGTTTATAAGGCGGATAAGTTTAGCGAGCCGTAAATTTTGCTTTTATAAAATCTCCACCCTTTAATCTCAACAATCTTTTGTATAATTTGTCAAATTTTTTCGTTAGGATGATTAAATGAGAAGCGATATAATTAAAAAAGGGTGGGAGAAAACTCCACATAGAAGTTTGCTTAGGGCAACTGGGCTAAAAGATGAGGATTTTGATAAACCATTTATCGGTGTTGCAAATAGTTACATAGACATCATTCCAGGACATTTTTTCCTCCAAGAGTATGGCAAAATTGTCAAAGAGGCGATAAGAGAAGCTGGAGGTGTGCCTTTTGAGTTTAACACCATTGGTGTGGATGATGGTATTGCGATGGGGCATGATGGGATGCTCTATAGTCTTCCTAGCCGTGAACTTATAGCTGATAGTATTGAAACTGTGATGAATGCGCACAAGCTAGATGCGCTGATATGCATCCCAAATTGCGACAAGATAGTTCCGGGGATGATAATGGGCGCCCTAAGAGTCAATGTACCGACGGTATTTGTGAGTGGCGGCCCTATGAAAGCGGGACACCTCAAAGACGGCACACCGATAGACCTTGCGACGGCTTTTGAAGCGGTGGGCAAAAAAAATAAGGGTTTAATAAGTGATGAGGAGCTCTATGAGATAGAGTGTAAGGCATGTCCAAGTGGGGGCTCATGCTCTGGGATGTTTACGGCAAACTCTATGAATACACTGTGTGAGGCTATGGGTATAGCGCTTCCTGGCAATGGAACAGTGTTAGCGATGACGCCTGAGCGAATAGAGATGATAAAAATGGCGGCAAAAAGGGTTGTCGAAATAGCCCTTGATGAGAGATATAAAATCAGAAATATCCTAAACGAAAAAGCGGTACATAACGCATTTGTCGTAGATATGGCGATGGGTGGAAGCTCAAATACAGTGCTTCACATGCTAGCAATCGCCAAAGAAGCAGGTGTGGACTTTCCCATAGCACACATCAATGACATAGCGAGCAAAGTAGCGCACATAGCCAAAATCAGCCCATCATTAAGTACGGTACACATGGAAGATATTGGCAGGGCAGGCGGCGTAAATGCGGTTATGAAAGAGGTCTCGAGGCGAGGCGATATACTTCACACCGATGCGCTTACAGTCACGGGCGAGACTATCGGCGAGAGGATAGCGACAGCAGAGATTAAAGATACTAGCATCATTCACACGAATGAAAACGCTTACTCACCTGTCGGTGGCTTAGCGATACTATTTGGCAACCTGGCAGAGCAGGGGTGTGTCGTTAAAACCGCAGGGATACAGCCAAACATGAGAAAGTTTACGGGCAAAGCGATATGCTTTAACTCTCAAGACGAAGCGATAGCTGGCATCATGGGTGGCAAAGTAGCGCCTGGACATGTAGTAGTCATCAGATATGAGGGTCCAAGAGGTGGGCCTGGAATGCAAGAGATGCTAACCCCGACGAGTCTTATTGCCGGTATGGGTCTAGGCGAGTCTGTTGCGCTCATCACCGACGGAAGATTTAGCGGCGCTACAAGAGGCGCATGTATCGGACACATCAGCCCCGAAGCGGCAGAGGGCGGTCTCATCGGACTACTTGAGGATGGCGATGAAATTAGCTTAGATGTCGATAACCATATACTTCACGCCAATCTAAGCGAAGAGGTTATTGAAGCAAGACGAAAAAACTTTAAAGAGCACAAAAAAGAGATTAACTCAAAATGGCTAAAAAGATATAGGCTACTTGTAACGAATGCCAGCAGTGGAGCGGCGCTGAAGACGGAGTTGTAGGAAATAAAAATGCCGACGATATTAAAAATAGGCAATATGCGTTTTTTCTTTTTTTCAAGAGAGGAAACAAGGATGCATGTGCATATTATTTGTCCAGAGGGCGAAGCAAAGTTTTGGCTTGAACCGATAGTGGAATTAGCCATAAATTGCAATTTGTCGGCACAGAAGATTAGTGAAATTGAAGAAATTGTAAAGGAGCACGAAGATGAATTCAAAAGAACTTGGAAACAATTCTTCGGAAATTGAAGTAACAAATATTTCCAAAAATGGCTTTTGGCTTCTAGCTCGTGACAAAGAACTGTTTTTGCCTTTTGAAAAGTTTCCATGGTTCAAAAAAGTGAGTCTTGAGCAGATAATGGATGTCAAAGAGGTCTCAAAAGAGCATTTTTATTGGGAGAGTTTAGATATTGATTTGACAAGTGAAATCATACAAAATCCTGATAGGTTTCCAAATATCGCCAAGATTGGTTGAGATGATGGAGAATAATATTATTTTGGAGCTACTTAAAAACTTAAAAGTCGAAATGGCAAAAGAGGGCTTTTGATACTGGGGCTTTTTGGTTCCGTGGCTAGGGGCGAGGCGACCTATGCGAGCGATGTAGATATTTTGTATGATACCGATGAGGGGTTTTTCAAGAGGTACGGCGGCTTTGGCTCTTATGTAAAGCTTGATGAAATTAAAAAAATGCTCTCAAAAAAGCTTGAAAGAGATGTGGATATAGTTTATAAAAAAGGTTTACCGCAAAACTCCATTATCGAGATAGAAAAAGAGATGCTCTATGTCTAAAAAGAGGCTGATTTTGGAGTCTATGCTCAGAAAATTCGAGCATATAGACAAGATAGTCTCTCGTCACGGCGGAGTTTCAAACGCCCTTGACGACGAGCCGAAAATCAAAGACTTCTTTGGAATTTACAGAGAAAGCGCTGGAGCCAACTAAATAACCCTAGGGAATACTTTTTTATCGCTTTTACCCCACCCATTGACACCCAGCCTCAAAAAAGTATATACTAATAAATATATATGAAAACACAAGGAGCCAGCCATGACCGCAACCGCAAAGCTTTTTCAAAACGGTCAAAGCCAAGCTGTGCGACTCCCAAAAGAGTTTCGGTTTGAGGGGGTGAGTGAGGTAGAGATAAGACGGTTGGGTGATTTTGTGTTGCTATGTCCGCACAAAGCCAATAGATGGGCGACGATGTTTGAGGCGCTTGATGAGTTTGGCGACGATTTTGTCATCACAAGAGAGGATTTGCCCGCACAAAACAGGGAAGAGCTATTTTGATGAACTATATGCTTGACACCAATATCTGCATCTATATCATTAACAACAAGCCAAAAACAGTGTTGGATAGGTTTTTGGCATTGGATAAAAATGTGAGGGTATTTATATCTGCCGTGAGCGTGGCGGAGCTATTTTATGGACTAGAAAAAAGCAGTTCGCCAAAAAAAGAGCAAAATAAGCTAGCCCTTATCAAGTTCCTCTCGCCTCTTGAGATAGCGCCGTTTGACGATAGAGCGGCTATGGAGTACGGCATAGTGAGGGCAAAACTAAAAAAATCAGGCAAATTAATTGGCGCAAATAACCTGCTCATCGCCGCTCACGCCATATCGCTAGGCGTGACGCTGGTTACAAATAATACAAAAGAGTTTAAGAGGGTGGAAAACCTAAAACTTGAAAACTGGATATAGGGCTATAAAATGAAAATAACCCCAAACTCAAAATGTCCTTGTGGAAGTAGGCTAAAATACAAAAAATGTTGCAAGGTGTATCACGATGGCATAGATGCTTCGGATGCGCTAAAGCTAATGGCGACTAGATACTCTGCCTATGCGGCTGGTGATTCTAGCTACATCATACGAACGACACACCCGCAAAATCAGGATTTTAAAGAGGATAGAGCCGCTTGGGCGAAAGAGATAGATAGATTTTGTGACTCTACCGAGTTTTTGGGGCTTGAAGTGGTTGACTTTATCGAGGGCGAGAACGAAGCGTTTGTGGAGTTTAAGGCGAAACTATCGGATGGAGTCTTGCACGAAAAGAGCCGTTTTGTAAAAGAAAACGGCAGATGGTTTTATCATAGCGGCGAGTTTTTTTAACAACGGTCGTATTCACATTTTTGATGATTTCAAGCTCAGCTACGATCAAACAACTATTCAAGATAAAGCTATATAAAGCGCTTTTTTGTTTAAAAAGGCTTAACTATAACAAAAATTACGATTCCTATCATTAATAAAGTTGGGATTTCGTTGTAGGCACGGAAAAATTTGCCACTTTTGTCGCTCTTATCCTCTTTTAAAAGTTTTAGATGCCTTTTGCAATCGTAGTGGTAGACTATCATCAATACCGCCAGAGTTAGTTTGGCATGGAGCCAGCCCCCACTTTGAAACATAGCAGGATTTAGGTATATCATCGCTAGTCCAGATAGCGCCGAAGCTATCATTGCAGGGTGTCCAATGTAGTAAAAGAGCTTGTGCTCTTGAATTTTTACAACCTCTACAAATCCGCTATTATCCTTGTGCTCTGCGTGATAAACAAATAGCCTTGGCAAATAAAAAAGCATTGCCATCCATGACAAAACCGACATTATGTGAAAAGCCTTTATCCATAGGTAGTACTCCATCTTTTGCCCCCTTATATTGTAAAGTATTGCGCATCGCTATGGTGAACGATAATTGCGGATGTGGATGCCTCTGGGATTATTTGGTAAGTCTCTGAGAGCGTCACGCCGTATTCTTCTGGCTTTAAAAGCTCAAAAAGTGTTTTATTCATCTCAAGGTCTGGACAAGCTGGATAACCAAACGAGTATCTACATCCGTGGTAGCCTGTCATTTTAACCTCATTTATATCGGCGTTCTCATTTCGTAGTATGTCAAGTTCAATGCGCACTCTTTTGTGCACCATCTCGGCCATCGCCTCTGCAAGCTCTACGGATAGGCCATGCACAAGGTAATACTCGTGATATTTGCCAGCGTCAAACAGCTCTTTTTCATATTTTGCGATTTTTTCACCCACACTTACAACGCTCATCGCTAACACATCGTGCCTATCCTCTCTAAAATAATCTGCAATTGAGCGGCGGGGCGTTTTGTGCGCCCTCGGAAAAGATAGGACTTTCATTGCCCTGCATCTTATCGAGCGGACATCTTCATGGTTTGCATCACTATCTTTGCTCCACCCTTCATTTTCACTAAAAATTAAAAGCTCATCGCCCTCTGCCCTAACAGGATAATAGCCATATATTGCCACAGGCGCAAAAAGCCCGCTCAAAAACTCTTTTTTTAGCCTCTCATACGCAGGCCTCACAACCTCTTTTAGTTGCTTTTCATACTCTGTCTTTTCAACTCCCTTGGATTTGTATCCCCATCTCTCTTTAAAGAGCATACGGTGGTTTATCCACTCAAAGGCAAGTCGCTTCTCATCTTCGCTAAAATTCCACACATATCGCCCCCAAAATGGTGGGGTAGGGACTGCTTCCACTCTTGGCTTAACGATCTCGCCAACTGGCGTCTCTTTTGCCGCCACTTTTGCCTCTATCCGCTCTTTGGATGGCTCTTCTATCGTAATAGCCTCGCCTTTTTCTATTTCAGATAGCGTCTTAATTGCATCAAATGCATCCCGAGAGTACACAACTGGACCATCGTAGACGGGGCGACAATACTCATGGACAAACTCAAGATTTAAAGCAGCCCCCCCTAAAAGGACTGGAACAGTGTAGCCTCTCTTTTTTAGCTCCTCTAAGTTTTCTTTCATCACTTGCGTCGATTTTACAAGTAGCCCGCTCATACCAAGCGCAACACCTTTTAATGAGCCATTTTTGTCTTCAAATTCGCGTAATTTTTCGATAAATAGCTCAATGTCGGCCTTAATCCCTATATTTACGACTTTAAAACCGTTGTTTGTAAGGATGATGTCTACTAAATTTTTGCCAACATCGTGCACATCCCCTTTTACAGTGCCAAGAATCAATGTAGTTTGACTTGTTTTATCACTTTTTGGTAGGTATGGCGCCAACCAGTCAACCGCCGCTTTCATCGTCTCTGCAGATTGGAGTACAAAAGGGAGTTGCATCCTCCCATCCCCAAACAGCTCTCCAACCTCTTTCATAGCGCCAATTAAGAGTTCATTTACTATTTTTTCTGCTGGAATCTCATCTTTTGCGCTTGGCAAAATTGCAAGAAGCCGTTCTTTGTCGCCAGCGATTAAGAGCTTATGGATTTTTGTAGGTGTATCAAGCCCCTCCAAATCATCTTTTGTCCTTGCCCCCTCGCCACTTTGCGTTGCAAAATAATTAATAAACGCCCCAAGTGGGTCAGCGCCATTTTCTCGCTTGTTAAAAAGGAGATCTTCGCAAAGTTTTATCTCTTCATCTGAGATGGAGTGATAGGCAAGCGTGTTTTTGACATTTACTATCGCGGTAGTAAGTCCAGCTTTCACCGCATGGTGCAAAAATACAGAGTTTAAAACTTCTCTCGAGTGTTTGGAGAGTCCAAAAGAGATGTTAGATACCCCTAATGTAAATCCAACTTCAGGGTGTGAGGCATGAAACTCCCGTATCGCCTCTATTGTTTCAATGGCTGCTGTAAAGTATTCGGGGTCTCCACTTCCAACTGTAAATGTGAGCATATCAAATACAAGGTCAGATGGCTTAAAACCAAAGCGATTTACCGCTCGCTCATATATCCTCTTGGCAATTGCTACCTTTCGCTCTTTCGTTTTTGCCATCCCCTCTTCATCGATAGTTAGGCATACAAGAGCCGCCCCAAATCGTTTAGCAAGGGTACACACCGCATCAAATTTTTCTATCCCATCTTCCAAATTTACAGAGTTTACAATAGGGCGGCCACCTATGAGTTTTAAGGCTACCTCAAGAGCCCCTATTTGTGTGGAATCTGGCATTAGCGGCAAGGTTAGCTTTGAAGCGTAGCGAGATATTATCTCCTTCATATCTTTTCGCTCATCCCGCCCCGCAAAAGCAACACTTACATCTATTAGATGCGCCCCGCTTCGCACCTGCTCATATGCAACACTCATAGCCCCATCATAATCTTCTGCAAGCAAAAGCTCACGAAACGCTTTTGAGCCTGTGGCGTTGCTTCGCTCTCCAATATAAAGGGGAGGTGGATTTTGAATAAGGGGAACGGCTTCAAATAATGAAGCTAAGGAGTTTGGATGGCTTCCAATTGGGGGTTTTGGCTTTAAACTTTTAACCTCTTTTGTCAGTTCAAGTATGTGTTGCGGCGTCGTTCCACAACATCCGCCAAGTATAGCTACACCGTCAATTTCGCAAAACCCTTTTTGCAATGTGGCAAACTCATTAGGTCCCATCGGATAAAAGGTAAAACCACCCCTATTTTGAGGCAAACCCGCATTTGCATGCACGCTAATTCGCCCGCTCCACACCTCACTTAATGCCTTAACATGTTTTGCAACCTCCTTTGGACCTGTGCCGCAGTTAAACCCAAGCGATAAAATATCAAAAGGGGCAAGTATCGTGGCAAGGGTTTTTGCATCTGTACCTATTAACATTGTGCCATTCATCTCGATAGTCGCAGACACCATAATAGGTAGCTTCATCCCTTTTTTTGTGAAGGCATCTTCGGCGCCAATGAGAGCGGCTTTTATTTGAAGTGGGTCTTGGCAGGTTTCAAACAGTATTATATCTGCCCCTGCGTCATAAGCGGCGCTTACAGCTAGCTCATACCCCTCTTTCATCTCGTCAAACTCTATATGTCCAAGGCTAGGTAGCTTTGTGCCAGGACCTAATGAGCAAGCGACAAAAGTCTCATCTTCTTTGCCTAACTCAGCCGCCGCCTCTTTAACCCTCTTAACCCCTTCAAAGGTTAGCTCGTAGCACATATCTGAGAGCCCATACTCATCAAGGACCCACGGCAGACAACCAAATGTATTTGTCTTTGAGATATCAGCCCCAGCTTTATAGTAGGCTCTATGGATACCCCTTATCTTATCTTTAGCCGCAATGTTTAAATATTCATTGCACCCCTCATATTTACCCCATACCTCTTGCGGAATTTTGAGCTTTTGAAGCTCTGTCCCCATTGCGCCATCTATGACTACAACTCGTTCGTCTAATAATTTTTTAATATCTTTCATTATTTTCCATGTGGTTGATGATTAAATTCAGGTACAAGCTCTTTAAGTATAGCAAGCTTATCGTCTGTGTTTAATAGCTTTGTAAGTAAGCTTTCTAATTTTGCATAGTCACATATACTCTCTTTTGCCACCATAATCGATGGATATTTGGTATTTGCCGCACTCTCGTCTGTTAGTAACTCTTCTATCAGCTTCTCCCCTGACCTAAGCCCTGTAAAGATTATTTCTATCTCATTTGTTTTATTTACAAGCTCAAGCATTTTTTTGGCGACATCTACTATTTTAACTCTTTGGCCCATATCAAGGATAAATATCTCACCCCCCTTTGCTATTGCCGCAGCTTGCAAAACAAGGGCGCACGCTTCATTTATCAGCATAAAATATCTCTCAATGTCTGGATGGGTAACTGTAATTGGCCCCCCTTTTGCTATTTGCTCTTTGAATTTTGGTATTACCGAGCCTGAGCTACCTATTACGTTGCCAAACCTCACCGCCGCTATCTCTGTCTTTGCATCTGGGTATTTTTGTTTAATATTTTGAGCGATTAACTCACACACCCTTTTTGTGGCTCCCATCACATTTGTAGGGCGCACCGCTTTGTCTGTAGAGATTAGGACAAACTTTTCCGCCCCA
This sequence comes from Campylobacterales bacterium, assembly GCA_031960985.1. Lineage (GTDB taxonomy): Bacteria > Campylobacterota > Campylobacteria > Campylobacterales > UBA6016 > UBA6016. The sequence goes on along the minus strand of JAVRLX010000005.1, from coordinate 36,262 downwards.
TACTCAATTGAGAGCTCAAGTGTATTTTTGGTGCCAAATATATTGTTTTTTATCGTCTCTTCAATATTTTCCTCCGCAAGTGGCACATGTTTATAGGCGGCGGCGTGTATAACTATTTGGGGTTTGTGTTCTTTAAAAATACCCCTTAGCATCTCTTTATCCACTACACTTACAAGTTTATTTACTGTGTTATATGCCGATAGCTCTTCACTAATTTTATAGAGGTTGTATTCCCCATTTTCAACCAAAATAAGTTTTTTTGCCCCAAACTTAGCGCACTGCCTTGTAATCTCACTCCCAATACTTCCTCCCGCTCCCGTGATAAGAATACTTTTGCCCGCGATAAATCTTGCAACAGTCTCAGTATCAAGGTCTTTTGGCTCTCTAGCTAGGAGTTCTTCAATGGATATATCTTTGATGTCGGTGTGGTTTTCAAAAAGAGAGATTTTTTTGATGTTATCTATGCCAAAGGCTTTTAGAGAGTCCATTAATGCGGCAAGCTCTTTTGGGCGAAAATGCTTTGCTATTAGCGCCGAGGTTATATCCTGCTTGTCTGCAAAATTTTTTAGCTCTTTTATATCTATTACTGGAAAGCCGTGTATCACTCCACCTATTTTATGCTTGTCATCTTCCAAAAACGCTACTGGATAGTACTCGCCGCTACCGCTTTTTAGATGAGAGGCAATGAGTGAGCCCTCGTTTGTTGCGCCCACTATAATGCACAGGTTTTTCTTTTCGGCTTTTGCCTCTATATATATCCGCTTTGAGATTCTAAGGGCGCCCAATAAAAATACGGAAAAGATGAAATCTATAAAGATTACCGAGCGTGGGAATGGATTTAGTATATCGGCAAAAAGAATAAACACAGCGCCAAAAAGGGTATATGCCACAAGATGCGCCCGCACAAGATTGAGTAGGTTTTGGATTGAAAAAAACCGCCAAGGGGTCTTGTAGCCGTTAAAAACAAAAAATGCGCCTATCTTTAAAACTATTAAAATGGCAAAAATAGTTAGGAAATTATCCATAAACATAGGCGGTATCTCAAAATTAAACCGCAAAAGATAAGAGGCGTAAAAGCTAAAAAGCGAGAGCGCAAAATCTGCTAAAATAAAAAAAGCGGCTCTTTTGGCTTGTGTAGGGGTCAAAATATTCATTTTGTTATAACTTCACGCACCAGCTGTGCGACTAGCATTACATCCTCATCATCCATCGATGAGCCTGACGGCAAGCAGATACCTCTATCAAAAAGCATCTCAGAAAAGCCATTTGTTATGTGCGGCGCATCTTTGAAGACAGGTTGTGTGTGCATCGGCTTCCATAGCGGTCTTGACTCGATATTATGCTCTTCTAGCGCCTTTATGATGTCATTTGGAGTTGCTTTTAGCTTTTTATCCATATAAAAAGTCGTAAGCCATCTATTGCCACGGCTTCCTGCGATTTCAGGCATAAATTTTATCTCTGAAATGTCTTTGAGTAGCTCTTTATAAAGGGCAAAAATTTCTCTACGCCTATTAATTCTTTGCGCTAACACCTCCATCTGCCCCCGCCCAATAGCCGCTACAATATTGCTCATACGGTAGTTGTAGCCGTATGTTTCGTGCTCATAGTGAAGATAGGGCTCTTTTGCTTGCGTGGAGAGAAATCTGGCCTCTTTGGCAATTTGCTCATCATCTGTAACTAACATGCCGCCGCCACTACTTGTAATAATCTTATTGCCATTAAACGAATAGATACCAACTTTTCCGATAGTTCCAGTGTGCTTGCCGCTAAGAGTCGCGCCGAGTGACTCCGCCGCATCTTCGATAATGGCAACACCGTATTTGTCGCATATAGCCGCTATCTCATCCATTTTTGCCGCTTGTCCGTAGAGGTGCGCTACGATTAGAGCCTTTGGCATTTTCCCACTTTTTTTGCGCTCCTCTAACGCCTCAAGAAGCAACAGTGGATCTAAATTCCAGCTATCCTCATCTGAGTCAATAAAAAACGGGGTACACCTTTCGTACATAATAGGGGCAACCCCGCCGATAAAAGTAAAGGTAGAGGCAAATACTTCATCGCCATCTCTTAGCCCAAGTGTGCGAAGCGCTAAATGAATAGCTGCCGTACCGCTAGATAAAGCTACAGCATATTTTGCCCCTGTAAAAGCACATACAGCCTCTTCAAATTTTGTTATCTGCTCCCCTATTGGGGCTATGTAATTTGCATCAAAAGCTTCATTTATGTACTTAAGTTCGTTTCCACCCATATGAGGTGGGGATAAAAAAATTCGCTTGCTCATTTTATAACCTTTGCTGGGATTCCAACTGCCGTCGAATTACTTGGTATATTGCAAATAACCGTTGAGCCTGCACCTATGATGCACCCTCTTTCAATTATAATCTGCTGAATTACACTCGCACCTATCCCAATCCAACTAAGGGCGCCAACCTTTACGCCACCGGCAAGGGCTGCATTTGGGGATATATGTACGAAGTCACCGAGTGTACAGTCGTGCTCAATAATCGCGCCAGTATTTACAATAGCGCCTACCCCCACAAAAGCATCTGCATTAATAACAGCATTTGGCATTACAACAGAGGCTTTAGAGATTTTTGCGCTCGGCGATATAACGGCGCTTGGATGGATAAGTGGGGGCATTTCAAAACCGCCGTTACTTAGTTTATTAAACACTGCTTCTCTTGCCTTGTTATCTCCTATCCCCAAAGCCACTGGGAGCTTTTGCATCTCATTTGCCATGATACAAGGAAGAGCGCAAAACTCACTTTTAGCCTCATCGTCATCCACAAAAGCTACCACGCTAAAGCCCGCAGCCCTTGCTATATCGGCAACTACCTTGCCGTGCCCACTTGCGCCGTAGATGTATATTTTTTTCACGCTTTGCTTCCTCTAAATTTATCGGTTGTAGCCATCCCCTCTTTGCTTACCCCCTCGCTTTTTACGACCTTTAGAGCCGTGAGCGCAAGAATTTTTATATCGAGCCAAAATGAGATATTTTCGGCGTATTTAGCATCCCACTCCAATTTTTCATCCCAGCTTATCGCATTTCGCCCCATCACTTGAGCAAGCCCCGTAATACCTGGAAGCACAGTGTGCCTCGTGGCTTGTCTGGCGTTATAAAGCGGCAAGTATTCAGGCAAAAGCGGGCGGGGTCCAACAAAGCTCATCTCCCCTTTTAAGACATTGAGTAGTTGCGGCAACTCATCAAGACTTAGTCGTCTGATGGTCTTGCCGATTCCCTTTAGCCTCATCTCATCTGGCAAAAGCTCACCGTTTTTGTCGCATTCATTGGTCATTGTTCTAAATTTATATATTTTGAAAATCTTGCCGTTTAACCCTGGTCGCTCTTGCGTAAAAAAGACTGGAGAGCCAAGAGATACTCTAATTAACACAAATACCACCACAAAAACTGGGAAAAAAATTACTAAAAGGGTTAGAGCCAATAAAAAATCAAACACCCTTTTAAAAACCCTTCTGTACATAGCTTAAATTTTTAGCTTAAAGATTTTTGCCTCAGGTGTGCTTGAGACTTTTTCAAATAAGTTTTTATCGTAATTTTCAAAAATAAACAGCTGCACAAACAGCGAATTAAACATCTCATCATCGGCTAAAATATAGGCGTGATAGCTAGGAAGAGCTATTAGATGAAACTCTGCTGTTTCATTTAGTTTTTCCGTCTTTGTGACTAGCGAGCCATTTTTGTCGTAATATGAGGCGCTAATCGTTTTTAGCTGCAATTTATTTTGACCAAGCTCAATTGTTTTTGTTTTTTTGTCAAATACGGCTGAGCCAAGATTGACAGTGTCGTCGTTTTCCACAAAATCAGTGAAAATCCCAAAATAAGGCTCGCTTGCCTGTTGTCCGCTTATCAAATCTACATTTGAAAATAGCTTAACTGTTGGAAATATCTCAAACATCTCAAACGGCAAAAATAGATAAATATCTCTTGTTTTTGTCGCTGTTTTAAAATTGTCGCTTTTAAGAGAGGTCAAATAGTCCTGATAGTTTTTTGGATCAATACCTTTTTTGGAGAGTAGATACTCCAATGTGCTCTTGTTTTGTTCCATACCTTTTTTGATGAGCTCTTCATATCCTTCGACGGACTCTCGCATCATATTTGCCGCAGCTCTTTGATCGGTTGAGCATAGAATAAAAGATTCTATAAAATTTGTAGAGCCGTCGTGTTTACCGCCATCACTATGGTTTTTGACATCTGCATAGTATCTAATTGGGTAGCCATAATCCCACCATGCAAACACATAGTCTTCACGCCCAGCTATTTTGCCAAACTCCGTTAGCTGTTTTGCTATAGTATTTGAAAATACCGTAGGAATTTTGTAGTCATAAATATGGTAGAAATTTGGTATTGAGGCTATTAAAAAAACTAGCGCGGCAACTGCAATTTTCGCTTGTTCGTTTAATTTTCTAAGCCCCCAAAAAATTAGATAAAAAAGCCCTAGAGCGGCAAAAGGGACAGCGTAGACTGTAAATCGAAGTCCGCCAAAATAAGCAAAAAGTCCAAGCCCAAAGATAGGAAGGGTAAGTGCAAAAAGCTTCTCTTTTTTGATAAAAAACACATATCCGAAAAGCGCAATGATAAAAATAGGCAAAGAACCAGATATTCTTGAGGCAAATAGATTTAAATCCATCTTGCCAGCCTCTCTTACCGTTTGGACGACATCGTAATATTTGAGAGTTGTCGTAACTGCGAAACTTTCTTTAAAAACATAAGCTTTAAGAGCAGATATGACCGGAGCTAGACCGCCTAGATATGCAAATATTGCGATAGATAAAGCCGATACGGCTAGCAAAAATTTGTTATTTTCAGTAAGTTTTGGCTGAAAATAAATAGCCGACACCGCAAATAATATCTTTAACGCCAAATGTAAGTCACTGATTGCTACAAGCGATAGAGCGATTGTAAGATAAAGGTTTTTGTCCTTTCTGTCAAATACAAGCGTATAAAGAAACGCAAATGCGACTGTTGCAACCATCCATGAAAAAGATTGCGGATAAAGAATTTTGGAAAGAGCCAGTGAAAAGAGCAGAAGCGCCTGCCAAAGCGCTTTTTTTTCTTTAAAATACCCGATGAGAAATGCGGCGACAAAAGGGGGCATAATAAGCGCAAACATATCGCTGTCATAATATCCAACCATTGTTCGATTGTAGTAGCTGTATGTCGTGGCGGCAAAAACGGCGGCAAAAAAGCCCATCGTACTTTGCCCGAATATGCGCGCTATGAGAATTATCGGTATAACTATAAGTGAGCCAAAAAATGCAGGCATATAGAGTATAATGCTTTCAAATGAAAACGGCAATACCTTGCAAAGCAGCATTGTAGCGATGGCAACCGGCTCCGTAACCCCGCTTCTATCGCCAATTTCGTGTGATCCTTTAATAAGATCCCTCGCCCCTTCGGCATAAAAATATCCGTCATTGCTATTTATCATCGTTTGTCCCGCAAACGAAAAACTATCCATCCCTGCCGCCCATTGTGCCCAGTATAGACGAGCTAAGAGACTCAGAGCAAATGCCAAAAACATAAGAAATGCTAATTTTTTAGTTTCATGCAGATTTTTAGTCATAATTTTCCCGAAATTTTTTGCGTGATTATAGCTTTTTTAGAGTTATTTAAGCCCATAAACCCGTAAGTGTTCTTTGATGATAGGCTTGATGTCGTACTCTTTTACACACACCTCTCTACCTCTCTTTGCGAGTTTCATTCTGAGCGCACCGTCAACAATTAGTTTTTCTATTGCTTCTTCTAGGCTTTTTGTATCTTTGACCTGCGCTAGTAGCCCGGTTACGCCATCTTTGATACAATCCCTAGTTCCGATGGCATCTGCGCCTACGACAGCCACCTCCATGCTCATAGCTTCTAGCACAGTGCGCGGCATACCCTCTCTGTAGCTTGGAAGGACAAAGATGTGTGAATCTTCCAAAAGCTCTTTAATATCGCTTCGCTCCCCTAAATACTCAACGCTACTAAATTCGTTAAATATCTCTTTTTTCAATCCGCTTGGGTTTCCGCTATCTTCGCCGCCAACATATACGAAGCGTATCGATGGATATTTTGCTTTTAGATTTTGGCACGCCTCTAGATATTCTAGCACCCCTTTATGTCGTATTAGCCTTGCTATCATAATGACTGTTAGCGGCTCTTTTGCTTTGTGTTTTCGCATCCATTTGACTGTATCTATCCCAACCCCGTTTATTTTGACTATTTTGGAAGGGTTTATAATCCCTTTGCTTTGCAAATAATTTGGGTCGTCTGAGTTTACAAACATTACAGCGTTTGAGAGCCTAAACACCCTTTTATACATCGTCTCAATAAGCCCTCTTACAATGCGGCTTTTAAGGTCATCTTCAAGATAAAAACTCCCAAGCCCCTCAACGAGGTTTATAATGCGAGGAACTCCTGCAAGGCGTCCAGCTATCGTGCCATATATATTTGGTTTTGCGGTAAAAGTGTGAAGGATATCGAGATTTAAAGGTTTTATCAACTCATATATGTTTTGAATCGCCTTTATCTCTTTAAATGGATTGAGACTTTTTCGCTCTATATCGTAGGTTGCAACCTCCACCCCCGCATCTTTTATTTTTTGCAGATATTCACCATCAGGGGCTATTGCTATTGGAGTATGTCCAAGCCGCTTTAGCTCTATCATTACGGGGAGGCGAAAGGCGTATAGATTGAGGTCAAGGTGTGATAAAAAGCCGATTTTCATAGAATTAGCCTTTTTGGGCTAATTTTAGCAGATTAGCAACTGTTTAGTCCATATTTACGACATTTATTTTTAGCAGTTCTGGATTGCCCTCTTCTAGGCAGTAACCTGTTCCACTTTTTGTCTCTTCCATTAGTTGCATTACGCAAGTAATTGTTTTACCTTCTTTTGACACTAGATAGCCCTTGGCATTACCTTCAATGCCTTTGATTAGTGGGTTTAATTCAAACCTTTTATTTGGGTCAAATACAAGATTTCCATAATATACACTACCTTTTAGATACAAAGAGAGTGAGCCGTTTTTATTTTGAATTCCTGTTATTTTTGGTTTTTGAACATTGCCACCTATATCTGAATGAGTTTGATACTGCGTGGCACATCCGGATAGTATTGAAGCTATGCCGATAGTGAGCATTAATTTATAAAATTTTGTCAATGTGTTTTCTCCTCAAACAATTTTTTCATCTCTTCGTCTTGTTTTTCAAAAAATCTGTCGAGTTTTTTGCTAAGCTCATCCTTATCTTTTTCATTACATTCGATTTTCTCTACTTTTGGTACATTTCTTTCATCAGTAAAAATTTTTATCAGGTATCCAGTTGCACCGAGGTTTAGCAAGCATAAAAATACGATAGTAGTTAAAATTACCGTTATATTTTTTGAAGAATTTTCCATTTTAACCCTCTATTTGATTTCTAGTTTCTGCATTGATTTTTCAAAATTACCTATACTAGACTCTAGAAGTTTTAAGTGCATATATTCTGGCGCAAAAGCGGATGGAGCGTATTCTGTGATTTTGCCACCAAGGGCAAACTTGCTTTTTAGCTCCGAACCAGCAAACTCTTTAACACCTGCAATTGCATTATATGTAATTTCCTTGTAGCCTTTGTGTTCTGTTGAGATATTTTCTGAAATTTTTGTATATCTATAGACTGGATTCAAACAGTAGGTAGTCTTTGGCGCAGTTATTTTTGGTACTTTTTCAAATTCCGTATCGCTAATTTTTGTGTCTATGACTGATTGTAATCCGATAGCGTCATAAAAAGGGTATTTTAAATATTGCGATATTAGAAATTTAGAAACTTCCTCAAATCCTTCTATTTTTTCACCTCCAGAATTTGACTCAGTAGCACATATACTAAAGAGTTTGGATGTATCGCTTGTCGTTTTTATAACACTTTCAAATATCATATCACCTTTTTTAACACTTGGCGCCTCATTAAAAGTTTTGATAATCTCTTTGGCAAGTACTTTATCTCCATTTTTTGATTCAACTACGGCTTCCATGATTGGGGCAAAAACATCTTTTTCGCCGCCAATATTGCCGAGATTTTTAAATACGGTTATATTGGCTCCTTCGCTTAGAAGATGTTTGTCATCTTCTATCTCTATTTTGTCATCTTTGACAGAAATTACTTTATATGAAATCGGTTCAAAAGATATTTTTGCAGATAGTTTTTCAGCGAGCGTACCTATCGCATTTTTGGATAAAACTTGAAATCTAGCTTCTTTTGAGTACGCTTTGCCAAATTTAATTTCATCTTCTATTTTTTCATTTTGACACTCAGAGCCTAAAACGCGCGCCGAGCTATCAACGATTTCGCCGCAAACCGTAGCTTGATATATCCGTTGTTTTGCATAATCAACATTGGTTGGTATATCATAAAAATATGGCCCGTTTATATAAAGACGCATAAAATAATCAGGTGTATTTCTTTTTCCAAATCTTATCCCCAAGTTCGCAGAGTTTTGCAATGCGTTAATTGCAGTGTAAAAATTTTTGTTTATCGAGAGAAGTGTAAAAGAGCCTTTTTGTGATAGTTTGTCTGCAAAAAATTGATACATCATTTCTTCTGGCACTGGTAAGATTTTATCGTTGTATTGTATATCTAGTAATGTAATTTTTGGCTTTTTAATATCTTCTAATGATTGGCTATATGTTTTTGTATATGTGCTACCGATTTTAGCTTTTCCAAGCTCTTCTTTGGCAATAGCATAATCTTGGGAAGCGTAGATGACATTTATTATTTCTCCGTTATCACCATCTAAACTATCGCCTTCGACAACACCATTAGAACTTCCTTGATCAAGTACAATAACTCCATGCTCTATACCTATAATTTTTGTTTGTAATTTTTTTGGTACAAACTTTTTACTTGCTGTTTTTGCCAACTCATCTATAAGCTCTTTAGTTGTTACATAATAGTTTTTTATAATTTTAGACTCTATATTTGCTTCATTTTTTGCCACCTCAATTGAGCCTATATGCGTGTAAGTTTGCGAATATAAAAGTTCACCAGTTGAGATATTGACAAAGTTGATGGTAGCTGTAACTGGAAGTGTATAGAGAACTACATTAGAGCCTTCCATATTTACATCATATTTTGATGCTCTAACAATAGACAAAAAGGCAGCGGCAGTAGAACGCCTTTTTTTGGGGTCTATTTTGTCTACCGCATTAGAAAAAGAGGCTTTAAAAGATCTTTTAAAGCTCTCCCTTAATTTTTCTTTTTTGTCTCCAGCTGCCTGCATAAATTCCTTATTTAACTCTACTGACTCTCCAGTCACTACAGCATCTGAAAGCCAAATTTCAAAGTCATTATCTGCTGCATACGCTATACAACCAAAAGTTATTAATGCAAAAAATAATAATTTTTTCATAAATACGACCTTATTTTACAGGGTAAAGAACAACCAAATTTTGTCCTTCTTTTTTCATATCATATTTATCAAAAACTGGTTTTAGATTTGCATGTTCAGGCGATGTGGCAGAATCCAACAAGAAATCGCCAATCTCTTTATTTCCACTGTAAGTTATTTCGTAAACAATTCCCTTTTCGTCTTGACTTACAAGTTTATAGCCTTTAACTTGGTTTTTTAGAGTATCAAGCATTTTTTGAAATCCAGTTCTCGTTTGCCTGTCAAAGCTCCCTTGAAGCACTACCTTGTATGTAGTAAAGCCAGATGCAAAACTCCTCGTTGCGTCTCGAACGGTTTTTTGTAAGGCCAAGCCTATTGTTTGTCCTAAAATTTTTGCCATATCTAATCTAGCATTACTTTTGCAATCTTCTATAGAGGTTGCAGCTTGTTTTATTGCCTCCAGTGAGCCACTATCGAGTGATTTAGAATCTTTCAGTGAAAAGATATTTACATTGCTTTGCGTTGTTGTACAGATATATTTTCCGGTTGTCTCATCTTGCTTCAAAGAATAATTAATTTGAGAGTACGCTACCCCCATATAATCGGCTTTTGTTTTATTCCTGACAAAATCTCTAAACTTTGTAGAATCAGCGCTGTTTAAAACCTCTGTATATGATTTGTACGGTTTTTTATTGCCCTTATTAAATTTATTAAATTCAGCCAATATTCCTGGAGCCTCCACAAATTCCAAACCGTATTGCTTTAGGTTGTTTTGAAGTTCTGATTTGGCATAGTTTGAATTTATAGGCGCCTCTTTTATCTCTTTATACTCTTTCTTATAAATAAAGCTTTCTTTGTCCATTTGTGTTGAACTTGAGCTTTTGAATGAACTCTTTGAGGATGATTTTGCACTTTTAAGATCTAAATCTTTAGAATAGGCCGCTTTTGTATCAGAGCTAGCCGCATAACTTGCTGAGTCTTTTGCATGAGCATTGACTGAACTTGAACCACTTACGCTTCTTGAGCCGGCCGCATAGTCTCCACCAACGCTTACAGCGCCGCTTTCATGTCCACTAAAGCCTTGTCTACCGCTATATGATGCCTCTGATGATGATCTAGCCGCAACAGCTCTTTTATCAGAATATGATGCACTTTCTTTATCCTGGATGCTTAAAGCCGATGAGCTAGCAGAGCTTGAGGCGCTGGCGCTTTTTGAATATTGCGAATTATCTCGTTTGTACTCTATGTATTCATTATACATATCTTTTGGACTGTCATATGGTTTTTCACTTTCATCAAAAAATACCACTATGGAGCCAATCTCTCTTGCTTTTTGATTTAGCCCAATTCCATAATCTTTTAGTACAGAGCGAAAAACTACTTCATCAATATTTACGACAAGCTCCATCTTGAGATTTCCATCTTCTCTTGACAGTGTTTTTTTCTGAATCTCAGCAAATTTTGTAAATTGATTTATTATCTCGTTAATTTTTGCGGCAAATTGCTCGTCATTTTCACTTATCTGCACACCAAGTAATCCATTTATAGCGGTAAGTACCGCATTCTTTTTAGCTTTTTCAAGAGCCTTGTTTTGTACTGTTACAGTATCGCCCTCTATGATAGCATCCCCTTTTCCAATAACTTGTTGATTGAAATTTGCCGCAAACATTGATGTAGGTGCAAGTAAAGCCGCACATAGCGCAACACTTAAAATTTTTTTACTTATCATTATTCGCCTTTCATTAAAACTTTTAAACCGCCTTGCGGCGGCATTTATGAGAATTAGATATTGTCCACAGGTTTAAATGGTTCATTGCTCGATGCTGGCTGTGTTACGGAGATTTTTGCCGTTTTTGCAAGGCTCATAAAGCCAGAACTTATCGTTGCGAGACTTTCTATTTGAGATGGCGCCGTTGCTACTATATCTTTTAATTTTGGAAGGTCGCCAGCAAACTTAACAGCCATTGTAGGATTTGCCGATACTGAAGAGACAAGGTTTTTTGCTTTGGCAAGAGCATCTTTGTCTTTTAATGCAGCTAGTAAAATATTGTAGCCTGCGACAGCTATTTTTTGTTTTTGTTCGCTAGATAGTTTTGCTGCTTTATTGGCCGCTTCTTTACTTTTAAGAATTTTAGCTGCTTCGGCCTCAGCTGATTTTTCAAGCTCTTTCATTTTTGCGTCTTTTTCGGCGCCATCAGGCATTGCCAAGATTGTTTTCTTTTCTTCTTCCAGCTTGGCTATCGCTTGCTTATCCCCAAGCGCTTTATTGATTAGCTCAATTGAGCTAGAAAGAGCTTTTTCTGCATCTTGAAAAGATGAAATAACACCTTTTATATCAGATTCTGAAACACTAGCGGCGCTAGAACTTCCTCCTCCCATTACGGCACCGGCAACACTATCAAACATTCCAGCATTTGCGCAGCTTACTGCAAGAAATCCCGCTAAAACTATTCTTTTGACCATAATTAAACTCCTTAAGATAAAAAATAACTAAATGTAAAATTTAGTTTTTTTATTCTAATATTTTTTACTTAATTAATTATTAAAATAATTAAGTATAACAAATTATTACATAGGAGGCAGGGTGTTGAATTGTAATTGTTTATCTGATCAACCCTATTACCTTCATTTTATAATATCAACACTCTTAAAAGCTGATAGTTTCTCTGCGACTACTGTCATAATGAACCGATTTACTAACTTTACGCACCGAAAACGCATAAAGTCCTAAGTCGCGAATACAGGCTTTCAAGGAAACATCGGTTGCACCGAGCGCTTCGCTTGTTTTGTTCACATTTGTGCGCAATATCAATCGACAATATTTTCAAATATAAAAATGTAAAGCTATGGCCTTGCGTTGTAGCAAATATTGCGTATAATTGGTTTAAAAACAGGGGCGGCTGGCGTTGGACGAGATAGAGATAATACCTGAGTATAAAAAAGCTTTGGAGCTAGCCGTTATAGGCGGTTCGGTGGTTTTTGTAACAGGCAAGGCGGGCACTGGAAAATCCACGATGATTCGCTATCTTACCTCAGCCATAAAAGACTCCGTAATACTGGCTCCGACCGCCGCCGCCGCTATCAATGCAGGAGGGGATACAATACACTCTTTTTTCGGTTTACCTGCCCGCCACATAGACCCCGGCGAAAAGCTCCACCTAAATTCAAAATCAAAAGCGGTAGCACAGCAGATGCACACTCTAATTATAGATGAAGCGTCGATGGTGACGCCAAATATAGTAGATGCAATGGATGTGATGCTTCGCCGCGCCCGCAAAAAAGATGAGCCATTTGGCGGGGTATCGGTTGTGTTTGTTGGAGACCTTTTGCAGTTGCCGCCAGTTATATCTACACACGAAGAGAGGCAATATTTTAAAGAGAGGTATGAGACGCAGTTTTTTTACTCCGCCGATGTGTTTGACGAGATAGATATTATCCCGGTGCATTTGACAAGGGTTCGCCGTCAAGCAGATGCGAGGTTTATTGAGGCTCTGGGATGGGTGAGAGAGGGGGTCAATATGACGGCGGCGCTAAAATACTTCAACTCTAACTGCCTCAAATCCCATGCCGATTTAAATAATCCAATGTGGCTTGTGGCTACCAATGCCGCCGCTCATTCTATTAACGCAAGGAGATTGGCAGAGCTACCCGGCGAAACAAAGAGTTTTATAGCCAATGTCACAGGCGACACGCCAGCCGATAGATGGCGGCTATCAGCGCCTGAGAGGTTGGAGCTAAAAGTGGGCGCAAAAGTCGTCTTCCTAAGAAACAACAGGCCAAAAGGATGGATAAACGGAGACACCGGCGTAGTAATCTCAATGGGAAGCGACACAATAATGGTACGAAGCGACATAAGTGGCGAAGCGCTAGAAGTTGGGCGGATGAGCTGGGAGAGATATGCTTACACCTACGATGAAAAAACGAAAAAAATTGATAAAGAGGTGGTAGGCAGCTTCGAGCAGTTTCCAGTAAGCCTAGGTTGGGCGGTCACGATACACAAATCGCAAGGGATGACGCTAGAATCTGCGATAATAGACCTAGGAAACGGCGCATTTTCAGATGGACAAACATATGTTGCGCTATCTCGTTGCCGCAGAGTAGAGGGGTTGAGACTCGCTCGCAATCTAAATGAGAGGGATATCAAGGCAAATAAAGAGGCTTTAGAGTTTTATAGGGTTATTGGGGTTTAGTTGCTATCAAATTTTCAACAAATTCCAAAAACATTTTTGCTTTGTCTAAAAACTCTTGCGCATCTTGCAAATCATCATGTAAAAGTGAGTATCTAGCCTCTATAGCATATGGTGTGAGTTCACAAAGCTTATCGACAAAATCAGGTAGCGGGATATTGTGTTTTGTAGCAAGCTCACAGAGTTTAAATAAATCATGAGTCTTTTTGAATACTACACCTTTAAAATCCAAAATAGCTTTTAGCATCTTTTCAACTGCCTGCTGAAGATGAAAAAATATTATTTCAGGCGCTATTTCATTATCGTCAATATTTTTGATGGCAAGCGTTAAATCTTGTTTTGCTTTTACAAGATATATTTCATACACAAGTAAAAAGTCATTTGGCATAAAGCACTATTCCTCTTTTATCTGCTTCAGCATAAATAGTATTGGGGTGGTCTTTATAAAAATCAAACTCCTCTTCGCTGACAACTATTACATCTATCGGCATTTGCAACCTTTTTAGCGCACGCCTTGCTTCATTTGACTCTTTGATTTTTGAAATTACCGTTTTTTTGACAATAAGGAGATCTATATCACTATTATCATTTGGCGTACCGTAAGCTTGAGAGCCAAAAAGTATTATCTTAGTAGGCATTAGTGGGGCAAGATTTTGGACCTCTTGTTTTATTGTGTTAAGCTCCATTGTTTGCCCCCTATTTTATTTTATAGCCCCATCTTCCCCGGATTTAGAATATTATTTGGATCAAACGCTTTTTTTATAGAGCGGAAAAGTTCAAGCTCGGCATCCGTAAACGCCATCTTCATAAAAGGGGCTTTGGATAAGCCAATACCGTGCTCGCCGCTGAGCGTGCCGCCAAGGTCGATAGCGATTTGGAATATCTCCTCTATCGCTTTTTCAGCCATCTCTAATTTGTGTGGATCGTCTTTGTCGGTCATAACATTCGTATGGACATTGCCATCCCCTGTGTGACCAAAACACGGAATATTAAAGCCGTATTTTTCGCTTACTTTTTTATACTGAGTGAGTAGCTCAGGTAAAGCAGAGCGTGGGACAGTAATATCCTCGTTTAGTTTTTTGTTGCCATAAATTTTTAGACTTTGAGATGCGTTTCTTCTAGCAAACCACAAATTTGCAGCCTCTGTGCTATCTTTTGCCCTTACAAAATCCGTGCAACCATTGGCTCTAAAAACCCCCTCTAAAGCATCTAGCTCACTATCCAAGTTTGCCTCAAAATTCCCATCCACATCGGTTATAAGTATGGCGCCAGCATCTATGGGTAGCCCTTTTTTGTGCACCTCTTCGACAGCCCTTATTGTGAGATTATCTAAAAACTCCATCGCTACCGGTGTAATCCCTGCCGCAAAAGTTTTATACACCGCATTCATAGCATTTTCTACAGTATCAAATATCCCCATCGCAGTCTTTGTAAATTTTGGTTTTGGGATGAGTTTGAGTGTAATTTCCGTCGTTACGGCCAGCGTCCCTTCGCTTCCTACGAGTATGCCGCAAAGATTGTAACCAGCTACGTCTTTTATCGTTCTTTTTCCTGCTTTTATGATGTCGCCGTTTGGCAATACTGCACGCATTGCCATCACATAGTCTTTTGTAATACCGTATTTTGCTGCTCTCATGCCACCTGCGTTTTCAGCGACATTTCCCCCTATGGTGCTGTACTCTTGACTGGCTGGATCTGGCGGATAAAATAGCCCCACGCGCTCTACCGCCTCTTGAAGCTCTTTGTTAATAACCCCAGGTTGCACTACGGCTACAAGGTTTTGCATATCAATTTCTAAAATTTTATTCATATGCTTTTCAAAGGCAAGCGTTATTCCGCCCGTAACTGGCAAAGCGCCACCGGTAAATCCGCTTCCAGCCCCCCTTGGGACAACGGCTATTTTGTTATCGTTGCAGTATTTGAGGATGCGGCTTACATCCTCTTCATCCCTTGGAAAGACGACGGCAGATGGTTCATACCGATTTTTTGTAGCGTCGTAGCAGTAGGCTATTAGGTGCGCTTTATCATCAAAGCAGTTATCTTCGCCAACTATCGATTTTAGTGCTGATATGTGTTTTTTGTCTAGCATCTTAGCGTCCGAGAAGATTAAGATAGTAGGAGTCGTAGTCTTTTACGCTCTCTTTTAACATACCTAGGTATCCGGTATCAATCTCGCCGGTTCTTTTAAAGAAAGGAGACTCAAACTCTTTTGAATTTTCAGATTCAAATGCTCTCTCTTCCAATACTTCCATGCTTTGGCAATCGGTGATGTATAGCTTGTCTTTTATTGCAAAATAAATACTGCCAACAGAATATATTTTGCAAAAAGAGGCAAAGTGTTTTGCCTCAGGCTCCCCTTTTCTCTCTCTTGCCAAAAGCGCTGCAAACAAGTCCGGATGCACCCAAGTTTTGCCGCCCATAGAGGCTACTTTTTGGTAATCGGCTTGATTTTTGGCAATTATCGTTGCTCTGTCGTCAAACAGATAAAATAGCGCTTTGTCGCCTACTTTTGGAAGAATTAACGCCCTAGGTAGAGCGTCTTGAGCCAAATCGCTCATAACTTGAAATTTTACCCTTACCTCGTTGCCGCTATTAAGCGCCAAAGCGGAGGCTACTATCGCATCTTTATTGCCAACTAGGTTTGTTACTATTATTCCTGTCGCCCCTTTTTGTACGGCGTCCCCTTTTAATAGAGCGCCCATGCCGTCAGAGTCTATACTTACTACAGTAAGCTCCGCCCTTTCTCTAGCAAATACAAGCGAGGCTATTGCAAGTAGTGCCAAAATCAACTTTTTCATTATCTACCTTGTTACAAAATTATCTCTATTATATCAGCGTCCACTTTACAAAATATACTTGATACATTCGACTTTTCGCAGCTCCTCGTATATATAGAGCCTCTCATCTTCACTATAAACTATCACCTCTAATGTAAGGCTAACAAATTTTCCAGATGAAGATTTGTTGGATGGTGTAAGTGAAAACGGTTTTTCTTTTAGTATGTGGACTGTTTTTGCGTGCATCTCGGCCTCATCCATCCCTATTAGCTTATACTGCCAAGACACTGGATACTCAAGCTCTAGCTTTTTACCCTCTAATATATTCGCCACTTTTACCTCCGACTTTGCTTTCCAGCCTTATATCACTTATTTCCATCCCTTTATCTATCGCTTTTACCATGTCGTATATTGTGAGCAGTCCGGTTGATACCGCTGTTAACGCTTCCATCTCAACCCCTGTTTTTCCTTCCATTTTGACAGTAACATACATTTTAAATCCAGGTAGAGCGTCTATCTCTTCTATGTCGCATTTGACCGAGGATAGGGCTAGTGGGTGGCACATTGGGATAAGCTCACTTGTCTTTTTAGCTCCCATTACGGCGGCTATGACTGCCGTTTGAAGTACAGGTCCCTTTTTTGCCGTGCCCTCTTTGACCGCTTTGTACGCCTCAGCGCTCATTTTTATTGTGCCGCTAGCTACGGCAACCCTGAGCGTTTCGTTTTTGTCCGACACATCTACCATTTTTGGTAGATTATTTTCATCTAAATGGGTTAACTCCATCTTTTATTACCTTCTCATAATCTTCGTATCTGTTGAGGTTAGCAAGTTCTGCTTCGTCATCTAAATCTACGAAAATTGTACCGATTTTCTCTAAAAGCATGGTTAATTTGTGCTTGTCGTTTTTTATCATTTCGGTTAGTTCGCTACAAATGCTCTTATCATACATTCCAACAGTTGGATGGATTTTTCCGTTATATATTGCGGCTTTGTGCGTTGCGGGATGCGATACTATTTTGCCAATTGAATTTTCTGAAATAAAAGGGGTGTCCACTCCGATAAAAAATAGCTTTTCGGCTTTTGTGCTTTCAAACGCGCTTAACATCCCAAGAGTAGGGGCGAAAAGTGCGCTTGTATCGATATTCGCCACTTTTTTTAAATCTTCTATGATATTTTCGGAAGGTATTTCTGGGTAATTGGTTGGTTTTTTTGCCGACAAGTAGACTTTTTTGAATATGCGAGAGAGCTTCTCAAATTGTCTTGCGTAAAGAGGTTTACCGTAAAAATCAAGGAACGCCTTGTCAACTCCGGCGTCCTCTTTCATCCGAGAGCTTTTACCCCCGCTAAGTATGATGCATATGCTGCCTGGCATTAGAAAATAGCATTACCTATTTCGTTAGCTTTTTGTTCAAACTTATTTAGGCTTTCGTTGATTCCATCAAATAATGAGCCTAGTTTTGGATTTTGGTTTTGTGTGTTTATTTTTTGCGCCGCATTGTCCATTTGCTCTTTTTTGGCCGCCCCGAACGCCGCAAGGGGATTTGATATTTGCTCTTTTTTGGCTTTTAACATCTCAGATGCATTTGCTTTCCAACTCTCAAAATCGCTTCCAAACCCAATCTCTTCAGAGGTTATATCGATATGTATGACTCCAGCGGTCGTATCAAAGCTCTGTTTTGAATCTACCGATTTTCCGGTAAAAGAGAAGCTTTTTGCAAGCTCTCTTGCGTCTTCAAAGCTGTGTATACCATCTTTATCAAGTTTGTTTAAAAATGCTTGAGCAGTTTGGATAAAACCCACAGCGTCGTTTGTGTCTTTTATTTTTTGAACAAAATTTGCACTGGATGGGGCTTTTGTTTGGGCAGGTGTGGCCTGTGCAACTCCCTCATTTTTCTTTATTTCGCTCTCAGCTGTTTTTTGTGTTTGGATGCCAGGAACGTTAAACGGATTCGTTTTTATTAAAAAATCGACATTCATTGTGTGCCGCCTTTGTTTATAGTGTTTTGATGTGTTTAAGCAAAAAAAGTTCCAATAATAAAAAACGGGCAAGTATTACTAAAATAATGTAAATAATACTTAACAAATCGTTAAAAATTAATAATCAATTAAGATTTGCTGAACTAGAATTCGGAGTTTAAGTAAGCCTATAAAATAAGGGGGAGAGGATATGCAAAATAGCTGTCACGAGCCGGTCATAACGGCATTTACAACTACGCCTTCGTATGTGAATACAAACAAGGGCGATAGTTATTATAAAGCCTTATATGAAAAATGTAAAATAAGACTTGAAGCTCTCAAAAAAGAGAATACTTCAAAATCAGAGTTTGATATTTACGAAACACTTGAGGCAAATAACATAACAAGAAGGGACTTTCTTAAATGGGTATCGGCCACGACGGCTACATTGATGCTCCCTTCTTTCTTTGAGCCTTTGGTTGCCCAGGCGGCAGAGCTTATGAATAGAGCCCCTGTAATTTGGATAGAGCTTCAAGATTGTGCCGGAAACTCAGAGGCGCTTCTTAGAAGTTCTGCTCCTACGGTAGATGATTTATTGTTTGATATCATTAGCCTTGAATACCATGAGACCCTTATGGCGGCCGCTGGTCATCAAGCAGATAAACAACTTGAAGATGGTATGCACACCTTTAAAGGCAAATATATTCTTTTTGTGGAAGGTTCAATTCCTACGAAGGATAAAGGCATCTATGGAACTATAGGGGCAAGTGGCGAGACTTTTGAAGAACACCTAAAAAGACTAGCTGCCGATGCGGCGGCTGTTGTAGCTGTTGGCTCTTGCGCAACATTTGGGGGTGTCCCTGCAGCTGCGCCAAATCCTACGGGCGCTGTTGGCGTTATGGATATAGTAAAAGGCAAGCCTGTAATCAACATACCTGCATGCCCTGCAAATCCTGCAAATATGGTGGGTGTAGTACTTCATTACATTATGACTGGAACAATACCTGAGCTTGACCATCTGCTTAGACCTAAATTTGCATTTGGGTATAGAATTCATGATAATTGCGAGAGAAGAGCACACTTTGACGCTGGTGAATTTGTAGAAAAATGGGGCGATGAAGGTGCAAAAAATAACTTCTGCTTGTACAAAATGGGGTGCAAAGGGCCTATGACATTTAATAACTGCTCTATCATTAGATACAACGAAGGCACCAACTGGCCTATCGGTGTAGGTAGAGGGTGCATTGGATGTTCTGAGCCTGATTTTTGGGATAAGTATGCCTATGAAAGACCGATGGCAAATGCCAATATCAAAGCGCCGGGCGGCGGCGTAGAAAAAGCTATTGATGAGTTTGGCATGGGTCTTGTAACTGCCGCCGCAATAGGCATAGGTGTTCATGCGGCTATTAGCGCATTTGCTGGTAAAAAAAGTGGGGAGGGAGATAACTAATGAGCAAACACATAGTAATAGATCCAATAACAAGGATTGAAGGACACTTAAGGGTTGAGGTTGTAATTGATGATAATAACACAATAGTTGATGCTTATAGCGCCTCCACAATGTTTAGAGGTATTGAGACAATACTAAAGGGGAGAGACCCAAGAGACGCTGGTCTTCTTGCCATGAGAATCTGTGGGGTTTGCACAGGGACACACTACCAAAGAAGTATTGAAGCTGTAGAGCATGCATTTAAAGTAAAAATCCCTAAAAATTCAAGACTTGTAAGAAATCTTGTTCAGGGCGCCCTTTATGTGCATGATCATATAGTTCACTTCTACCATCTGCACGGACTTGACTGGGTAGATGTGGTATCTGCGCTAAAAGCTGACCCTAAAAAAGCAGTAGAGATAGCAAATAAAGTATCTGCAAAACCTTGGAATGTAAGCGAAGCTACATATAAAGCTGTTCAAGAGAGAGTTACGAAGTTTGTAAAACAAGGAAGACTAGGCATTTTTGGTAACGGATATTGGGGGAGCAAAGCTTACAAACTAAATCCGGAAGAGAATCTAATTATTTTGTCCCACTATCTTGATGCGCTAGATCTTCAAAAAGACCTTGCAAAAATGATGGCAATATTTGGGGGCAAAATGCCTCACCCTCAAAGCTTTGTCGTTGGCGGCGTAACTTGCGTTCAAGATATTCAAAATCCTGCCCGTATAGCACAATTTAAAGAGTGGCTCAAAAAGGGTCAAGATTTTGCTAAAAATGCATACATACCTGATGTGATTCTTGCGGGTAAAGCTTATGCAGATGAGGCTCTCGCTGGAGTTGGCGGCGGACTTGGAAACTTTATGAGTTATGGGGATTTTAGACTCGATGATAACGAGTTTTACAAAGCCTCTCTACTATTCCCAAGCGGTGTAGTGCTAAACAAAGATCTAAGCAAGGTTCTTGATTTAGACCAAGCAAAAATTGTAGAGGATGTAACACACTCATGGTACAAAGGGACAACTCCGCGTCATCCTTTCAAAGGTGAGACAATCCCTGAATATACAGGCTTTGGTAAAAAAGAGAATGGAATAGCATATCTTGATACAAAAAATAAATATTCATGGATTAAAGCTCCGATTTACAACGACAATAGAGTTGAAGTTGGGCCGTTAGCTAGAATGGTAGTTGGATATGCTAGGGGTGATAAGAGAATTAAATCATATGTTGATGGCTTCTTTGGAAAACTTAATGCTCACGTTGGATCTCAAGTTCCGCTAACAGCGCTATTTTCTACAGTAGGTAGAACAGCCGCAAGGGCTATTGAAACAGAGCTTATGGCTGATGCGATGATGGAGTGGACAGACGAGCTTTTAAAAAACACAACAAGTGGGCAGTTAGACACATGGACAGAATTCGACTTTGACAAAGTAGCAAAAGATGCAGAAGGCTACGGTATGGCAGAGGCTCCAAGAGGGGCGCTTGGTCACTGGGTAAAAATAAAAGATGGCAAAATCGAAAACTACCAATGTGTCGTTCCATCAACATGGAATGCAAGTCCGAGGGATGCAAAAGGGAGAATGGGTGCATATGAGGCTTCTTTGGTTGGAACAAAAGTAGCAAATCCAAATGAACCGCTTGAAATTTTACGAACTATTCACAGCTTTGATCCGTGTATCGCTTGCGCCGTACACATAGTAGATACGAAAGGCAAAGAGCTTGGCGCATTCAAAATATCTCCAAGTGCGGGGGTGTGCAATGTCTAAGATGGCAGTGAGGGTTAAGCGAATGACCGTGGCCGGTCGTATTATACACTGGGCAAACGCTATATCTATACTAGCTTGCGTAATAACGGGTCTTTATATAGGGCACCCTTATTACCAAAGCTTTATAGCCGATCCGGCGGTAGATAAATATGTGATGGCATACAATAGGCTAATTCACTTTATAGGGGCAATTATTTTGGATGTTACCTCTATTGTAATTGCCTATTTGTATTTTTTTAGTAGGTTTGAAAAGCCATATTTAAAGCTTATCCCAAACAAAGAAAACCTAACCGAGTTTTGGGAGGTCTTTGTCAATTTAATGACATTTAATAGACGCAAAAATTTTGATTCAAAACACTCAGATAGCTTTAATATCGTTTACTTTACGGTGTTTCATATTTTGCTGATTTTGATGCTTCTAACTGGTCTTCAGCTCTATGTTCATGGATTAGAATCTGGGCTTAGCTCTGTTGGGGGATGGTGGCCATTACTACTTCATATTGCAACAGATTGGACGCTATGGGTTTTTGGTGGCAATATGGGTGTTAGAATAGTGCATCATATTATGATGTGGTGGATTATAGCGTGGACTATTTTCCACATTTACTACCAGGTATGGAGAACTATATTCTGGAGAGAGGGAGATATAGCCATCGTCTTTGGCGGTGAGAAATTTGTAAAAGCCGATAAGGCTTGAGCGCTCGCAATCTTCTAATCGGCGTAGGCAACGTCCTTTTTAAAGATGAAGGGGTCGGCGTCTATGCCGCTAAATATCTTGAAAATAACTACTCTTTTGACGACTCTCTCGAAATCATTGATGGCGGTGTGCTTGGCTTTAAACTTATGGCTCTTTTTCAAGAGTACGATAATGTAATTATCTTAGATACAGTCTCCATAAACGATGCTCCAGGTAGCGTATATAGACTTCCAGCCAAAGAACTTTTGGGGCTTGGCTCTTATCGAAAGACTGCCCACGAAGTGGAGATAGTGGAGATGCTCGAAATTTGTTCAATGCTTGAGAAGATGGCAAATGTTGTAATTATCGGCATTGTTCCAAAAGATACAGAGAGCGTAGAAAATGCGCTAACAGATGATATAATCTCTGCTATGGGCCATTATTTAAAAACAGCGCTTGATGAAATTAGCTCTCTTGGCGTTAAGTTTGAAAAGAAAAATGATGTAGCATTAAAGTCAATAATAAATAATTTTTTTAAGGAAAATGCAGTTGGTAATCAAATATAGACTTGGATTTAACAATAGTAGCGATGATTATGCGTATTTAATAAGCCAAATATTAAAAGATATCGATGCAAATGTCATTAAAACAGATGATGAGATAATAATATACATAGACGGCAGTGAAGAGGATATAAAATCTGCATTTTCACTTCTTGGCGAGAGGCTCCCTTTGTCGTTATATTTATCTTCTCAAAGTGTGGAAGAGGCGGCTATGATGCCCCCAAATCGTCAACCACTAAAAGAGGCCTCGTATCTGGCTATGTATCCAAATAAAGCAAGGGATCTTATAGATGACAAAAGCGAAAAGTATTTTGATATAGGTAAGACTGCGTTAAATATAGATAGCAAAGATATTTTGGGACAAAGGGCAGTTAAAGAGAGCTTGGACTTTGTTGTTAAAGAGCTAAAAAACGGGCGAACGGTAAGGATAAAAAATGAAAGAAATAGCTATTTGTTGTCAACAGCTGAGAGCCCTGCGTTTTTAATTACAAATCTAACCGAAAGAAATCTTAGAGGTTTTGATATATCTATGGATGAGGCACTAAGTCTTAGCACAATGGAGCGCCCTTTTGTATTAAAACTTACAGAAAATGGGCTACAAATAATCTGCTTTGCAAATGATGCGGTTATGCTCCTTTTATCCAAAGCCGCCACAGACGCTGGAGTGGATGCTCTTTACATACATCAAAGCAGTAAGGCGGATATCTCTTTGGAATACCACGGGGCGCTGAGCGATGCGCCATATAGAAAGGTGGTTTATTTTAACGGTAGTGATAGATTTTTTGTAAATGAGGATTTTACTGCCGAAAAGATCCAAGTTAATGTAGATTCATTATTTTTTGACTTAAATATATCTGATGATTTTGGCGGATACGCTATCAAAGAGGGGGTCGGTTCAAAAAAGATCTTATCTGCTGATTTTTTTTGCGGTAATATTTGGGATGAGCTTAGAGCAGAGTTTGAATTTGGTAAAAAATTAGTTGATAACTTTAAATCAAAATTGCCAGATAGATTTGAAGCTATTAACTCTTTGGATTCTAATAAGATGCCTACTATTCAAAGTTTTTTTGCTGCAATGGCGGCCGTTTTGGGTATTGACGGCGGTTTTGAAAGCGTAGTGTTAATAGCCAATAAAGCCAATATAGCTGGTGGCGTCAAGCTAGATTTTACTCTTTCTAAAAATGAAAACGGCGCAGTATTTTTAAATTTGAAAAAATGTTTTTCATCTATCCTCAGTTATAAAATAGCTGAAGTAGAGGATGAGGTTTTGGCGTATTCATTTTTTGAATCAGCCGTTGATTTTTTGATAATTTCCCAAGATGAAATCAAAAAAAGCTTTGAAGCGAAAAAGCTCCATGTTGGCGGAGAATTTTTGCTATCCAAAGTATTTGTATCAAAACTAAAATCAAAAATTAAAAATATAGATATCGATATGGCGCTAAACACTATTCCCTCTAATCTAAAAGGCTTTTACGAGATTGCAAAATAGATGTGTTGAAATTAGCGTTAGTGGAGTTGTGCAAGGGGTTGGATTTCGCCCTTTTGTCGCCCGGATAGCTTCAAAATATAACCTCAAAGGAAATGTAAAAAATTCCTCGTCTGGCGCTTTAATTGTTGTTTGTGGAGAGAGTTTATCAATTAACAACTTTTTAGATGAGCTAAAAGCCAACCCCCCTACACTTGCAAAAATAGAAAAAATTGAGGTTAGAGAAACTAAATATAGAGACTTTAATGATTTTTTTGTTGCCGAAAGTAGTGCAAACGGTCCAAAAAATGCCCTTTTCCCACCAGATCTTACGATTTGCAAAGATTGCGAAAAAGAGCTTTTTGACGCCAAAGATAGAAGATTTTTTTATCCGCTTATCAACTGTCAAAACTGTGGTCCAAGATTTACAGTTATTGAGTCTTTGCCGTATGATAGGGCTCATACAACAATGCGGTTTTTTGAGATGTGCGATGAGTGTGAGAATGAATATAAAAATATTTTAAATAGACGCTTTCACGCAGAACCTATCTCTTGTCCAAAGTGCGGCCCTTCATTTTACTTGACAGGTGAACAAGGTCGCATTTTGGAGATTTCAAAAACAGGCAAAATACTAAAAAATGTAGCCACCTCTTTAAATGAAGGTAAAATTGTAGCGATAAAGGGGGTTGGGGGATTTCATCTAATCTGCCGCGCCGATAGTGATGAAGCGGTAATGCGCCTAAGAGAGAAAAAAAGGAGAGCTAAAAAACCTCTTGCCGTAATGTTTGGCTCCATCCAGACCCTTAAAAAAGAGTGTGAATTATCTGAGTTTGAAGAGCGCCTTGTAACTTCAAATGAAAGACCAATAACCATATTAAAAAAATCAACTTCTTACTCACTAAGCTATCATATCTCACACAATAGCCCCTTTATTGGTGCGTTTTTACCATATAACGGAATATACGCCATTTTATTTAGTTTAATAAATTTTCCACTTGTAGCAACCAGCGCAAATATATCAGATGAGCCAATAATAACTGATGAAAAAGGGCTTTTTACCAAATTAAATGGCGCTTTTGACTATGCATTTTATTATGACAGAATAATTGTTCAGGGGTGCGATGATTCAGTGGTTAGAGCCTCTGACAATACGCTGATAAAAATTAGAAATTCACGCGGCTATACCCCATCTTTTTTTAAAGCTCCTTATTTTTCTAAAGCTGTTTTTTGCGCAGGGGCACATCAAAAAAATTGTTTTTCAGTTTGTTTTGAGGACAATATAGCCATCTCCTCTCATATAGGGGATTTAAACTCATTAGATGCCATTGAGTATTACGAAAAAAGCGTTGAGCATATCCGCTCTTTGTGGAATCTTAAATTTTCGCTTGCGGTATGCGATAAAAATAGTCGCTACGCCTCAAGCATCTACGCCGCCTCTCTTGAAGCGCCAACACTAAAACTTCAACACCACAAAGCCCATTTTTTAGCCTCTTTGTTTGAAAGAGATAAGCTACATTCAGATGGGCTCGGCATAGTCTGGGATGGAACTGGACTTGGGGATGATGGCAATATATGGGGTGGAGAGGTATTTGTAAAAAATCAGTATGAAATAAACAGGGTTTTGCATCTGCCAGAGTTTTGGCTACTTGGTGGAGAGAGCGCTGCCAAAGAACCAAAAAAAGCCGCTATTTCACTGTCTCTTTCGTTTTTAAGCGAAGAGGAATCAAAGGCTATAGCCAAAAGGCTTGGTTTTTGCGATGCCGAGATTAAAATATTGTTCGAAGCATTTTTTAAAAAAATAAATTGTGTTAAAAGCACATCAATGGGAAGACTCTTTGATGGGGTTGCCGCGCTTATTGGTGTGGTACAAGATAAAACCTATGAAGGGGAGAGTGGGCTTATGATTGAGGGGCTATTTGATCCTTTTTGTAAAAGTCGTTTTGAAAGCCTTTTAGATATGCCAGCGCTGTTGCGAGAGATTTTAAGAGTCAATAATCCAAGCTTAGTTGCCACAAAGTTTATAAATACCTTAGCAGAGTATGTAAAGGATATATCCAAAAAATACGATTTGCCAATTTTTTGCTCTGGAGGAGTATTTCAAAATGCGGCGTTGGTTGGCGCACTAAAACGAGAGATGGGCAGTAAAAATCTCTTTTTTCACGAAAAATTAGCCCCAAATGACTCATCTATTTGCGTTGGACAGGCCGCTTTTGCCTCTTTGTATCTAAATGGTCACATAACCAAAGAAGAGTTTTAGATTAAAGTAAATAAAATCCTAACACAGTATTACTAAAAGGAGAAAAGTATGCACATTCCTGATGGTTTCCTCTCCCCCGTTGTTTATACCCCACTACTTGCGGCTGAGGCTGGCATCCTTTATTATGGCTTTAAAAAGACACTTGAGCTTGTGCGAGATGAAAATGTTATCCCATTTTTGGCCTCTATTTCGGCTTTTAGCTTTGTAATTATGATGTTTAATGTCCCAATTCCAGGGGGCACTAGCGGTCATGCCGTTGGATGCGCAATTTTGGCCCTACTCTTTGGCCCTTGGGTGGCAACATTTTCAATAAGCATAGTTCTTTTATTGCAAGCACTGCTGTTTGGCGATGGAGGAATTCTCACTTTTGGAGCAAATGCTATTGCAATGGGCTTTGTTGGCGCATTTGCGGCGCATCTGAGCGCAAAATTTGTCTCTAAATTTGCAAATGAGCGCATAACATGGTTTGTAGCTGGATATATTTCAATTGTTGCGGCTTCAATTGTTGTTGCTGTGCTCCTTGGGATTGAGCCTATCTTTTTTGTAGATGAGAGCAACAAACCTATGTTTTTCCCTTTGGGTTTAAATATGACAATTCCGGCAGTAGTTGGCTCTCATGTTCTCTTTTTTGGAGTTTTGGAAGGCGTCGTGACGGTAGGCGCATTAGCTTTGCTTAAAAAAGTAAATATAGCTTTGCCGGAGGTTCAAAGATGAATAATTACAAAAAACTCATTATTGCCCTTGTAATACTAATAGTTTTAACCCCTCTTGGGCTTATTACCGAAAATCCGGCATGGGGCGAGTGGAGCGCAGAGGAGATGCAAAAGATGTTTGGTTTTGTGCCGGAAGGGATTAAGAATGGCTCATGGTTTGAAGCCCCTTTTGCAGATTACACATTTGCCCCTCTTGGAGAGATTGGTGGATATATATTTAGCGCCGCCCTTGGCTCTATTATTGTAATAACCTTTTTTTATGCCTTAAAAAAGATGGCTCGTGTACAAAAATAAAGTGTTAGCGGCAGCATATGCCGCTACTTTGGTATATTTGAGTATATCTGTTAATTTTTTGTTTTTTGCGCTTGTTACCCTCTTATCTTTTTTAATACTTCAAAAAGGGCGCAGGAAGGTTATATTTTTAAGATCTTTTTTTGCAGTAGTATTTTTTAGCGGGCTAACCCTTTTGGGCGCTATTGGTAGTTTTGTATTTTTGAATGCAGAGCTGGATTTGCTTCATATTGCAACGCTATTTTGCAGATCATTTACGACCGTTTTTTTGACCCTTTCGCTTGTTGATAGAATCGGAATTGTGAATATTTTTTCATTTAAAAACGAACTCTCCATCTTTTTTGTAATGCTATTTTCAAAAATAGAGAGCCTTAAAAAAGAGATGATCGAGTTTAACGAGGCCGCTAAAAGCAGAGGGCTTAGGATAGAGGGCACAAAAGAGGCTATTTGGCTTTTATCAGTACTAGTTACCGCACTATTACTAAAAAGCATAGAGGGATTTCATGCAAGTGCTGAGGCCCTAAGATCAAGGGGGCAAAGTGCTTAAGGTAGAGAATTTAACTTTTGAAAGAGATGGCAAAAAGGTAATAGATAACCTATCTTTTGAGATTAAAAGAGAGGAGAAGGTTGTCCTTTTGGGTCTCAATGGAAGCGGCAAAACTACCCTTTTAAAGATTTTAAATGGGCTTTACTTTGCAAAATCTGGAGATTTTTATTTTAATGGTAAAAAAATAGAAAAAAAAACTTTTACTAAGCAGTTTGAAAAAGATTTTAGGCAAAAATGTGGACTATTATTTCAAAATTACGAAGTGATGTTTTTTTGCAAAAACCTATATGAAGATATAGCGTTTTCTCCGGCTAGATTTGGGATTTTAGATATGAGTAGTAGAGTAATGCATGCGGCAAATATGTTTGGCCTTGAAGATAAATTAGATGAGCTTGCTTTTAATTTAAGCGGGGGCGAGAAACAAAGGGGGGCGCTTGCTTGTCTTTTTGCATTATCTCCAGATGTGCTCCTTTTGGATGAGCCAACCTCGTCGCTTGACCCTTTTTGGACAGCAAGACTTGTTGAGATGTTAGAGGCATCAAATTTTACTTGCCTTACGGCTACACATAATTTATCGCTTGCATCCGAGCTTGGCAAGAGAGCAATAGTTATGAGGGAGGGCAAAATAGTGTTTGATGGTAAAACGGATGAGTTTTTAAACGATAAAAAACTAATGTTAGATGCTGGGCTTTTGCACTCACATAAACATATGCATAATGACATATTACACGAGCACTTGCATGCCCATAATTGGAATTAAAATTAAACTAACTGATGTTATGCACAAATACGAGCAAAGCCCGTATTTGCGGCAGGGACATAAATGTCCCTTGCAACCCCCTAAAGCTACCTGCTTCGCAGGAGAGAAAGATGTTCTTACGCACTTTTAGTGCGTAAGGTCAGTTAAACTAATAAGGATTTGACAATGTGTAAAGATTGCGGATGCACTATAAAAGATACCCATCATCACGATCATGTCCATGACCATCATCACCATGAGCATTTACACCAAAACCCACAACTTAGTGACAAAAAAGTGGTAGCGGTTATTACAAAAATATTAGATGAAAACGATAAAGAGGCCGCCGGAAACAGAGAGCATTTTAATGAAGCCGAAGTACTAGCGGTAAACCTTATGAGCTCTCCCGGAAGTGGCAAAACTAGCCTGCTAGAAAAAACGATAGAAAACGGGGGTCTAAAAATTGCGGTTATAGAGGGTGACCTTGAGACTAACAAAGATGCAGAGAGGATACAAGCCAAAGGGGCCCTTGCCTATCAAATCACGACCGGCACGGCGTGTCATCTTGACGCTCACATGGTGCACCACGCCTTGCATGAATTGCCTATTAATGATGTTGATATAGTATTTATCGAAAATGTAGGAAATTTAGTTTGTCCTGCAAGTTACGACCTTGGGGCGCATATAAATGTGGTTTTATTGTCTATTCCCGAAGGCGCTGATAAAATCCAAAAGTATCCGGTAATGTTTCGTGCGGCAGACCTTATCGTCTTTACAAAGTGCGATTTACTGCCTTATTTTGATTTTGACCTTGAAGGCGCAAAAAGGGATGCGAGACGCTTAAATCCAAAAGCTGACATTTTGGAGGTTTCTACAAAAGATAATGCAAGCATACAAAAATGGATAAATTATCTAAAAATGAAAAAAGAGCTTAGGGGTTAATTATGTGTCTTTCCATTCCTTCAAAAGTAATCTCACTTGAAGCAGACAATATGGCGACTGTCGATACACTTGGCGTCAAAAGGGTTGTTAGCCTTGATTTGATGCCGGAAGAGGTAAAAGTCGGTGATTATGTACTAATTCACATAGGTTATGCAATTAACAAAATTGATGAAGAGAGCGCCCTACTTAGTATCGAAACCTTCAAGGAAATAATTGCCCAGATGGATGAAGAAGAGAGACAAGAGGCTATAGGTGAGTAATTCTATTGATTTTTCAGTTCTTTTTGATGGTTTTAGGGATAAAGAGACGATTTTTGCGCTAAAGCAAAAGATAACAAAAGAGGCCAAAAAACTAAAAGAGAAGCTCTATATTATGGAGGTGTGCGGCGGGCATACGCATACCATTATGAAATATGGCATTAATCAAATGATGCCTGAAAATATCGAGTTTGTTCACGGTCCGGGCTGTCCGGTGTGTATAATGCCAAAAAATAGGATAGATGCCGCGATAGCGCTATCCAAGATGGATAATACGATACTTGTGACTTTAGGGGATATGATACGAGTGCCGGGTTCTAAGCAGTCGCTTTCAGAGGTTAGAGGCGAGGGGGCTGATGTTCGCTTTGTTTACTCTCCGGCAGAAATTCTCAAAATCGCCACTGAAAACCCACAAAAAAAAGTTATATATTTTGCAATAGGTTTTGAGACTACCACACCAATGACTGCCGCTTTGATGGATAGGGCTATTAAACAAGGGCTAACAAATATATATTATGCAATCAACCATGTAACAGTGCCAGAGCCGATGTGTGCAATAATGGATGATACTGAGACAAAAGTGAATGCGTTTTTAGCTCCAGCGCATGTGAGCGTTATTACGGGTTCCAAAATTTATGAGCCAATAGCCAAAAAATATAGAGTACCGATAGTTGTCGGCGGATTTGAGCCAGTTGATATTATGCACGCAATTGATATGATTGTTGCACAAAAAATAGAAGGCAAAGCCGAAGTGGAGGTAGAATACACAAGAAGTGTTAGCACAAAGCCAAATCCAAAAGCAAAAGAGCTAATAGAGAGATATATGGAGGTTGATGATTTTTTTATTTGGCGGGGCATTGGGGCTATTCCAAAAAGCTCCCTTCGTATCAAAAAGGAATTTGCCCATTTTGACGCATACAAGGTGTTTAAGGATGTATTACCTAAAGACTCTTCGGAAGACCACAAAGCTTGCATATGTGGAGAGGTGCTAAAAGGGAAGGCAAAACCTTATGATTGCAAAGTTTTTGGAAAAGCTTGCACCCCATCCTCGCCACTAGGATCTTGCATGGTAAGTTCTGAAGGGGCTTGTGCGGCTTATTTTAAATACGGAAAATCCATATGAAAAAAATAACTTTGGCGCATGGAAGCGGCGGCGTAGAATCCAATAAATTAATAAACGAAGTTTTTTTCTCAAGGCTTAAAAATGATATTTTGCTTGATAGCGAAGATGCCGCCGTATTTAAGATAGAGGGAAAAACAGCTTTTACGACCGATAGTTTCATAGTCAGTCCGATATTTTTTGCAGGGGGCGACATCGGCAAGATAGCGGTATGCGGCAGTTGTAACGATCTTGCAATGATGGGGGCAAAACCAAAATATTTATCTCTTTCGCTAATTATTGAAGAGGGGTTTGAGTTTCAAGATTTGGAGCGAATAGCCGACTCTATCGCAAAAGAGTTAATTGTTAACGGCGCGATGGTGGTAACGGGTGACACAAAAATAGCCCCTAGAGGGAGTGTGGATAAAATATTTATTAACACCTCTGCCGTTGGCGAAGTAATCCTTGATGGGCTTAGTTCAAAAAATCTAAAAGCCGGCGATAAAATAATAGTTTCAAGAAGCATAGGCGAACATGGCGCTACTATATTTTCAGCAAGGGAAGGAATAGAGTTAGTAAGCGCCCTCAAGAGCGACTGCGCATCTATGTGGCCTACCGTTCAAAAACTAATCAACTCAAATGCCAAAATTGTAGCTATGAGGGATGCGACTCGTGGGGGCGTGGCGGCGGTATTAAATGAGTGGTGTGTAAGCTCTAATGTCTCAATGGAGATTGTAGAGGAGTCGTTTACAGTTTTACCTGAGGTGGCAGGGGTATGCGAGCTTTTGGGGTTTGAGCCTTTTAGCCTTGCAAATGAGGGGACTTTTGTAATAGCTGTGCGAAGTGGTGAAGATGAGATATTAAATATCCTAAAAAGCGAAGAGTTTACAAAAAATGCCGCCTTAGTTGGAGAGGTCGTAAATGATGGCAAAAATAGAGTGGCGCTAAAAAATGGCTATGGGACACGAAGGATTTTGGAGTATCCTAGCGGCGAACTACTTCCGAGAATCTGCTAATGCATGAGTATTCTATAGTTCAAAATTTGCTTGATTTATGCGAGCAAAATGCAGCTGCAAATAATGCTACAAAAGTACACAAAGTCGTAGTTGGGATAGGGGAGTTAAGCTCTGTTGAGCCGCAACTACTAAAAACTGCGTTTGATACATTTAAATTAGAGACAATAGCCCAGAGCGCGGTAATGGAGATTCAAAGGATTCCACTAAAAGCTAAGTGTTTTGATTGCTCTGCCGATTTTGTTCCGACTATGACCAATTTTTTGTGCCCAAAATGCGGCTCAACCGATACAAAGTTAACAAGCGGGGATGAACTTTTACTTTTAAGTTTGGAAATTGAATAATAAAGCCCATATTTAAGACCACCTAAGGAGGGCGCCTTGCTATGATAGACAATGATGAAGAGTATGCAAAAGGGGAGATTATAAAACCTCAAAAAGAAAAAAAAGTTGAAAGGGAAGAGTCTATAGATGATTTGGACACTCTCAAAAAACTGGAGCCTATGTATAAAGGGGCTAGCGCAATAAAGGCTTTTTTGAATAAAAAAGGGAAAGCAAGCGGTAAAAAATAGCGGTAACCGTAAATTTTTGCTTAATATTTACTTAAAAAGAGCTAATTTATTACTATTTTGTATAAATTTTTTGCTCTAACCACTTGATTTCATTGGTTTTTATGCTAGAATATAAGTGCATTACATTAATTTACAGAGGAGACGCCCTATGAATAAGGCAGAATTTATCTCTATGGTTGCTGCAAAAGCAGGTACTTCAAAAAAAGATTCTGAAGCGAATCTAAACGCAATACTTGCAGTAATCAGCGAGAGCCTAGCGAAAGGACAAGATGTCCCTTTTATAGGTTTTGGTACTTTCAAATCGGTTACTAGACCTGCAAGAACAGGTAGAAATCCTGGCACTGGTCAAACTATCCAGATACCTGAGACAAAAGCTGTTACTTTCAAAGTAGGCGCTAAACTTAAAGAAGCGGTTGCCGGCAAAAAAGCTCCTGCGACAAAGGCTAAAAAAAAGTAATCAATATTTAGACGGTGTCAAAACCGTCTAAATTCAATTTTCTTCATTCACCTTTTTTAGATAATAAAGCAAAGCCTCCACCTCGCTATCTGTCAAAAAATATTCTGGCATTACACTTCTTTTTCTACTCTGCTTAAGAGAGTTTTTTATCTCCTCAAACGAGCTTTTCGAAATTTTTGGAGCTACTATTTTAATTGTTTTGTTATTTTTTTGATAACTTCCTAGCTCCATACCCTCCCCATATTTGCCATGGCACCTATCGCATCCTACGCCTCTAGGGTTTTTATATAGCATCTCCCCATATTCATAGTTGTTTATAAATGACTCTGCATTTGCAAAACTATATGCCAAAACAATGGCAAAAAGCGACTTTTTCAATCTCTGCCTTCAAAGCAAAATTGTCTTATAATATCGCAATATTGCTTGATTTAAAGGAGTTTCGTGGAGCTTTTGGACGGTAAAAAACTATCATCAAAAATAAAAGAAAATCTAAAAAAAGAGACCGCAAAATTTATAGAAGAAACAGGGGTTACCCCTGGTCTTGCGGTAATACTTGTCGGCGATGATCCCGCTAGCCATGCATATGTGTCTATGAAGGCAAAAGCATGCAAAGAGGTAGGTATATATAGTGTAACGCATGAGATGCCAAGCACTGTAACCGAAGCAGATATACTCTCAACGATACGCATGATTAATGATAATCCAAAGATACATGGGCTTTTGGTGCAACTACCGCTTCCAAAACATGTAGACTCTACGAAAATATTAGAAGCGATAGCCCCGCAAAAAGATGTAGATGGATTTCACCCTTTTAATTTAGGTAGATTGGTGGCAGGACTTGATGGTTTTGTGCCGTGCACTCCCCTTGGAGTTATGGAACTTTTGTCCGAGTATAATATAGATGTAAAAGGGAAAGATTGCGTGGTAGTAGGGGCTAGTAACATAGTCGGTAAACCAATGGCGAGCCTCCTTTTAAACGCTGGGGCAACTGTTGATATATGTCACATATTTACAAAAGATTTAAAAGAGCATACAAAAAGAGCGGATATGGTATTTGTCGGCGTAGGTAAGCCAAATCTTATAACCGCAGATATGGTCAAAGATGGCGCTGTTGTTGTAGACATAGGTATCAATAGAGTTGGCGATAAGCTTGTTGGAGATACTGCTTTTAATGAGTTGGCCTCTAAATGCTCGTTTATTACTCCAGTACCGGGTGGGGTAGGTCCAATGACCATTGCAATGTTACTATCAAATACGCTAAAGGCCGCAAAAAGCATATGAAAGAAAATCTACTAAAACTTTACAAATTCTCCAATAGTTGGACAGGTACGATTATTATCGTTCTTCTCGTAATATTTTTTGTGGCGCAGGCGTTTGTGATACCGTCTGGCTCAATGATAAGAACACTTTTGATAGGCGACCACCTATTTGTCAAAAAATTCGCTTACGGCGTTCCCACTCCGCACATTCCGTTTCTAGAAATTCCGCTTATCCCAAATCACGACGGACACCTAATCGAGGGTGAGCGTCCAAAAAGGGGGGATATAGTTATATTTCGTTATCCGCTAAATGAGAAAGTGCATTTTGTAAAACGATGTGTTGCGGTAAGCGGCGATGAGCTATTTTTTCACAATCAAGATCTGTATTTGCATCCAAAAGAGGGCGATGAGTATGCAAAGACAAACTTCAAAGGGTATGAGATAGTCTCAATAGGCGGTAAGCTGTGGGTAAAAAACCCATACCAAAATGAGCACAAAGGTATTCATTACGATAACCCAAAAATATCTGCACACTCCGGCGATTCAGAATTTGACAAGCTACTTTATGATCCATCTGCGTATTACTCTGCAAGGGTGGGCACAGAGCCTGTCTATGAAACGCCGTTTACGATGTTAGAGGCCGAAGATGTTAGGCTTAGAAAATACTTTTTTGGCCCTGTAACCCTTAAAAATGATCAGTTTTTTATGATGGGCGACAATAGAGATAATTCCGCAGACAGTAGATATTGGGGGCCGGTTAATTATTCGCAGGTTGTCGGTAAACCTTGGTTTATCTACTTTAGCTGGGATGATAACTATCTAGTTAGGTGGAATAGGATAGGCAAAACGATAGAGACTTTAGAGGGTGAGCTAAAATAGATGTTTGACTTTGGCGGGTTCGATATATTTAAGGCCATCTCCATAGTGGCGGCTTTGATGATAGCCATCATAGGGCATGAGATAATGCATGGCTATGTGGCGTACCGATATGGAGATAATACTGCAAAAAATGAGGGAAGACTTAGTATAAACCCAATCGTGCATATAGACCCGGTAGGAACTATAGTTGTTCCGTTACTGCTTTTTATCTCGGGCGCCCCTTTTCTTTTTGGCTGGGCAAAGCCGGTGCCTATTAATATGTGGACGGTTGTCCGAAATGGCGGCTATAACGGCGCGATAGCGGTATCTTTGGCTGGAATAATATACAACCTTTTGATGGCTGTTGGCGCATCGATACTTCTTGGTTTTATGCAAGGTTATAGCCTGTTTGCAATGATTCTCTATTATCTAGTAG
The DNA here is from genome assembly GCA_031960985.1 of Campylobacterales bacterium. Lineage (GTDB taxonomy): Bacteria > Campylobacterota > Campylobacteria > Campylobacterales > UBA6016 > UBA6016. The sequence goes on along the minus strand of JAVRLX010000005.1, from coordinate 644 downwards.
TATATAATACTATTTTGGCAGTTTTTAATCTTTGGCCGATTCCACCGCTTGATGGTTCAAATGCTCTAGGGTTTTTGGGTAGGAAGTTTGGCTCATCCGCAATTGATGAGTTTAACGAAAAAATCGGCAGGTATGGGATGATTATACTCATTATAGCGCTAGCAACCCCTCTTTCAAAGTTTTTTATGCTTCCTGCATATCTTTTACTTTCTTTTTTGTTATAATTGATAGATTTTCAAAATAAGGAGCTCTTATGAAACAAAATGTCGGTGGTATCGATAGATATGCGAGAATTGCAATAGGGATTGTTTTGGTATTGGTTGGAACTGTGGGTATTAGCAGTCTTATAGTGACGATTATAGGGCTTATTGTAATGGGTACTGGCGTGTTTAGATTTTGCGCCCTTTATTCACTGCTTGGTATTAATACGGCTTGCAAAGTAGCGCCGAGAGAAAAGGAAGAAAAAAAAGAGGGAGAATAATTTCCTCCTCTTTTTAACTGATGTTACGCACAAATACGAGCAAAACAAGCGAAGCGCTCGGCGTAGCCGATGTTTCCTTGAAAGCCCGTATTTATGGCAGGGACAGCCTTGCCGATGCTAACGCATATCGGCTTCGGTTCCAAAGCTAAAAAAGCCAAGCAGT
>JAVRLX010000004.1:0-51248 GCA_031960985.1 Campylobacterales bacterium | reverse complement strand
CCTAAACATGTTGAACAATTCTTAAAAGAGGGGTATCTAAGATGGGATTCTTTGGGCGAGTTTTTGGCTCTTCAAGTATCCCTAGAGCACCTTGCCAACACTTTTGATAACAAAAAAGCGGCTATTTTGGCTGAAACATTAGATGTTGCAAATGGTAAATTTTTGGATGAAAACAAATCGCCTGCTAGAAAAGTTGGCGAAATAGATAATAGAGGAAGCCATTTTTACCTTGCAATGTACTGGGCAGAGGCTCTTGCAAACCAAGATAAAGACCCTGAGTTAAAGGCAAAATTTGCAAAAGTATATGCTGATTTAAAAGCAAATGAGGAAAAAATCAATGCCGAGCTAATAGGGGCACAAGGCAAGCCTCAAGATATTGGTGGATACTATAGACCAGATCCTAAAAAAGCAAGCGCTGCGATGAGACCATCTGCCACACTAAACGCTATCATCGATAACATCAAATAAAAAAACAAGCCGCTCCAATTGGGGCGGTATTTTAAACAATTTTTTGTGTAAAGTTAACACTAAACTTTAGACAAAAGATATTGAAGGGTACTAAGAAGATGAAAGGTAGAAAAGTAACAATCATCGGAGCTGGAAATGTAGGCTCAACAATTTCGTTTATTTTGGCGATGAATGGGGTGTGCCACGAAATATGGATGAGAGATAATAAAGTTAATGTAGCAAAAGGGAGAGCTCTTGATATGAGCCAAGCGGCGCAAGCGGCGAGGAGCCATACAGTGGTTAAAGCCGCTATAAACCCTGAGGATATAGCTGGTAGCGACATTATTGTTATAACTGCTGGAAGCCCTAGAAAACCGGGGATGAGCAGAGATGATTTGCTTTTTATTAATGCGGAAATTATGAAAAATATATGTGTAGATATCAAAAAATATGCCCCAAATGCTATAGTTATAGTCGTCTCCAACCCTCTTGACGCAATGGTTTATACAGCAGTTAAAACTACAGGCTTTGATAGAAGCAAAGTACTTGGGATGGCTGGAATACTTGACGCCGCGAGAATGGCAAGTTTTATCCAACAAAAATTAGGTTATGGCGCAGGTCAGATAAGGGCTTCGGTAATGGGCGGACACGGTGATGATATGGTGCCTTTGCCTAGATATTCAACAGTTGCCGGCGTTGGGTTATATGATCTCCTTACCAAAGAAGAGATTGATGAAATAGTTCACCGAACAAGACATGGGGGCGCTGAGATAGTGGAGCTTCTTCAAACGGGTTCCGCGTACTACGCTCCGGCAAAATCCACGGCGATGATGGTGGAAGCAATACTTAGAGATACAAGGCAAATACACTCTTGCGCTGTCATGTTAGAAGGGGAATATGGCTACAACAACATCGTAAGCGGCGTGCCTATAATGATAGGAGCCAAAGGCGCTGAGAAAGTAATCGAGGTAAATCTATTACCAGATGAAAAAGAGGCTTTTGCCCGCTCAGTAGCAAGCGTGCAAAGCCTCGTCGACAAATTAGAAAACGCAGATTTCTTTAAGGAAGTGTAAAAATGGAATATAGAATAGAAAAAGATACGATGGGGGAAGTACGCGTCCCAATGACTGCGATATGGGGCGCCCAAACACAAAGAAGCCTTGAAAACTTCAAAATAGGCACGGAAAAGATGCCTTTTGAACTTATCAGCGCTTTTGCCGTTCTCAAAAAAGCTTTGGCTCTTACAAATTATGAGTTAGGCAAATTGGATGAAACTAAAAAAGATGCGATAGTAAAAGCTTGCGATGAGATTATGGAAGGCAAACTTGAAGGGGCATTTCCACTCTCTGTTTGGCAAACGGGTAGCGGCACTCAGACAAATATGAACCTAAATGAGGTGATAGCTCACAGGGCTATGCAAAATATGGGACTTGATTTTACAAAAGAAAAAACTATACATCCAAACGACCATGTAAATATGTCTCAAAGCTCAAACGACACATTTCCAACAGCAATGCACATAGCAACAGTTATAGAGGTGGAGGATAAATTACTTATTTCGCTAAATCACCTCAAAAAGGTCTTAGCCGAAAAGATGGCGGCGTTTGATAATATCGTAAAAATAGGTAGGACCCACCTTCAAGACGCTACTCCTCTGACACTCGGACAAGAGTTTAGCGGATATGTGGCGATGCTAGAAAATTCTGAAGCTCAAATTAAAGCAAATCTAGAGTTTGTAAGAGAACTTGCAATAGGTGGCACAGCGGTTGGTACAGGGCTAAATGCCCATCCAAAATTAGCGGAAACTGCGGCAAAAAAAATTAGCGAAATAACAGGCAAAAGGTTTGTAAGCGCCCCAAATAAGTTTCAAGCCCTTACAAGTCACGACGCCCTTACCTCTTTACACGGGGCGCTAAAAGCTCTTGCGGCAAATCTGATGAAAATAGCAAATGATATTAGATGGTTAGCAAGTGGCCCAAGGTGTGGAATTGGTGAGATAACAATCCCTGAAAATGAGCCGGGAAGCTCTATTATGCCGGGTAAAGTAAACCCTACACAATCTGAGGCTATGACGATGGTGGCTTGTCAAGTAATGGGGAATGATGCAACAATAGGGTTTGCCGCATCTCAAGGAAACTTCGAGCTAAATGTATTTAAACCGGTTATCATATACAATGTACTCCAATCAATTAGACTCCTATCTGATTCGATGGTGAGCTTTGCCGATAATTGCGCGGTGGGGATTGAGCCAAATATCGAAAAAATAACAGAGTATCTAAATAATTCACTAATGCTCGTTACAGCCCTAAATCCACACATTGGATACGAAAATGCGGCAAAAATAGCCAAAGCGGCTCATAAAAATGGCTCTACCCTAAAAGAGGAGGCTGTAGCTTTGGGTCTTGTTACCCCAGAGCAATTCGACGAGTGGGTAGTACCTCTTGCAATGACAAATAAATCTTAAAATAAAGGATAGATAAAAGATGAATATACATGAGTATCAAGCCAAGGCTATCTTTAAAGAGTTCGGTGTCCCTACCCTGAGAGGGGTGGTCGTATCAAACCCAAAAGACGCTAGAGAGGCGGCGCAGGAACTTGGCGGAAGCGTTTGGGTTGTAAAAGCCCAAATTCACGCAGGTGGAAGGGGTAAAGGCGGCGGCGTAAAACTTGCTAAATCTACGATTGAGGTTGAAGAAATAGCAAAACAGATGCTAGGAATGACACTTGTTACCCACCAAACTGGACCTGAAGGGAAATTAGTTCAAAAGGTGTATATCGAAGAGGGCGCTAGAATCAAAAAAGAGTATTACCTCGGTATGACACTCGATAGAAGCAAAGAGCAAAATGTAATGATGGCGTCAACTGAGGGTGGTATGGAAATTGAAGAGGTTGCCCACAAATCCCCAGAAAAAATTATTAAAGTTGCAATTGACCCAGCTATAGGTTTTCAAGGTTTTCACGGAAGAGAGCTTGCGTTTAAGCTTGGACTTACTAATGAACAAATCCCTGAGTTTATTAAGTTTGCAAAAGCGCTTTATGAGTGCTACACAAAAAAAGAGGCAAATTTAGTAGAAATCAACCCGCTAATACTTACAGAAGAGGGTCATTTTTTGGCGCTTGATGCAAAAATGGGGTTTGATGATAATGCCCTATCTCGCCACAGCGATATAGAGGCGCTAAGAGATCTAAGCGAAGAGGAGCCAACAGAGATTGAGGCCTCTAGATACAATCTAAGCTATGTAAAACTTGATGGAAATGTTGGTTGCATGGTAAATGGCGCAGGTCTTGCAATGGGTACTATGGATATTATCAAGCACGAAGGTGGAGAGCCTGCAAACTTCCTTGACGTAGGGGGCGGCGCATCGGCTGAAACTGTCGCAAAAGGGTTTGAGATTATCTTAAAAGATAAAAATGTAAAAGCGATATTTGTAAACATCTTTGGCGGTATCGTTAGATGTGACCGTGTTGCAAACGGTATTATTGAAGCCACTAAACTAACAAATGTAAGTGTTCCTGTTATCGTAAGGCTTGATGGCACAAACGCCGAGGAAGCAAAAGAGATACTTAAAAATTCAAATATAGCAAATCTAATAGCCGCCGAAAATTTAGCGGACGGCGCAAAAAAAGCGGTAAAAGCGGCAAAGGGGGAGTTTTAATATGGCGATATTAGTAGGCAAACACTCAAAAGTAATAGTTCAGGGCTTTACTGGCAAAGAGGGGACATTTCATGCCACACAATGCATTGAGTATGGCACAAATATAGTGGGCGGCGTAACTCCGGGCAAAGGGGGGCAAACACACCTTGATAGACCTGTTTTTAATACCGTTAAAGAGGCTGCAGCGGCAACTGGCGCAGATGTATCTTTAATTTTTGTACCCCCTATGTTTGTAGCTGACGCAATTATGGAGGCGGCGGAAGCTGGTATTAAACTAATCGTTACAATTACAGAGGGAACACCTGTAAAAGATATGATGGTAGCTAAGCCTTACGCAACAAAAATGGGGGCAAAACTAATTGGTCCAAACTGCCCTGGTATTATTACCCCTGAAGAGGCAAAAATTGGGATTATGCCTGGAATGATTTTCAAAAAAGGAAATGTCGGACTTATCTCAAAATCTGGGACACTGACCTATGAAGCGTCAAATCAGATAGTTAAAGAGGGTCTTGGTATATCTACAGCTGTAGGTATCGGTGGTGACCCAATAATAGGGCTTAGCTATATTGAACTTCTTGAAATGTTCGAAAACGACCCTGAGACAAAAGCTATAGCAATGATAGGTGAAATCGGCGGCGACCTTGAAATACAAGCGGCAAAATATATAAAAGAGCATATAACAAAACCTGTTACAGCGTTTATCGCTGGACAAAGCGCGCCTAAAGGCAAAAGGATGGGTCATGCAGGAGCCATCATATCAGGTGGCGCAGGGACTGCGGCTGAAAAAATGGAGGCGCTCGAAGCGGCTGGTGTAAGAGTTGTCCGCTCGCCTGCGGATATAGGTAAAACGGTAAAGAAAAGTTTTGCATAACAGCAAAAGTGATATATGAATTTAAAAACCATAAAAGGAGATAAGTAATGGGTGTTTTAAAAGCTCTGTCAAATACCCCTGTTTGGGTAGACGAAAAAAGGTGCAAGGCTTGCGATGTATGCGTATCGGTATGTCCGGCTGGGGTACTTGCAATGGTTCCAGACCCGTCAACTACGCTCGGCGCTATGGTTAAGGTGCTCCATCCGGAGAGTTGCATCGGTTGCTCTGATTGCGAGCTTAGCTGTCCAGACTTTGCAATAAGTGTGGCCACAAAAGAGGAGTTCAAATTTGCAAAATTGACACCAGAGGCGCGGGCTAGACAAGAGGCGATAGTAAAAAATAATTATAGAAGCGTTGGGTAAGGAGAGATTTAATGGCAACTAGAGAGATAATATCGACAGGAAACGATCTAGCGGCGATTGCTGCTGTAGATGCAGGTTGTATGTTTTTTGGTGGGTACCCTATTACCCCATCAAGTGAAATTATGCACACTATTTCTGACCTTTTACCTGCAGTTGGTGGTACTTGTATACAAATGGAAGATGAGATAGGTGGTATTGCAGCTGCAATTGGGGCTGCCATGAGCGGCGTTAGAGCTATGACTGCGACAAGTGGTCCTGGTATGAGTTTAAAAGCTGAAAATTTAGGTCTTGCACAAATGGCAGAGGTGCCGCTTGTAGTTGTGGATGTTATGAGGGGTGGTCCATCAACTGGTCTTCCAACAAGGGTGTCTCAAGGCGATGTTAGACAAGCAAGAAACCCTTCTCACGGCGACTATCGCTCAATTACCCTTTGTCCAGGAAATTTGGCTGAATGCTATACCGAAGTGGTTAGAGCTTTTAACTTAGCGGATAGATTTATGCAACCAGTTATTGTGCTTAGCGATGAAACACTAGGTCATATGCACGGCAAGGCTATGATACCTACAGCTGAGGAGACAAAAGCGGGTATTAAGCCAAGAAAACAGTTTACAGGATCGCCTGCAGATTATAGACCTTATGGCGTCGGTCCAGATGAGCCTGCGGTGCTAAATCCAATGTTTAAAGGGTATAGATACCATTTTACAGGACTCCATCACGATGCTAAGGGCTTTCCAACGGAGGAGATAGAGACTTGTCGGAAGCTAATTCAAAGGCTTGAAGATAAAGTTATGATGCATACAGACGAGCTTGAGCTAAACGAAGAGTTTATGTGTGATGATTTGGGTGAGAATGATGTCCTTATAATTGCTTATGGCTCAGTATCTCTAGCGGCAAAAGAGGCTATTAGACACTTAAGACAAAATGGTATCAAAGCGGGATTGTTTAGACCAATTACCCTATGGCCAAGCCCTGCTAAGAGAATTAGAGAGCTAACAAACAAAATCAAAAAAGTCCTTTGCGTTGAGCTAAATATAAGGCAATACACCGAAGAGGTAGAGAGGGTATCAGGCAGACTTGATATTGCGGGTCTATACAAAGTAAACGGTAGAGCTATCTCTCCATACGAAATCGTAGAAAAAGTGAAGGGGATGTAACAATGGCATTTAATTATGATGAGTATCTAAGATTAGAAAAAATGCCGACACTTTGGTGTTGGGGATGTGGTGATGGCGTTATTTTAAAAGCTGTAATTCGTGCTATAGATGCTTGTGGCTGGAATATGGACGATGTGTGCGTTGTCTCTGGTATTGGTTGCTCTGGAAGATTTTCTTCGTACATCAACTGCAATACAGTTCATACAACCCATGGTAGAACCGTTGCATTTGCGACAGGTATTAAATTAGCAAACCCAGATAAACATGTTATCGTAGTCGCAGGCGACGGGGATGCTCTTGCGATAGGCGGTAACCACACTATCCATGGAGCTAGAAGAAATATAGACCTAAACTTTATCGTTATCAATAACTTTATTTACGGTCTTACAAATTCACAAACATCACCTACTACACCACAAGGTATGTGGACCGCTAGCCAAACTGCAGGAAATATAGACCCTACATTTGATGCTTGCAAGCTCGCAGAAGCGGCTGGGGCTTCATTTGTAGCAAGAGAGACTGTGCTTGATCCTAAAAAATTAGAGAAAGTGTTTATAGCTGGTTTTCAACACAAAGGGTTTAGTTTCTTTGATATTATTTCAAACTGCCACATTAATTTAGGTAGAAAAAACAAGATGGAATCAGCCATGAAAAACCTCGAGTGGATTGATTCTATCACTACCCCTAAAGCAAAATGGGAGAAACTCTCGCCTGAAGAGCAAATGAATACTTTTGCTACTGGGATACTAAAACAAGATACAGAGGCAAAAGAGTATTGCGATCTGTATCAAGAGATAATCGCCGTTCATCAAGGTAAGAGAAAAACTATTACCCAAGATGATTTTGCTAAGAAGATATAAGGGGGCGGATGATGGCTAGAACATTAATGAGATTTACCGGGGTCGGCGGTCAAGGCGTGCTTCTTGCAGGCGAAATCTTTGCGGCGGCAAAAATAAAAACAGGTGGATACGGCCTAAAAACAGCTACATACACATCACAAGTAAGGGGCGGGCCTACCGTTGTTGACATTACCCTTGACGATGAAGAGATATTTTATCCGTATGCGAACGATGGAGAGATAAACTTTATGCTCTCAGTCGCGCAGGTAAGCTACAATCTTTTTAAAAATGGTGTATCGGAGGGTGGAACTATAGTAATAGATCCAAATCTAGTAAAGCCAACCGATGAAGATAGAAAAAAATGGAAGATAGTTGAGATACCTATCATAACAATTGCAAAAGAAGAGGTAGGAAATGTTATTACTCAGTCGGTTATAGCGCTTGCAATTGCAAATACTTTTATGAAAGCAATTGATAGGGAGCTACTTAAAGAGGTTATGCTCTCAAAAGTTCCGGCAAAAGTCCACGATATCAATATAAAAGCCTATGAACTAGGCGAGAAATATGCCATGGAAGCGCTAAGCGGCAAAACATATCAAGCGCATTGCAACGATAAGGGATGTACGATGGAGTAAAATCCATCGCATCCCCTACCCCTTACTATCAAACAGCACTCCAAGCACAAAGTCAAGTCTTTTAAATAATTTTTCAGCATCCTCTTTTGAGAGTTCTTTTATTTTTTTCTCGTTATTTTGCTCTATGATAGAGACAATTATTGAATTAGTCTTATCATTGACGCCAAATTTGATATTTTCGCTAAATCTATTCATGCTAGCGTTTAGCCGCTTTGTCAGCTCATCTAGATATTTAGCTTGCTCTTTTGCATCCTCTTCTTTTTTTCGCTCTTCTTCTTGTTTTTTTATCTTTTCTTGCTCGGCCTCGTATAAACTTTTTGCATCATTCTTCTTAGCTTCTTTTGCTTTCTTATCGTCTGTCACTACATTTTCAGTTGTTTTTTGCGATACAAAATCCAGTTTTGTCGTAGACGGCTCCCTTCCTTCTCGCTTTATACGTTGCTCCGCCTCTATCGGCTTTGTATATGAGTAGTTATACCCAAAACCTGCCCCAGCCGTTATACCGCTTGTAGCCTCAGTAGCCATCTTGCTTCCTTTATTGGATTATCTATTACATCAAACTATATCGACAATAAAATTTTTTTGTATATCTCCTCATCAAAACCAACTACTATCTTGCCGCCATACTCTATTACCGGACGTTTTATCATCGTAGGCTCTTTGGCTAGCCACTCTAACTTTTCCATATTACTCAAAGTTTTATAATCAAGCCCGAGACTTTTATATTTTGTCCCTTTTGTGTTAAAAAGCCTATCTATGCCGACAGCCTCTGCCCATATCGTAAGTTGCGCCTCTGTCGGTTTTTGCTTTTTAAAATCAATAAATTCGTACTCTATTTTACTTGCCTTTATAAAATCAAGCGCTTTTTTAACGCTTCCACAGTTCGGTATTCCATACACTTTCATTTATGCTCCACTTTGTCAAAATCTTCTACGACCTGAACATCTATCGTATCCTCGCCAGATCTACTTTGCGAACGGTTAAAATCAGCTCTTTTGGTACTTACAAAATCAAAATTAAACGGTCTAAACACAAAATATCCAAACACCAAAAACACCGCTCCTATCCCAGCGGCGTACATATCGGAGTTTTGCGCCGCTACCCCAAGCAGGTATGCGCCAAATAGCAATACAAGCCTATTTGCCAGCAAAGTCACAAAAAATATCCCCGCCGCCCCGGCAAACAGCCCTCCAAAAAAAGGTGAAATAGCGGCAAACTTCAGCCCTTTTTTGAGTGCGACAAACAAGAGCACGGCAACCGACATTGTAAATGCGGTCGTAAATACAAAATAAGAAAAGAGCATATCGGCGCCAAAAACTAAAGCCGCCACTGCATTGCCTTTGAAAATGTACGAAAACGCAAAACAAAAAAATGCAAAATAAAGTCCAAAAAATCTCATATACTCTTCTCCCTAAAGTACCTATCGGTCTCTTCTTTGACAACCTTTGAGAGCATCAGGAGCGCTATTAAATTTGGTATTGCCATCAACGCATTTGCGGCGTCGGAAAAATTCCATACCGCCTCAAGCGTGCTTATGGAGCCCACCAATACTAACGATGAGAAAAATACCCTATAAACTTTAATTGAGCGTTCGCCAAACAAAAATTCACACGCTTTCTCTCCGTAAAAACTCCACCCTATAATGGTTGAATAAGCAAACAATACTATCGACAAGGTCACAACTATGCTACCGACTTCGCCTAGCGTATATGCAAAGCTCGCCGTCGTAAGTTCGGCAGGCGATATGCCCTCTTTCCATACCGGTGCGGTAAGGATGATAAGCGCTGTCATAGTGCATACCACAAGGGTGTCTATAAAAGTCTGCGTCATACCGACAAGAGCTTGTTTTACTGGATCTTTTGTTCTGGCGGCAGCTCCTGCTATTGGGGCAGAACCAAGCCCTGACTCATTTGAAAAAATACCTCTTGCCATACCGTATCTCATCGCTGTCGCTATCGTAGCGCCTAAAAAACCTCCTGTTGCGGCAGTGCCAGAGAACGCCCCCTCAAAGATAAGTTTAAAAGCAAAAGGGATCTTGTCAATGTTTATTAAAAGTACAATTAGCGCGGCGCCAACATAAAGTACGATCATAAAAGGGACCAAAAAAGAGGTAAATTTCCCTATCGATTTGATACCGCCCAAAATTACCAACATAGTAAGCGTCATTAGCACAAAACCAGTAATAGCCGTATCAACTCCAAATTTGGAAGACAAGGCCGATGCAACCGCATTTGATTGGGTCATATTGCCAATACCAAAACTAGCAATAATGGTAAAAATAGCAAATGCTACCGCAAGGCGAGGCATATTAGCTCCATCTCTCAAATAATACATTGGGCCACCTCGCATTCCATGAGCCCCTTTTTGTCTATATTTTTGGGCAAGGAGTATTTCAGAGTATTTGGTAGCCATTCCGACAAGTCCCGTCATCCACATCCAAAATACCGCGCCTGGTCCGCCAAGTGATATAGCTGTAGCCACACCCACGATATTACCTATACCGACAGTTGCCGCAAGGGCAGTCATTAGCGCCGCAAAGTGGCTAATATCACCCTCGCTACTGCGCTCTTTGTGAAAAATGAGTCCAAAGGCATGAAAAAAAGCTCTAAACTGAACTCCACGAAGCAAAAACGTTAGATACACACCGACGCCAAGCAGAAAAATAATTAGAGGTAGCCCCCATAAAAAGCCGGCTATGTCTGACAAAAGTCTGTTTATTGAATACATTTAACACCCTTTTAGAAAACACTTAAAAAATTTTGATAAAAAAACCTAAAGTTTTGATAAAATACAACAAAAAATTTTGCCTAAGAGAGTTAGATGAGCGCAAAAACCATAGAGGCTAGGCTCTTTAAAAAATACAACAAAATGTTTTTAACAAGAGAGCAAGTCGAAGCCGAAACACACGAAGTAGCTGAAAAAATCGATAGCTCGTCTTCTGTTGAAGACACCTGGCTAATCGCCGATGTAGCTAGATTCGTAGCAAGGCTCGGCGAAAAAAACATTAGAACAAAACAACAAACAATCGAATATTACACCCAAAAACTTCAAGATATATGGAGAAAACAGAGTCGCTACTAGGAGATTACACTCCTAAAAATTGGCGTCTCTTTTATTTTCATTATATCGGTTTCTCCATTTACATTTATAACTTTAATGCTCCCATACCCCTCTTTTAAATCGTTTGCAAAGTCGTAAATCATCCCAACTATCGTTAACTTGCCACTTTTTACTTCACCTTCAAATTCTCTCTTGGCAACGCATACCTGCTCGTGAACATTTGATATAACTGCATTGAGCCATTTTTCATTTTCGCTACTGCCGCCTGAAGATTTTCTTACAGATAAAGCTAAAGAGTCTACCTCTTTTCTAATATTCAAACTCTCTTTTGAATAATCTGACAAAGCGGCCTTAATAGCGCCGCACCTTGTATGCCCCATAAATATAAGTAGCGGAGTATGCAAATGGTGCACCCCATACTCGATAGATCCTGGATTGGAGGCAAATTGATTGCCTATATTCCTAATTACAAAAATATCATTTTCAGGGGTTGTATCAATAGAGTTGATTTGAAATCTAGAGTCAGAGCACCCTACAAGTGTAACCTTAGGGTGTTGCGAGGCCACAAATGATTCAAAAAAAGCCTTGTTTTTACTCCTTTTGTAATACTCGTTTGATCGAAAGATTTCGTTAAGCATTTTGTTTGAAATTTCTCTAATATCATTTATTACAAAATTATCTCTACCTTCATGGCCAGAAGCAACCAAAGGCGCTGCAGTAGTTGCAGCTACGCCAGCGGCGACAAATCTGATAAAATCCCTTCTCTCCATTTTAAACCACCCCCTATTTTTTCTATAGATTTTGCCAAACAAAAGCTTAGCGGATAATACACATAGGAGGCTCTTCTCCAACGACTTCGTAAGCTCTGATTATCGCCTCATCTATATGTGAGACTATATTTTCCTCTCCAATGTGTTTAGTAAGCCCAGTTTTATCAAAAAATCTCTTTATCTCTGGCTTAATCCCAGATAATACAAGAGTTACACCTTTGTCTTTAAGACTAAAAAACAGCTCCTCAATAGCGTGTATCCCAGCCGCATCTACCATAGGGACATGTCGCATCCTCAAAATTAACACTTTAGGCAAAAAATCGGCAAGTTTTAATGTATCTTTGAGCTTATCGGTAATTCCAAAAAATAGTGGCCCCGTTATCTCATACACAACTGTATCTTTTGGTAATATTTTTTTGTCGGTAGCATCTTTATCATAACCGTCAATTTGAGATTCACGAACCTCTGTAACATTCATAATTTTGGCTATAAAAAGTATCGAAGCGAGCGAAATACCGACCTGCACAGCAAAATTTAGATCTACCAAAACCGTAAGCGTAAATGTTACAAAAAGTACAACTCTATCAGAGCGTGGCGAGCGCATAATTGAGCGAATATGTCGTATTTCACTCATATTCCAAGCTATTACCATAAGTATTCCAGATAACACAGCTAATGGAACTTTGACGATTAGTGGGGCAAATATCGCCAAAAATAGCGCTAACCACACGGCATGCATCATACCAGATACTGGAGAGAATGCTTTTGCTTTGATATTTGTAGCAGTTCTAGCTATTGCCCCCGTAGCGGCTATCCCTCCAAATATAACGGATGCTATATTTGCCGCCCCTTGCGCCACAAGCTCTGTATTTGATTTGTGCTTATCGCCGCTCATCGAATCGGCTATCACGGCGCTAAGGAGAGACTCTATTGCGGCCAAAGTGGCTATCGTAATAGCATCTGGTAAAACCAAAATCATCTTTTGAATTGTAATATTTGGAAACGATGGCGATGGCAAAAAGGAAGGCAAAGCCCCAAATTTAGTCTCTATAGTCTCAACCGGAATGCCAAAAAAATAGACAATAGTAGCGCCAAATACTACGGCGGCGAGTGGTCCTGGAATTTTTGGATATTTTTTTTGAAAAAATACAATAATTGCAATAGAGGCAAGGCCGAGCGCTACTGCATAAACATTAAGGGTGTCAATATGCTCAATGTATGCCTCAAGTCTTGGGGTAAATTCGGCTGGGATATTTTGGATCTGAAGCCCAAAAAACTCTTTTAGTTGAGCAAAAAATATAAGTAGGGCAATTGCGGAGGTAAAACCGGTAAGGACGGGATATGGGATAAATCGAATAAGTACGCCAGCCCTTAAAAAACCAAAAACAACAAGCATAACGCCAGCCATCAATGTAGCAAGCGCTAATCCATCGATGCCATGTTTTGAGACAACAGTAGCAACGGTAACGGCAAAGGCGGCAGTTGGACCACCTATTTGAAACCTAGATCCCCCAAGCAATGAGATAAAAAATCCGGCAACAATAGCGGTAAAAATACCAGCAGATGGTGGAACATCGCTCGCAATAGCAATAGCCATAGCAAGTGGCAATGCAACTATAGCAACCGTAAGACCTGAAGTGGAGTCGGCAAAAAACTCTTTTTTACCGTACCCCTCTTTTATAACCTCAAATAACCTAGGATTAAACTCTTTTAGATAGCTGGAAAACTCTTTCAAAATAGGCTCTTATTAGATAGGATTACCTAATTTTACTCCTACAAAACTTTTTTTATCTTCCTGCCGGCAATAAACTTGGAAACTCAGGCGTCTCTTTATCATCCCAGCCGCCGCCGAGAGCTTTGTATAGATTGATTGTAGTTATAATCCTGTTTTGCTTTGCTATTATCGCTTGTTGCTTAGCGCTAAGCCAATTTTGCTGAACTATTAGCATATCGGCATAAGATATAGAGCCGACTTTATATCTAAGCTTGGCGCTTTCAAAAGCTTTTTGCATAGCAAGAGCCCTCTTCTCGCTAGCTTCGTCTTGCTCTTTTGCGTGATAGTTTTGCCCTATGGCGCTATCGACATCATTAAAAGCCGCTATAATAGTTTTTTGATATTGGGCAAGAGCTTGCTCTTTGCCAGCTTCAGCCTCTTTAACCTGCCCTGCTATCATCCCAGCTGTAAAAATAGGAAGATTAATAGATGGCGCCACTTGCCAAAGCTTAGTCGGAGAGCTAAAAAGCTTGCTAAACTCAGCGCTTTGATTTCCAAACATTCCAGTTAAGCTAATACTTGGAAAATAAGCCCCTTTGGCTACGCCTATTTTTGCATTTGCGGCTATTAGGTTTTGTTCAGCCGCTTTGATATCCGGTCTTCTGGCAAGTATTTCACTTGGAAGCCCTACCGGAACGACAGGTATCTTGATATTATCTATTGCAGAAGTATCCACTTTGGTTGGGTTTTGCCCCAGTAGTACATTCAAAGTGGCGCTCTCAACTATTTTGGAAGCCTCTAGTTGCGCTAGCGCGGCTTTTGCCCCCTCTAATTGGGAGAGACTTTGCAACCAATCTACCTCAGATGCGTAGCCTAAATCGTATTTTTTCTTTGTTATTTTCTCTATTTCAGATGCAGTTAGTATATTCTCTTTGGCGATTTCAATCTGTGCGTTTATAGATGAAAGTCTAGCATATGAGGCGGCAGTCGCAGAGGCTACCGATAGATGCGTAGCCCTTCTATTGTATTCGCTCGCAAGTAGTATGGCTCTCGCCGCCTCAGTGGCGCGACGAACTTTTCCAAAAAGGTCTATCTCATAACTTGCCATCGTCAAAGAGGCCGCAAATGTATTAGTTACCCCGTTTTTCATATTATTATCAGTTGAACCGCTGACGCCTTTTCTAGTTAGCGAGCCAGATGCATTGATATGCGGATACAAATACGATTTGGCTTCATCAAACTGCCCCAAAACCGCATCTACTTGAGCAGACGCTATTTTGATGTCATAGTTCGCCTCTATCGCCTTGTCAATTGCAGCCGCAAGCCCATCATCACCAAAGCTTTTCCACCACTTTTTATCTATATTGGTTACATTTTTATCGGCTTTTACAACATCTGATTTCGTATATTGTTTTGGGGCCTCAATGCTTGGCTTTTCATAGTTTGGACCTATAGCACAACCTGTTAGTAAGAGTGTTACACACGCATAAAAAGGGATGGCATTAATGGTTTTCATTTGCACCCCCTTTAAATTTAATAAGAATTTTTTCTCTAATTGTGGCAACCCAGTAGTATAGAAATGGTATAAAAAACCTCTCTATAAATGTAGCCGCCATCATACCGCCAAACATTGCAACACCTATTGAAAATCTACTCATGGCACCTGCACCCGAGCTCATAATAAGCGGGACCATACCTGCAAGGAATGCAACGGACGTCATCATCATAGGTCTAAACCTTAGCCTTGCCGCCTCCATCGTAGCGTCATATATGCTCTTTCCAAGCTGCCTTTGCTCTTCGGCAAACTGAACAACCAAAATCGCATTTTTGGCTGAAAGACCAATAAGAGTTAAAAGCCCTATTTGGAAATATACATTGTTGTTAAGAAACGGTATTGCCCAAACCACAGCGTATGCTCCAGCTATACCATATGGAACGGCTAGCATGATAGATATAGGAAGCACCCATTTTTCATACAAGGCGGCAAGTATGAGATAGACCAAAATTAAAGCAAACACCATAATTCCAAAAGCTTTTGAGCCAACAAGTTTTTCTTGCAGATAAAGCCCCTCCCAATCATATGTTGTATTTGATGGGAGTTTTTGGTTTGCCAACTCTTCAAGCCTTTTTATTACCTCTCCGGAGCTATATCCATCGGCTGGAGTACCCATAATGGTTGTAGATAAAGCGGAATTAAAGTGCTCTATTGTCGATGGGGCGCTAGAAGGATAGATTCTCACAAAATTTGAGAGTGGAACCATTTTTCCATTAGCGCTTCTAACCCAAGCTCTCCCTATATCTTCTGGTTTAGCTCTATATTGTGCGTCAGATTGAACTTGCACCCAGTATACTTTGCCATTTTTGTCAAATTGATTGATATTCATATAACCAATACTAGCTTGAAGTGCTGTAAAAATATCGGATATTGCAACGCCAAATGATTTAGCCTTCTCTCTATCCACATCGACAAATAATGTAGGGGTATTTGCTCTCATCGTTGTAAAAGAGGATTTTAGACTTTTTTCATTTTGCAACTCTTTTAAGAAATTATTTGTAGTTGCGGCGAGCTTGGTCATATTGCTATCGCCCATTTGAAGCAATCTAAAATTAAACATATTTGAAGGCCCCATACCCCTTATCGGCGGAGGCGGCATAGCTATTACATTAGCGCTTTTTATATCTTTGTATTTTTTGGATACAGACTCTAATATACCAAATAGTTTTAGCTCTTTTGTAGTTCTCTCTTCCCAAGGCGTAAGACGGACAAACACAGCCGCCGAATTTGGCTCTTGTGAAAATGTCATAATATTAAGCCCTGTAACCGCTGTATACATATACACACCTGGCTCATTAGCAAGTATATTTTCAACCTCTTTGACAACCTCCAGTGTTCTATTTGTTGTAGCCCCATCTGGAAGGTTAATGCTTGTAATAAAATACCCTTGATCCTCCATAGGAACAAACGCTGTTGGAAGGGTTTTGTGAAGATAGTATATAAAGCCATAAGTGGAGAGATATACGAAAAACACAAGCGTCGATTTTCTTATCATCCACGCGGAGCGATTAACATATTTATCGGTCATGAGTCCAAATTTGGCATTAAACCATCTAAAAAATCTTGCAGGCTCAGCATGTTGTTTTTTTAGTATCAAAGCGCCTATCGCAGGGGCAAAAGAGATAGCCATAAAACCTGAAAATACAACCGAAATAGCAATAGTTGCCGCAAACTGCTTATAGAGTTGCCCCGTCATACCACCCACAAATGTAGCCGGAATAAACACAGCGCACATTACAAGAACTATCGCTATAACTGGTCCAGATACTTGCAACATAGCTTTAATCGCCGCCTCTCTTGGGCTTAAAGCCTCACTTTGGAGTATCCTCTCCATATTTTCAATAACAACAATAGCATCATCCACGACAATACCAATAGCAAGGACAAGACCAAATAGGGTGAGTGTATTAATCGAGTATCCAAGCACATACATCCCTATAAAAGCGCCAGTTAAAGAGACTGGAACCGACAATATAGGTATAAGCGCCGCCCTCCAGCTTTGCAAAAAGAGATAAATTACAAGGCTTACAAGGATAATTGCCTCTACGAGCGTCTTAACAACTTCTTCAATAGATATTTTGATAAACTGTGTCGTATCGTAAGGGATGGAGTATTGTATGCTAGGAGGGAATTTTTTGGAAAGCTCATCCATTTTTTTATAAACAGCTTCAGCTGTATCGAGGGCATTTGCGTTTGTATCGGCAAATATACCTATAACCGCCGCCGGCTTTTGGCCAACTCTTGCAAAATACTCATAATTTTGACTTCCAAGCTCCACTTTTGCAATATCTTTTAATTTTATTGCAGAGCCATCTGGGTTTGAGCGGATAATAATATTTTCAAACTCCTCTGGGGTGGAAAATCTCCCTTTGGCGTTAAGTTGCATAGTCCACATCTGTTTGTTATCACTTGGAGCTTGACCAATTCTACCGGGCGCTACTTGTATATTTTGATCTTTAATCGCCACGGCGACATCTGTAGCAGTTACACCAAGCTTTGCCATCTTATCTGGATCGGTCCATACCCTAATAGCATAATCTTTTCGACCAAATATCTGAGAGCGTCCAGCGCCTGGAATTTTTTTGATTTCATCGAGTATGTTGGTTAAAATGTAGTTGCTTATTTGCGTATCTGACATACTACCATCGGGAGATGTTATAGATACGATAAGCAAAATATCGGATGTCCTTTTTTCAACCGTTACCCCAAGATCTCTTGTTACTTGAGGCAACTGAGATAAAACCGAGTTGATTCTATTTTGTATATCAACCGCGGCTAAATCTTGATTTACGCCAACATTAAATGTACAAGTTATTGAAGCTGTACCAGATAGAGCAGAGGCTTTACCCGTCATATACATAAGGCCATCTGTCCCTGATATTTGCCCCTCAAGGGGGGTTAAAATATTATTTGCAATAGTTTCCGCATCTGCCCCTGGATAATAGGCGCTTACAACAACCGTAGGCGGAGTTAGATTTGGAAATTGCGATATCGGGAGGCCCCTTATGGCGTTAAATCCAAGTATCATAATAATAATTGCAATAACTGCAGATAATACGGGCTTACTTATAAAAAATTTACTAAACATATAGCTAGCTCCCTATTACTTTGCAGGGGTTTTAATAATCTCGGCGCCCGGTCTTAGTTTGGCAACTCCATCCACGACTATCTCTTCTCCCGCTTTTAAGCCATCTGTCACAATGACATCCTTGCCAATCCACTCGCCTATTCGAACAGGTCTAGCACTTACCGTATTGTTGGCTTCGCATATATACACAAATTGCCCCTTCTCTCCTGTAAGAACAGCTTTTTGCGGAACAGATACCGAATCTTTCCATTCAAGCCCTTTTACTTTTACGCGGACAAACTGCCCTGGAGCGAGCTTGTTATCTGAATTTTTGAAAGTAGCGCGGTAGCTCATAGTCCCTGTAGCAGTGTCAAAAAAAGGCGCTGTAAAGCTAATATCTCCAACTCTATTTACGACACTACCATCTCCAAGCGTCAATTCAACTTCATATTTACCGCTTTTAGGAGCTACCAGTTTGCCGGAAGCTAAAGCATTTTGATAAGCAAGTCTCTCATTTTCGCTAAAACTAAAATTAACATACATTGGATCGGTCTGATAAACGGTGGTAAGAAGTCCATTTGCCCCTGCCGTTATGAAAGTGCCTATGTCTATTTTTGATTTATCTGCATATCCAGATACTGGAGATTTTATTTTCGTATATCCTAAATTTAGCTCGGCTTGCTCATACAAAGCCTTCGCGCTAGCTACGGCGGCGGCGGTTGTTCTCTCATTTGCTACCGCATTATCATACTCTTGCTTGCTTGCCGCATTTGCTTCAACCAATGGCTTTACCCTATTTAATACCGCTTTTGCGTTCTCATGTGCGGCCTCGGCTTGCATTAAAGCTGCTTTTGCGGAGTCTCTTGCATTTATAAAATCTGCTGGATCAATTGTAAACAAAATATCCCCTTCAGATACCCTGCCGCCTTCGGTATAGTTTCTTTTTTTAAGGTATCCGTTTACCCTTGAATATATCTGAACGGTATTAAACGCCTGAGTCTGACCAGTTGCTTTCAATGTAGCCGGCAGATTTGCGGCTTTTACCTTCTCTGATACTACAGGCAACGGTCCAATTGGAGCCGCCTCCATTCCATTCATTTTCGGACGTTCGCAACCGGTAAAAATGATACTTGCCGACAGCAGGAATGCCGCCAAAATAACA
The DNA here is from genome assembly GCA_031960985.1 of Campylobacterales bacterium. GTDB lineage: Bacteria > Campylobacterota > Campylobacteria > Campylobacterales > UBA6016 > UBA6016. The sequence continues at coordinate 31,956 of JAVRLX010000004.1, read as the reverse complement.
GATATTTTATTCATAGATTTACTCTTTGTTATGAAGTTATGTTAAATGAATTGTAGTGTGGATAAAGAAAAATGTCAAGCAGTACTTGACATTTTTGCTACTAACCCTTATTGCCTCTTGTTTTTTGGGCAACTTTAAGTCTCTTTTTTGATTTAACAGTTTTTTTGGCCACTCTGCCGCTTTTTGCTATTTTTGCTTTATTAGCCACAGCTCGTTTAGATACTTTTTGGACTGACCCTTTTTCAGATGCTATACTCTCTTTTTCATCCTCTATGGTTTCAGGCTCCGGAGCTTTCATATCAAAAGCTTTTTCAAACATATTTTCAGCAACACTCCATCTATCGGCCTTTGCTTTTAACATAACAAGAAGCACATCTTTATTGTCTTTTTTAGCTCTTGCAATTAGACATTTTCCAGCTTTATTAGTGTATCCAGTTTTAATTCCAACCGCATATTTGTATTTATCTAACAGTCTGTTGTGGGTTTTGAGATTATATACTTTGCCGCTACTAAGTTCAGTTATGCTAACCCTCTCAAGTTGCGCTATCTCATTAAAAAGCTTATTTTTTATTGCATATTCTGTTATTTTTAAAAGATCCCTTGCGGTAGAGTAGTGACCAGCGTAAACCCCTTTGTCAAACCCAGCTGGATTTGTAAAATTAGAATTTGTAGCGCCAATGAGTCTTGCTTTGTAGTTCATAACCCTTGCAAACTCTTCCACACTTCCACTTAAGTAGATAGCTATTGCAAATGCCGCGTCGTTACTAGAGTTTACCATTGCAGCTTTTACCAAGTCAAGCAGTTTTATCTTCTCTCCCGGCTTAAAACCGGCCTTTGAAGGCTCCACCAAAGTAGCTTCTTTTGGAATAGTGACTACATCGTCAAGCTTCCCACTCTCTATAGCTATTATGCTTGTTAGTATTTTTGTAAGGCTAGCTGGTTCAACTCTGGCATCTTTGTTTTTTGCCATTAGCATCTCGGAGCTGCCAACCTCTTTTACTATGTATGAGGCGACAGGGATTGAAGAGCTTATCGAACCGAGGTCTGTCTTGGCGTATGAGTTTATAGTAAGAGCCAAACAAATTGTCAGTCCGATTTTTTTCATTCGTTTCCTTTGAAATAGTGAAGGGTTTGGACGATTTTGCCAAACTTTTATTTAATTTTATCTTTTTTACAGGCAAAAACCGTTCCCTTTTGCTCCCCGCTTTTTAGATTTCATTATGTATAATCCTTGCAACTTAAGCTACTGAACAGGACATAGAAAATATGTTGACATACCAAACGCTCAAAGAGTATTTGTTTCGCCTAGACCCCGAAACTGCTCACAACCTTGCAGAGGGGCTAATTAGGCTCTTGCGGCTATGCACACCGTGCCAAAACTATTTTATCGATAAAAATTTTGTTGTTGATGATAGACTTACGCAGGTTATTTTTGGTAAAAAATTTTTAAATCCAGTCGGTCTTGCCGCAGGGTTTGACAAAAATGCGACAATGATACGCCAAATAGCTATGTTTGGATTTGGCTACACAGAGGTTGGCACAATAACCCCAAAACCTCAAGATGGAAATGCAAAACCGAGACTTTTTAGACACATTGAAGAAGAAAGCCTTCAAAATGCGTTTGGTTTTAACAACGATGGTATGATTAAAATTAGAGAGAGGATAAAAAGGGTATATCCATTTGTCCTTCCAATAGGTGTCAACATAGGCAAAAACAAACTAACAGCCGACAAAATGGCGATAAATGACTATAAAAGTTTGATAGAAACTTTACATGAGTTTGCAGACTATATGGTTATAAACATCTCTTCGCCAAACACCAAAGGGCTTAGAAGCCTTCAAAACGAAGAGTTTATAAATGAACTTTTTACTATGTCAAAAGAGCTGACGGAGAAGCCAATACTCCTTAAAATATCGCCAGATTTGGAAAAAAAAGAGGCTCTTAATCTTTGTATAAAAGCCGTAGAGGCTGGGGCAAAAGGGATTATAGCTACCAATACGACAACAGATTATTCTTTAGTTCAAAATGCCAAAAATTTCGGGGGGATTAGCGGTAAGGCGCTATGTGAAAAAAGTTTTGAGCTGTTTGATTACATCGCCGCAGAGCTTTATGGACAAACCACTCTTATTAGCGTTGGCGGTATAGATAGCGCTGAGGAGGCATACATAAGGATAAAAGCAGGGGCAAGTCTCGTGCAAGTTTACACTGGATTTATCTACAAAGGTCCATCACTTGCAAAGCAGATAAATGAAGGGATTATGGAGCTTATGAACTTTGATGGATTTACCCACATTAGCGAAGCGATAGGGTGTGAGCGAAAACCTAAAAGATGAGACGAATAATATTTGCAATATTTTTTTTAACTGGAGTTTTAATGGCTAGCGCTTTACCAAAATATGAATCAAAAACACTCTCAAATGGCTTAGAGGTAGTCGCCATAAAGCTCAAGCCAAACTCGGTAGTTACTGTAGATGTATTTTATAAAGTTGGCTCACGAAATGAAGTAATGGGCAAAAGCGGCATAGCACATATGTTAGAGCACCTCAACTTTAAATCGACAAAAAATCTTAAAGCCGGAGAGTTTGATGAGATAATTAAAAGTTTTGGGGGTGTTAATAATGCAAGCACCGGTTTTGACTATACGCACTACTTTATCAACTGCTCAAGCCAAAATATTGACAAATCAATGGAGCTTTTTGCGGAACTTATGCAAAACCTTAGCCTAAAAGATGAGGAATTTCAGCCAGAGAGGGATGTCGTAGCCGAAGAGAGGAGATGGAGAACAGATAATAACCCAATGGGGTATTTGTATTTTAATTTGTTTAATCTTAGCTTTACATATCATCCATACCATTGGACTCCGATAGGCTTTATGGACGATATACTCTCTTGGAAAATAGATGATATTCGCGCTTTTCATAAAACATTTTATCAACCATCAAACGCTATTTTAATAGTTGCCGGCGATATTGAGCCAGAGGAGGTATTTAAAAAGGCTCAAACGCACTTTGGAGAGATAAAAAATAATGGGAAAATCCCTGCGGTTCATATGCAAGAGCCAAAACAAGATGGCGAAAAAAGGGCTTTAATCTACAAAGATAGCAATGTAGATATGCTTGCTATTGCCTATAAAATACCAAATTTTGAGCACGAAGATATAGTTGCCCTCTCTGCGCTCTCTGAGATACTCTCAAGCGGCAAAAGCTCAAGGCTCCAAAAAGAGCTTTTAGATAAAAAGAGGTTAGTTAATTCAATATATGGGTATGTGATGGATTTAAAAGATCCAGGACTTTTTATTTTTATGGCCGTTTGTAACGAAGGAGTTAAGGCTGAAACGGTAGAAAAAGAGATACTAAAAGAGATAGAGAAATTAAAAACAGAAGGTATTGATAAAAAAGAGCTTGAAAAGGTCAAAATAAATACAAAAGCCGATTTTATATTTAATCTTGAGAGCTCAAGCCATGTAGCTGACCTATTTGGAAGTTATTTGGCAAGGGGCAATATAAAACCCCTACTTGAGTACGAAGAGAAACTATCCAAGCTAAGCGCAGAGGATATTATCAGCGTTGCAAACAAATATTTTACAGATGATACAAAAACAACCATAATTTTGAGAAAAAAGGATAAATGATGAGTTTTCTGATAGGGAGCGCTACTGCGCTAATAACCCCTTTTAAAAACGGCAAATTAGATGAAGCTTCTTATGCCAAGCTAATCGAGAGGCAAATAAGGCTTGGTATCGATATTATCTCGCCAATGGGAACAACTGGAGAGAGCCCAACAGTTACGCATGATGAGCACAAAAGGTGTATAGAGATAGCAATAGAGTGCGCCAAAGGGACAAACGCAAAAGTTTTGGCAGGGGCTGGTTCAAATTCAACCGCCGAAGCAATAGATTTAGCCAAATTTGCCCAAAAAGCTGGCGCCGATGCGATACTTGTAATTACTCCATACTACAACAAGCCAACGCAAGAGGGGTTATATCTTCACTACAAAGCAATAGCAAATTCGGTGGATACTCCAGTAATGCTATATAACGTACCAGGAAGGTGTGCGGTTGATTTAAAGCCTCAAACAATTAAAAGAATTGTAGATGATTGCAAAAATGTATACGCAATAAAAGAGGCTAGCGGCTCAATGGAGAGATGTGTGGAGATAGGCGTTAGCGTGCCAAATATTGCGGTATTTAGTGGAGATGATGGAATTAATTATCCAATCCTCGCAAACGGCGGCAAAGGTGTTGTATCTGTTACGGCAAACCTACTTCCAAACAAACTAAAAGAGATGACAGATGCCGCCGCAAGAGGGGATTATCTAATGGCAAAAAAAATAAACGATGAGTTGTATCCGCTAAATAGCACACTTTTTATCGAAACAAATCCTATACCAATAAAAGCGGCAATGTACCTCTCGGGACTTATCGAAAATATGGAGTTTAGATTGCCGCTAACACCTCCATCGTTAGAGACAATGAAAAAACTCGAAGCTGTGCTCAGTAAATATGAGATTTTAAAGTAAAAAGGGGACAAATGAAGGGAAAAACACTTGTTATTAGCGGCGGAACAAGGGGGATAGGTAGGGCAATAGTCGATAGATTTGCCGCAGAGGGTGTAAATATTGCTTTTACCTACAACTCAAATGAAGAGGAAGCAAAAAAAATATGTGAAGAATTAAGCGCTAAGTACGGTATAAAAATTCACTCATACAAGCTTGATATCTTAGAGCCCGATACCTATAAAGAGGTATTTGAAGAGATCGATAAAGATTTTGAGAGAGTTGATTTTTTTATATCTAACGCTATTATCTCAGGAAGAAGCGTTGTCGGCGGCTTTGCCCCTTTTATGAGACTAAAGCAAAAGGGTTTAAATAATATTTACACAGCAACTGTCCTTGCTTTTGTAGTCGGCGCGCAAGAAGCGGCAAAAAGGATGGAAAAAGTGGGTGGCGGCGCAATAGTGGCTCTAAGCTCAACTGGAAATCTCGTGCATACCGAAAACTACGCTGGACATGGCAATTCAAAAGCTGCAATTGAGACAATGGTAAAATACGCCGCAGTTGAGCTTGCGCCTAAAAATATTAGAGTAAATGCGCTTTCAGGCGGACCAATTGAGACCGATGCACTAAGGGCTTTTCCAAATTTTGAAGAGTTAAAAGCTGAGGTTATTAAAAGAACGCCACTTGGTAGAATGGGTAAGCCAGAAGATTTAGCGCCCATAGCTCTATTTTTATGCAAAGATGACTCTTATTGGATTACTGGACAGACAATAATAGCAGACGGCGGTAGCTCTTTTACATGATGAATACCCCAAATACTTTGGCCACCATTAGGATTTTAATATCGCCGATTATTTTTTGGATACTTCTAAATAGGGACAATCCAGCCTTAGGTATTCATCCAACTTGGATGGATTTTTTTGCAGGCTTTTTATTTGTACTTGCTGGGCTTACAGACTTTTTTGACGGGCATATTGCCAGAAGTTGGAATGAGAGTACAAAACTAGGCTCAATACTTGATCCTTTGGCCGATAAAATGCTCACACTAGCGGCATTTTTGGGTCTTATGCTTCAAGGGGTAGCAAACCCGTGGGCTATATTTTTGATTCTTACAAGAGAGTTTTTTATTACTGGCCTTAGAGTCGTAGCCGTGGCTGAGGGCAAGGATATAGCCGCAAGCCTGAGCGGTAAAATAAAAACAACAATGCAGTTAATCGCAATAGGCTTTATGATTATGCATTGGCCATTATCCAGCGCGCTTCTTTGGGCTGCGGTTCTTATCACGCTATATTCCGGATATGAATATGTCAAGGGATATGTTAAACTATAACGGAGTTTATTTTGGGATTTTTTGTATCACTTCTTGTTTTATCGTTTTTGATTTTTTTTCACGAACTAGGACATTATATAGCCGCAAGGGCTTTTGGCGTAAAGGTCGAAGTTTTTAGTATAGGATTTGGCAAAAAGCTGTTTTCAGTCGTAAGAAAAGGGACAGAGTATGCCATCTCTCTCATACCGCTCGGCGGATATGTAAAAATGAAAGGGCAAAATGATGCCGATCCAAGTGAAAAGAGCAAAGATGACGATTCTTATAGCTCCAAAACCCCACTTCAAAGAATAATAATTTTATTTGCCGGACCTTTTTTTAATCTTATACTTGCAACTATCATCTATTTTGGACTAGCGCTTGGCGGAATAGACACTCTAACCGCAAAAATAGGACAAATATCTCCAAACTCTGCGGCCGCGGCGGCAGACATCAAAACCGGCGATAAAATACTCTCCATAAACAACGAAGAGATAAAGTATTGGCACGAAATAAGCGAAAAAATACAATCTAGCGGTGGACAACAGATAAATATTCTAATAGACAGGGGCGGCGAAAAAAAAGCGCTACAGATAAAACCTCTTATCGTAGAGACAAAAAATATATTCGGCGAAAATACAAAGCGATATATGATAGGGATAGCCCCATCTGGCGAAAGCGTCAAGGTATATTACAATGCGGTAGAAGCGGCAGGGTTTGCAATAAACAAAACATATGAATCTGCAAAATTTATAGCCATGGGGATAGAAAAGCTAATAACTGGGGTTTTGGGACTAGATAATATAGGCGGCGTAATATCGATAGTGCAAGCTACCAACGATGCAACCCATAGCGGCTTTGTTACACTGCTTTTGCTCACGGCGCTTATCTCTGTAAATTTGGGGATTATAAATTTGCTCCCTATTCCAGCTCTAGATGGCGGGCATATTCTATTTAACCTATATGAAATGATTTTCAAAAGAGCCCCTAGTGAGGCGGTATTTACCAAGTTAACAATGGCTGGATGGGCGGCCCTTTTGTGGCTTATGCTTCTTGGTCTATATAATGATTTAAACAGGCTTACCGGAGGCTTTTGATGACAAATCTTGAAGCTATAATAGAGAAAATAGAAAAGGCTAGGCTTGCCTATAACAACAAATCCATAATCAAACTTGTAGCCGCTAGCAAATATGCAGACGCTAACGCAATAAAAAAGCTCTACGATGAAGGGCAAAGAGCTTTTGGGGAAAATAAAATACAAGATATGACGGCAAAAGCGGCCATATTAGAGGAATTACCAATAGAGTGGCACTTCATAGGTCGTATTCAAACCAATAAGATAAATATGCTTTTAAAAGCAAATCCATTCCTTGTGCACTCTATAGATTCATACGAAACAGCTGCCCAGATAGACAAAAGAGCAAAAGTCAAAAATATGAAAATTAATGCGCTTTTGCAGATAAATAGCGCCAAAGAGGATACAAAAGCTGGCGTTTTGCCAGAAATTGCGACAGATGAATACCGCAAAATAAAAGAAAATTTATCAAATATCAATCTAAAAGGTGTTATGACTATAGGGGCGCATTCCGAAGATATAAATGAGATACAAACTAGCTTTACAATATGTAGAAAAATATTTGACGAGCTTGAAAAAGATGGGGCAAAAATATGCTCCATGGGAATGAGCTCTGATTTTGAACTAGCCATTGCATGTGGCTCTAATATGCTAAGGATTGGTTCGATACTTTTTAACACTTTAGCTTAATACTTTTTCCCTCGCCACACAAAATCCCATCCTCTTTTAATTTTTTTATTGTTCTAGAGAGGGTTTCTGGCGCCAAATTAAGCATTTTTGCAATTTCAATCTGTTTTTTTAATTCAAAAATAGTTGGATTTTCGCTAAGCAAAGCTATTATTTTTTCGCTAGCTCCAAGATTTAGCTCTTTTTGTATAAACCCCTCAAGTATTTTTATTTTTTGCAAAAGTGACTTAATAAACTTATAAGACACCTCGGGACTAGATAGCATTTTCTCTTTAAAGGCATCAAAGTCTATCTTTAATATCCGAACATTACTAACCGCTCTGGCGCTTGCTGGAAATGCGACCCCCTCAAAGGTTGCAAGCTCTGCAATTAAAGATTGAGCCCGTATTGAATGCAAGAAAAACTCCCCAAATTTTGCATTAGCTTTTACTACATCCACACTACCTTCAAGCAAAATATGAAGATATGTTGAGCTTTCACCTTCTGTAAAAATAGTCTCTCCATCTAAAAAACTTTTTTCAAATGAAATTTGAGATAGCTCAGCGAGCTCTTTTTCACTAAAGCCATCAAACAAATAGCATTCTTTTAGATTCATAGCAAAACCTTTTGATGTTACAATTAGGTGATTTTAACACAAAAGAGTAGTGATGGAAAACTCGAGATTTTTGACACATTCAAGTATAAACTTCGTATTTACAAAAAACTCAAAAGATTTTACCGTTGAAGAGATACCTCTTTATGAATTTAGTGGCAATGGGGAGCATATCGCAATTACTATCCGAAAAAAAGATATGACAACTTGGGAGATGCTAAGCTTTATCTCTTCGGCTTTGGGCATCAAACAAAAAGAGATAGGTTATGCTGGGCTAAAAGACAAGGATGGGATGACTGTGCAACATATATCTTTGCCAAAAAATTTTGAATCCGTCATTAAAGATTTGACTCATCCAAACATAAAAATTTTAAACATAGTTCGCCACAAAAATAAAATAAAATTAGGACATTTAGCTGGAAACAAGTTTTTTATCAGACTCAAAAAGATAATGCCATCAGACTTTATAAAACTAAAAAATGCTCTAACAAAAATATCAAATGAGGGGATGCCAAATTATTTTGGATATCAACGATTTGGAAGAGATGGCAAAAACTATGAGCTTGGACGGGATATAGTGCATGGCGTCAAAAAGGAGCGCAATCAAAATTTAAAAAGGTTTTTTATAAGCGCCTATCAGAGTTATCTTTTTAACGATTGGCTTAGTTTTCGGATAAAACTCTCTAGACTTGTTGAGAGTTTTGATAAAAAAGAGCTTGAGGATGCTTTGAAGATACATTTTGCCTCAAAAAATGTTGCGATAGATCCAAAAATAGGGGCTGAACTAAAAAAACAAAAACAGTTTTTTAAGATAATTGAGGGTGAAATGATGTGTCACTATCCGCACGGAAGGCTTTTTTTTGCCGAAAACCCTGCTGATGAGGCTAAAAGATTTGCCCTAAAGCAGACCTCACCAACTGGGCTTTTGTGCGGAGAGAAGAATAAAACGGCAGCAAAAAGCGCCTTTGAGATAGAAAAAAACTTTGTTGATGAAAAGATAAAAGCTCTTGGAGATAGAAGATATGCTTGGATATTTCCGGATGGTTGCGAAATAGAGTACGACGAAGAAGAGGCTCACGCAAAAATAAAATTTAGCCTCCCAAAAGGCTCATACGCAACTGTTTTATTAGAGGAACTTGTCGGCGCAAAGTTAAGAGCCAATGAAGCCGAGGATTTTTTTGTTTAAAATAAATAAGATTATTTTTATCTTATTTGGGTTAGAATTGGATTTGCGTGGATAGCAACTAAAAACAACTTAGGAGGAACAACAATGGCAACGGTAAATAGATATGTAGATATCAGTCAAATTGACAAAGAGGCAAAAAGGGATTATATCGATAGACACTCACCTTTTGTACACTGTGCAAGCAAAGCAAAAAAAGGGGAAAAATTTGCGGTTAGAGTACAAATGGGCAATGAATATAAACACCCAGATGATTTTGACCACTATATAGCATATATTCAACTTTTTGACGGTGAAACATTGCTTGCTCAAGCGACATATACTCCTGGCGCACAAGGCTCGGCTCCCGCTAATGCGGAAGTAACATTTACAATAATTCCACAAAAATCAAAAATGAAACTAACTGCAATGAGCTATTGCACAAAACATGGTCTATGGGAAAGTGACCCGGTAGAAGTATCAGTCACAGAATAAGCATAACAGGGTGGGACAACGCCACCCTACTCCATTTTGTACCCCAGCCCAGACACATTCTGGATTAGCTCTTTTCCCACTTTTAGCCTCACTCTTTTTACAAGCGTCCTAAGCGCCAAATCACTCATGTAATTATACTCGTACACAACATTTTGGATATAGTCGTTGGTAACTATCTTGCCTCTATTTTGCAACAAAAGCTCCAAAAACAAAAGCTCTTTTTTTGTTAATTCGAGCTCTTTGCCATCTTTATAAAGTTTTCTAGCCACTCTATCAAAGACAAGGGTATCTCCAAATTCTATTTTAACATTTGAGTTTTTGGATATTTTCTCCAACTTTATAGCTAGCTCTTTTATATGAAACGGTTTTTTTAGATAGTCTTCGGCGCCTAGTTTATAGGCTTTATCGATAGTCTCTATATCGTTATCAGCGCTAATAATAATTACAGGTAACTCATCGGCGCTTTTTTTGATTTTTGCAAGCAGTTCAAGCCCACTAGCGCCAGGCAGATTAATATCTATAATATACGCGTCATAAAATGCGCCTCTATCGAGTTCGGATATGGCCTCCAAACCGTCAAAAAAAGCGTCAACAACAGAACCACAATCCTCCAAATACCTCTTTATGGCCTGCGCTATAGAGTATTCGTCTTCTACCAACATTATTTTCATGCCGCTATCTTAACAACTTTTATTAAAACGATACCTGAAAATATTTTTATTATCCTGCGTATCCACTTCAATATCAATACCGTACTCATCACAAATTTCTTTAACCATCGACAGCCCTACGCCATGCCCCCCTTTTATTCCATCCTCTCTGCTAAAAAGCTCAAAAATCTTGACTTTATCTTCTATTTTTTTGCCGGTACTCTCAAACTCCAGCACCCATCCGCCAATATCGCACACAAATCTTATAAATATCGTTTTTTGAGGATATGAATACTTAATTGCATTTGAAAGATTATTGTCGATTAGCCTTGTCAACTTGGCTTGATTCAAAACAAAGACAGCTCCGGGCTGAATCTGGCTAGCCAGTGTAATGTCGCTAAGCCCCGCAATATCCCTAAAAAACTCTATCCGTTCTATAATAAGCTCGCTAACTTTAACGCTGCTCTCTTTTTGAAAAGTAGGTGAATCCTTAATTGTAGAGTAACTTAGGTCTCCGTATGCGCTTGAGAGACTCTTTGCCGCCCCAAGTATCGCCGATGCCGACCTGCTTTGTCCGTGCTCTTTTATAATATATTCTGCGTTTAGAGTAATAATCGTTAATGCCGTATTAATCTCATGAACCGCATTTCTAATAAACTTCTCTTTCTCTTTTATTAGTTCTTTATCTTTTTGCAAATTTTTTGCAACCTCTTCGGCTACTTTTGCCTCGAGAGAGATATTTAACGCCTGAAGGTTGTCTTGTATCTCCTTTAGCGTAGTAATATCATACGCAAAAACAAGCGTAGCAAGCCTCGCGCCATCATTTCCAGTAAGCTGACTTCTAAACACCAAATAAGTGAGAGTTTTACCATCCAACAGACACTCTTCTTCGCTAATAGACTTCAGCGAATTGTCATTAAAAAACTCTTTATCAAAAGAGCTAGGATATTTTGTCAAATTGGGTCTCATTATTGCCGACTATCTCCTGTGGAGCCTTGCCTATAAAAGTTGCAAAAGCCTTATTTGCAAGCGTTATATTGCCTTTTGCATCCTTGGCATATATAAAACCAGGGACCAAATCTATTACCTGCCGCAACTCGTTTTGCTTGCGCTCAAATCTATCCGCAGCCATATTAAGAGTTTGCGCTATCTCCGAAAACCATGTTGTGTTTATGTTTTCTACTCTAGATGACCATTTTTCGTCTTTTAAAGCTTTTGCAAACTCTTTTAGTCTGCCAAACGACAATAGTTCATCTTTTAGAACAAGCACAGTCCCTAAAAGTGAAATAAATAACGGTACTAAAATATACAAAACAACTGAGAAAGAAAATCCAACATAGCTTAAAAAAGAGAGGTACGGCAAAACAAAGAGCAAAAAAAGAGCAAAAGTAGCTTTTTGGAAATTTCCATATATTTACCGTAAAATTTTTGGCGTTAAACTAAAAGAGCTGGATGCCAAGAGAGCGCAAAAAAGCCCTCTTGGCGCTTGCTGGCGCTTTATGACCTAAATTGATTTAGTTTGTTATTAAGCTGTTCTGTCAATTTATACAAGTGTTCTGCGGCAGAAGCTATCTCTTCAACACTTCTTGCATTTGCAGATGACAAATCATTAACTTGCCTTATTAACTCAACTATCCTCTCAGCATCTTTAGCTAAATTTGCAGATTCCTGAGCTCTATGCGCTATCCCTGTAGCATTGCTTTCCATTACCGTTGCGCTATCCAAAATAGAGTCTTCAACACCTTTGCTAATCTCAACAAGTTTTTGAATATTTGAGGCATTTTTGTTCATCTGCTCCGATGAATCTATAACCGATTGGACAATAACATTAATAGTAGCGTTAATCTCTGTTAGACTTTTTTGCGTTCTCTCTGCTAATTTTCTTACCTCATCTGCCACAACTGCAAAGCCTCTACCATGCTCTCCGGCTCTTGCCGCCTCTATTGCAGCGTTAAGGGCTAATAGATTTGTCTGATCTGCTATATCGCTTATAACTGTAAGGACTTGTTTGACCTGCTCAGCATCAGCGCTCATCTGTTCTAGTTTTTGAGCAAGCATAGATTCGGCCTCGCTAGCCTCTGATATATCGCTACCTAGCTTTATCATATACTCTTTTGCCGATATCAGTTTATCTTTGGCCTCTTCAATTTCGACTTTTGAGCGGGCCGCGCCGCTTGCGCTATCTTCAATCGTATTTTTAATTTTTGTAACCTCTTTTATCGCCTCTTCAACTATTTTTGCCCCCTCCTCTACACTTTTTCCTATCTGAAGACTCGTAGAGCTAAGCTCGCTTGATACAGAGGCGTTTTCATTAGACGATCTTTTGGCGTCTTTGATAGTTGACTCTAGGACACTAATAAGTTTATTAAAGCTATCAACTATCACCCCTATTTCATCTTTTGCGCTGTATTTTAATTTAAAATTCAAATCCTTAGTATCGCCAAATCTTATTATCCCATCTTTTAATGTATTAACAGCGCCAAGGAGACTTGAGACAATTAGATACGAAAAAACTACGGCAAAAAATATTGCCACTAAAGAGATTATTACAACTTCAGTTTTTCCGTTTTTTGCCTCACTTAAAGCCTCTTTAGAGACTCTTTCGCTATCTTTTTCATTATAATCAACTACTTTTTCTAGCGCCCCTGTAGTTTTTGTAAAAGCTGTAATATAGCTATCAAGCAAGGCTCTGATATTGGCGGTAAGCTGTCTTTGAGACTCCATATCCCTAGCTGTCAATAATTTTTCACCGGCTTCTTTTATCTTTGCTTTGATAGGCAAAAATTTCTCCCACTCCGCTTTAAAGTTTTTATACAGAGCTTCCTCTTCTGGTGTGGCTGGAAGTTTTTCATATGCGGCAAGATTTTCGTTTATTTTTTTGTCACTTTTGGTAAATCTCTCAAAAAGCTCTTTTGCTTCGCTCTCTGTTATTATTGTCCCTTCGAACATAAGATACTTATTTACAGTCGCTCTATTGCTAGTTTGCGCCTCCATCGCTTTTAGTAAGTACATAGCGCTTTTTGCTTTAACATTAACCGCCTCATTTAAGTCCTTTTGTATCACCTCTATTTTTATGTATGACAACAATCCAAGAGCGGATAGAAGTAGCGTAAGGATACCGCTTAGCGCTATTAGTTTTGTTTTAAATGTTAGGTTTGAAAGCATCTATTCCCCCAATTTAATCTTAATTTTTTTGCATAGTACTTCAACAAAGCTTAATGGTTATTTCTCCCCTCGAAGCTGATATGTTATATCCCCTGCCCCAAAACCTATTACAACGCCGCTATTTAGAGTAATTTGCTTTTCATCTAATAGTAGCGTTACGCTATTTGGATTTCTTTTGATTTTATTAGCCAAAATCGGGGAGTATTTTTTGAAAGTCAAAGCAAAATCAAGCTCTCTTGGCTCTTCGTTGACAGCCCAAACAGGGAGTATCACAAGGGCGTCAACCCCTTCAAAACAAGAGATAAAATGCTCCAAATTATCCATTGTCCGAGACCATTTATGTGGTTGCCAAATAGCTGTTATTTTGTCAAAGCCGCCAAGTTTTGCGTAAAGTTTGGCTGATTTGATAGTGGCTTCTATCTCTGTTGGATGGTGGGCATAGTCATCGATAATTGCTATTTTGTCGTCTTTGTAGAGGATATCAAATCTCTTTTTAATCCCTTTAAATTTTTTGAGATTTTCTCTTATTTGCGAAATTTCAAGCTCATTCATTGCCGCAAGTATCGCTAGTGACGCATCAATGGCAATATGCTCGCCAAATCCCCAAGCGCAAAACTCCCCCAAATCCTTTAGCTCAAAAATAGTTGTTGGCTCGCCATCAATCAGTTCATATCTAATATTTTTAATATCTTTGGATGGATAAAGCCTTGTGGCGTCTAATTTTACCGTAGAGAGAAATTTATCCTCCCCATTTATAACGCGAATAGTAGCTTTTTGCAAAAACTCAGTATAGCACTCATAAAACCAATCCAAATCATAATCATAATACTCCATGTGCTCTGGCTCTGCGTTTGTCACTATCGCACAATATGGGTTTGAGTTGAGAAAACTTCCATCAGACTCATCTGCTTCAAATACCATTAAATCTGTATGGGGCACAACTCTACAATTTGACCCTATCGCCTTACTCTCCGCCCCTATTAGCGTGCTACTATTCATAATTTCAGCTAACATCGCCGTAGTTGTGCTTTTGCCGTGCGCGCCACACACAGAGTAGACCTTTTTATCAAACAAAATTAGCTTCAGTGCCTCAAGCCTTGTAATTACTTGTATCCCTTTGTGCCTTGCTTGCTTTAGTTCAGGATTTGATGGTTTAACCGCCGCAGAGTAGATAAGAAGCTCTTGGTCTTTTACAGCATGCCTATCGTGCGGTACTGTCACCTTGATACCCAAAGCCTCCAAATCCTCTATAATTTTTGTCCTTTTAATATCAGAGCCGCTAATCTCATGCCCTTTAGCAAGTAAAAATCTCGCAATTGCGGAGAGTCCTATCCCGCCAATACCTACAAAATGTACTTTCAAAAATATTTCCTTATAAAAAATCTCTGAGTCTCTTTATCGCTTCCTCTGTTTTTTCAGGGCTTTCAACAAGCGCTATACGGACATATTCGTTTGCAAAACCACGAGCCAAAAAGCTTCCTGGTAATACCAAAAGATTTTTTTGTCTATACAGATTTGCCGCAAACTCTACCCCATCGCCAACCGCAAACCATATATAAAAAGTGGCGTCTGGTATAGGTGTCCCTAAATATTTTGAGGCTATCTCAAAATTTTGTTTGTATTTTTTCCTAGCTTCATACACATGCTCCTCATCACTCCACGCCACGGCGGCGGCGTATTGCATAGGAAGTCCATTTGTTGCCCCAACATATGTGCGGTATTTTAAATACTCTTTTAACACATTACTATCCCCCGCAATAAATCCACTTCTAAGCCCAGGGGCTGATGAGCGTTTGGAGATAGAATTTAATACAATGCAATTTCTAAAACTATCATTGCCAATAGCAATAGAGGCTTCAAGCAAACTTGGGAGCTTAGCGCCAAAATATATTTGGTTGTAACACTCATCGTTAATAAGTAAAAAATCATACTCCAAAGCGGTACTCATCCACTCTTTAAGCATCTCCAAACCCATCACCGAAGCGGTTGGATTGTTTGGGGAGTTTAAAATAACAATATCTGGCTTTTTACCCTTTTTTATATGCTCTTTTAACTCATCCAAGCTTGGCAAAAACCCATTTTCGCTTCTTAAATTTAGATGTAAAACCTCCGCTTTTGAGGCTATTGCCGCCCCTTCATATATCTGATAAAACGGATTTGGATAAGCCATAATTGGAGAGCTTTTGTCAAACAGATAAAACTGCGGAAAATTAAAAAGCGCCTCCCTTGTTCCAAGAGTTGGTATTAGCTCCTCATTCTTTAGCTCTATCCCAAAATTTCTATGAACAAAACCTAACATTGCCGATTTTAGCTCATCCTCGCCAGCCGTTTTTGGGTATTTATTGAGCGTATGCGCCGTGTTTGCAAGCCTCTCTCTAATAAACATAGGGGTTTCAAACTGCGGCTCGCCAATGGTGAGTTTTAGCGGCGAATACTCTGCGTTTGGCGCTATATCTTTGATTAGCGCGGCTAATTTTTCAAATGGATAACTCTCAAATTTCACTCTATTATTCCTATATTTGATGATATTTTTCCAAAACCCCAAGTTTTTCTAGCGGTAGTTAATTCTTTTTTAGACACCTCAGCTATTAGTATCTCTTCGCTACTTCCTAAATTTGATTCTATCTCGCCATATGGGGAGACAAAAAAGCTATCGCCATAAAAACTCCATTTGCCATCTTTGGACTCAAACTCCCCTATTCTATTAGCGCGCAAGATATAAGTATTTGCCAAAAATGCCCTTGTTTTGGCTATCTCTCTCCATCTTGTTTTACTCTCAAATGTTGAGACAGTTGGTAATAACACAATGTCTGCCTTTTTTTCCATTATTTTTTGCCAAATGAAATCAAAATGAAGCTCAAACCCCCCAATAATTGCAATCTTAAAACCATCAACACTAATAAATCCAGGAGTAGCGTGAGACGATAAGCCACTATCAAAAAAACCTCTCTCATTCCAATGAGGATAAGGGATTAGTATGCGCTGTTCAAAAGCCTTAAAATACCCTTTATCAAACACAGCTATAAACTTATAAATCTTTTTTTTCTCTACCCAAATAAGGGGTGCAACTATCGTAATATTGTAAATGCGGGATAGATTAAGAAGATTCTCCTTTTGCATTTTGCCTTGATCTTCGATAAGCCCAAGCGGAGTCTTTTCAAGCTCTTTAAAAAAAAGATTTGCAACATACTCAGGAAGGAGCAGGAGCGAGGCTTTTTTGCTTTTTGCGATAGCTAGATAATAATCAAGCTTTGCTTTTTCAATAGGCAATGACGGTAGCTGTACGGCGGCAACCGTTAATACTTTATTTTCCATACATTAATCTTTTTTTGAAAACTCTTCTATTTGTAGCTTTGCCTCTTCCAGCATTTTTGTGGCGTTTTCTAATTTTTTAATCCCCTCTTTGTACACCTCTACGCTTTTTGCGAGCGTAATTTCAGGATTGCTAAGCTCTTTTAAAAGCTCCTTAGCGCTATTTAGCTCATCCTCAAAAGACAACTCTTCACTCATACTTTTCTCTCCAAAATATCAGATACAAGGTCGGCAAATTTCTCTACCTCAACCAAAAATGCGTCATGTCCATAATCGGAATCTATACAGACATAAGAGACATTATCCATGCCACGCTTTTGCATTATTCGGGCGATATGTTGCATCTCAGATGGAAAAAACATCGTATCACCTTTAAATGACAGAAGGCACAAAGATGAGCGAATACGACCAAGCGCATCCTCTAAACTGTCATATCCGTATGAGACATCAAAAATATTTATCGCTTTGCTTAGATATAAAAACGAGAGTGGATCAAACCATTTAACAAAGTTTTTGCCGTTGTAGTCAAGATACCTTTCCACCTCAAATTGCCCAAAAAGCTCAAAAAGGCCATCATTAGCGACATAGTTTCGCCCAAATTTGCCATTCATCCCCTCTGGACTAATGTAGCCCAAATACCCAGCCATTCTAGCTGCGGCTAGTCCAGCTAAACCATTTTGTTTAATCTCATCTGGATTGTAATTGCCGCCATCAAAAGCTGGATCGGCAAGAAGGGCTGATTGTGCTACTTTGTTAAGAGCTATTACCCACGGACTTGTAGCATAAGTTGTTGCCATCGGGATTATAGTCTCGGCAAAATCAGGGTATTCAACCGCAAAAGAGAGAGCTTGCATTCCACCCATTGAGCCGCCAATAATAGCTTTAACTTTAAAAATTCCTAATTTTGCAAAGAGGGTTTTTTGCGCCCGTACCATATCCCGCACAGTTATAACTGGAAATTTAAATCCATATGGTTTTAGTGTTTTTGGATTTTCGCTACTAGGTCCTGTAGAGCCATAGCAACTCCCTATAACATTAACGCATATTACAAAATATTTTTTAGTATCTACAGCTTTGCCATCGCCCACAAGAGCATCCCACCACCCCGGTTTTTTATCATTTTCATATCTCCCTGCGGCATGGTGCGAGCCTGAGAATGCATGGCAGATGACTATAACATTGCTTTTGTCTTCATTGATTTCACCGTATGTTTCATAAACCATACGATATGGCTCAAGGATGCGCCCGCTATCAAGGTAGAGCGGAGTTGTAAAATCTACTGTTTTTGTAGTTATCTGCACGTTTTTTATTATCTACTCTCGTGGTAATTTGGAGCCTCTTTTGTAATAAACACATCGTGCACATGGCTTTCTCTAAGGCCAGCAGAGGTTATCTCTACAAATTCCGCTTTTTCTTGATACTCTTTAATATCTTTTGCCCCCAAATACCCCATAGATGAGCGAAGGCCGCCAATCAATTGATAGACTATCTCATGAATATGCCCACGATACGGCACTTGTCCTTCGATACCCTCTGGCACTAATTTATCGACAGCGGTTCCCTCTTGGAAATATCTATCGTTTGACCCTTTTTGCATAGCGCCGATACTACCCATACCGCGATAAGCTTTGTATTTTCTACCTTGATACATAATAGTCTCCCCTGGGCTCTCTTCGGTTCCAGCAAGCAAAGAGCCAACCATTACACTTGAAGCTCCAGCGGCTATAGCTTTTGCAAGGTCACCTGAGTATTTAATTCCACCATCGGCAATAACCGGAATACCAAGTTTTCTCGCCTCCTCTACGGCGTCCATAATAGCGGTAATTTGAGGCACTCCAACACCGGCGACTATTCTTGTGGTACATATGCTTCCAGGTCCAATGCCCACCTTTACAGCGTCTGCCCCAGCCTCGGCAAGAGCTCTTACGGCCTCACCGGTAGCTATATTGCCTGCTATCACATCAACGGCAAACCTCTTTTTAAGCTCTTTTAGCGTATCTATAATCCCTTTTGAATGTCCGTGCGCAGAATCTAGCACTAATACATCAACGCCGGCTTTTACAAGCGCTTCGGCTCTATCAAACTGCCCAACGCCAATAGCCGCGCCAACCCTCAATCTTCCAAAATCATCTTTATTTGCATTTGGATACTCAATCCTTTTTTTGATATCTTTTATCGTAATAAGCCCTTTTAATACATTATTATCATCCACAATAGGGAGTTTTTCTATTTTGTGTTTATGCAAGATTTTAGCGGCTTCATCGAGCGATACCCCAATTTTTGCAGTTACAAGCGGCATTTTGGTCATTATCTCGCCAATTTTTCTTTTTGGGTTGTTTTCAAATCTCATATCCCTATTTGTACATATCCCAACAAGCTTGCCGTAATCATCAATAACTGGAGCGCCTGAGATATGAAACTCATTTAGCATATAAAGGGCCTCTTCAAGTGTTGTCCCCTCTTTAAACGCAATCGGATCAACTATCATCCCATTTTCAGATTTTTTAACCCTTTTAACTTGCTTTACCTGTGAATCTATATCCATATTTTTGTGTATGATACCAATACCACCAACTCTTGCCATAGCAATTGCCGCCTCATATTCCGTTACAGTATCCATTGCCGCAGACACTATCGGCGCGTTTAGCGTTATATTTTTTGTTAGATAACTGGAGATGTCTACATTTTTAGGCAAAATCTCTGAATATTTCGGTACCAAAAGTACATCTTCAAACGTTAGCGCCCTCTTTAGTGTTTTCATATCCATCTCCTTATAATAAATTGTTTTTATATGCACAAATCTCTTCTACAACTGACGCTGCATCAAATAACTTTTGCTCTTCAAAATGAGAGGCCAAAAGCTGAACGCCTATCGGTAATTTTTGTTTATCATACCCTGTTGGCAGTGATATTGCCGGCAATCCCGCAAGGTTGACACTAATCGTATAAATATCCTCAAGATACATCTCAAGAGGCTCTTTAAACGAATTAAACTCAAACGCCGTAGTTGGGGTAACGGGCATTATCACAATGTCTGCCTCTTTAAAAATTGAGAGATACTCGTTTTTGATAAACTCTCTTACTTTTTGAGCTTTTACATAATAAGCATCATAATATCCACTTGATAAAACAAAGTTGCCTAGAAGTATCCTTCTTTGCACCTCATCCCCAAACCCTTCGCTTCTGGTTTTGACAAACATCTCGGCAACGCTTTTTGACTCGGCTCTATAACCGTACCTAACCCCATCAAACCTCTGCAGATTCGTAGCCGCCTCCGCCGTAGCTGTTACATAGTATGCGGCTACATCATATTTTGAGTTTAATAGATTTTTGTAAATTACCTTATGTCCACTTTTTTCAAGCTCTTTTATGACCCCCTTTATGGAGCTTCTAATATCCTCACTTGCTTGCTCAACATAATTTTCAATAACGGCAAATGTTAGCTTGCGGTTTTTGTCTATTTTGTCTGCTGTAGTTATATGCTCTATATTTGCGCTAGTTGAATCTTTTGGGTCAAATCCAGCAATTTTGTCATACAGCAGAGCCGCATCCTCCACGCTTCTTGCAAATGGACCAATTTGATCAAGGCTTGAGCCATACGCCACAAGTCCATATCTACTTACCCTTCCATAAGTTGGTTTCATCCCAACACATCCGCACAAAGCGGCAGGTTGTCTAATGCTCCCGCCTGTATCGCTTCCTAAAGCCACTATTGCACTTGCGTTTGCCACAGCCGCCGCTGAGCCGCCTGAAGAGCCACCTGGAACCCGAAGTTTATTGTGTGGATTTAGCGTTTTGCCATATACGCTACTCTCAGTCGTGCTTCCCATCGCAAACTCATCCATATTTGAGCGTCCAAACAGCGAACAACCACTATTTAATAGTTTTTCTATCACAGTAGCATTATATGGTGATACATACCCTTTTAGGATATTGCTAGCGCAAGTAATACCCCAATCTTTTACATTAATGTTATCTTTTACAAGTACAGGGACCCCCTCCCCTGCCTCTTCAAAACCGATATATGCATTTATATCTTTTGTCTCTTCTATTTTTTTCTTTAGGTCTTGTTTTAGTCCTTTTAAGTCTTCTCCACCTAATTTTAAAGCCTCTTTAAAACTTATCATCTCTCTTTTTCCTTATTTGCTTTTGGATGTTTTTTTACAAATACGATACCCGCGCCAAGCACGCTAAGCAAGAATCCCACCGCAGCGACTATCACCCAAAACGGCACAGCTTCGTTAAAATTCAAGATAAAACCTTTTGGCATCTAGGACATAGCGCATCCTCTGTCTGGGCGGCATATCTCCAGCATCTTGGGCATTTGTGTCCTGCCGATTTCATTACGCTAAACTCTTTACCATCAACCTCAAAAGAGGCAAGCGTTTCTCCTTCGTCTTTATCCAAAAGAGCACTAACAAGGAAGAAATCTTCCATATCCTTCTCGCTACTTAGCCCCTTAAAGCCTTTTGGCAAACCAAGGGCTAGCTCAAGGGTACTTTTGACGCTTCCTTCTTTTTTAAACTTCTCTACGGTCTCGAAAAACCCATCTCTTATCTCAAGCAGTTTTGCTGTATCAAAGTCGCTTTTTACGCTCGGAAGCTCTTTTGAGATAAGCCCAAAGATGCTCGATTGCCCCTCTCTCAAAAACTCAGGCATATACTCCACTACCTCGTCCGCCGTGTATGTAAGTATCGGAGCTACAAGCGTTAAGAGCGAGCGGAGGATAAGCGCCATTGTTGTCTGCGAAGCCCGTCTGCTTGTGGAATCTTTGGCATCGCAATAAAGCCTATCTTTACAAACATCCATATAGATATTTGATAACTTGCTAACCACAAAGGCGTTGAGTCTTATCATCGCCCTTGCATACTCGTATTCGTCAAACTCTTTTTTGACCTCTTCAAGTACCGTTTTTGCTTCAGAAAGTATCCATCTATCTAACTCCCCTAAGCTCTCAAGCGGTGAGAGCTCCTCAAGGTCACTGATATTTGCTAATAAAAATCTAAATGTGTTTCTAAGCTTTCTATACTGCTCGGAGATTTGCTTTAGAATTTCAGCGGAGACCTTTACATCATCGGTAAAGTCGCTCATTGCAACCCACAGTCTCATAATCTCGCTACCATACTCTTTTAAGATAGCCTCCGGAGCTACTACATTCCCAAGCGATTTGGACATTTTACGACCGCTTGCATCTACGGTAAAGCCGTGTGTAATTACGCTTTTAAACGGAGCTTGTTTGTTTATGGCGCAAGATAGTAAAAGCGAGCTTTGAAACCACCCTCTATGTTGGTCAGACCCTTCCAAATAGACATCGGCCGGATACTCTCCAGCATCATACTCCCCACTTTGCAAAACAGAAAAAAAGGTAGAGCCACTATCAAACCAAACATCAAGTATGTCGGTCACCTTCTCAAAGTGTTCCGCCTCGGTTTTCATACTGTATGGCAAAAAGTCTGCAACCGGCCTTGAATACCAAGCATCAGCGCCCTCTTCATCGAATATCTCGGCGGCAAGATTTAGAGCCCTCTCATCAAGTAGTACTTCACCGTTTCTTTTATCCCTTAAAAAAGCTATTGGCACGCCCCAATCTCTTTGTCTTGAAATACACCAATCAGGGCGATTTTCTATCATACTTTTTAAGCGATTTTTACCAACTTTTGGATAGAAGTTAATTTTTTCTATCTCCTCTAGCGCTATCTCCCTTAGCGTTCTACCATCCCCATTTAGTTTCTCATCCATTGCAATAAACCACTGTTTTGTAGCTCTATAAATAACAGGTTTATGCGTTCTCCAGCAGTGTGGATAAGAGTGGACAAATTTTGACGCCTTCAAGGCTGCAGAGCCCAACATCTCAACTATTATGTCATTTGCTTTAAAGATATGCATACCAACAAACTCTTGAGCATTTGGGATAAGCCCTAATTTTACGATAGTTTCATCGTATTTACCCTCTTCATCCACAGGCATAATTACATCAAGATTATATTTAAGCCCCACTCTGTAGTCATCTTCACCATGTCCAGGGGCTGTGTGTACACACCCTGTACCATCTTCAACCATTACATGAGCGCCCAAAACTATCTTTGAAGCCCTGCCATTTAGAGGGTTAATTGCATTTAGGTTTTCTAAGATTTTAGATGGGAATGTTTTTTTAATATCGCCCGAAAATAGCCCATTTGTCTTACATTTTTCAACCAAAGAGGCCGCTACGATATAACCATCAGTCGTTAGCGCATACTCTTCATCTGGATTTAGCGATATACCAACATTTGCAGGAAGTGTCCAAGGGGTAGTTGTCCATATTACAATAGCCGCTTTTTCTTCACCCAAGATAGATAAAGCCTCGGCGCTAAGATTGAATGCCACAAATATAGAGTAATCCTCTTTATCTTTATACTCAACCTCCGCCTCAGCTAAAGCCGTTTTTGCCGCCCAGCTCCAATACACTGGCTTGCTTCTTTCTACAAGTAGTCCAGCTTTTGCCACTTCGCAAAGGGCTTTGTAGATATTTGCCTCAAATTTAAAATCCATAGTGACATACGGCCTCTCCCAATCGGCTTGCACGCCCATCTTTTCAAATTCGCCCATCTGGATACCGATAAATTTTCTAGCGTGCTCGCGGCATAGCTCTCTGATATCCTCTTTTTTAAGCGCATCTTTTTTCTCTTTTCCAAGAGCCTTTTCTATCTCTTGCTCTATTGGCAAACCATGGCAATCCCACCCTGGGGTAAAACGGATGGATGCTCCATTAAAAAAGTTGTGCTTTACGATAATATCTTTGAGGGTTTTATTGAGCGCATGCCCTATATGCAAGTGTCCGTTGGCGTATGGCGGACCATCGTGCAGGGTAAAATCCGCCCTCTTACTTCTCTTTAAGGTATTAAAAACAGAATTTTTTCGCCATAATTCATATCTTTTAGGCTCATTTTGGGGCAGATTTGCCCTCATTGGAAAGTCTGTAGCAGGTAGCAGTAGAGTGTCTTTATAGTCCATAATTTCTCCGAAGGGGTTACAAAAAGAGTTTTCGTAATCTTACAAAACCCTAGGTAAAAAAGCGTTAAAAGGGTTTGCTCGGTAAAATCTATACAACAAGAGAGAGACCTGGAAGGATGGGTATGAAAAATACAGTTTTAATAGTAGGCGAAAAATTTAGATATTCAAACGATTTTTTAGAGTATCTAAAGCGAAAGATATACGCCAAGCTTACCAAAGTAGACGATTTTTTGTTTATCAAAGAGAATGACCCAAATATTTTAGGAGAACTTGAAAATCACATCGCAAAATCATCCAATATCATCATAGCCGCTTCAAAAACAAATTTTGCATTAATAGGAAAGATGCTCTCCACACACCTATCCGATACGCTAGTGGCAAGAGGAGATATGCTAATACCTTCAAGGTGCATAGAGTATCAAAACGGAAGTTATCTAGTTGCCGTGCAAAACAAACTTATTAATGTCCTTCGGGTTGACACAGCCACAGATATTCCGCCGATAATCTTGAGTGAAAAAATAAAACTACAAAAAGCTTTTATATTAGGAGAAGATGAAGAGAGCGCCAGAGTGCTCATAACTCCTATAGCCACGGCAAGCGATATAACGGTCACAATATACAAAAATCCGAGCGGGTACATAGAGGTTATAGCTGAGGAAAAAAAATACGGCAAGCTTGAAAATTTTTTAGCAAGACTCCGCAAACTATTTGGTCCAAAAATAGTTATTGCAGACTCATTGGAGGAGTTTTTGATAGAGCAATTAAAAATAAAAAATGAAAAAGTAGCGGTGGTTGAGAGCTGCACAGGCGGAATGCTTAGCTATAGGTTTGTCCGAATATCAGGAGCAAGCGATGTTTTTATAGGAGCGCTAACTACATATGCCAACGAAGCAAAAGTGTCTTGGCTTGGGGTGAATGAGTCAGATATAAAGACGCATGGCGCCGTCAGCGAATTTACCGTATCGCAGATGTTAGATGGGGCGCTTAAAATATCTGGCGCAGATTATGTGGCGGCAATAAGCGGAATAGCTGGACCAAACGGCGGAAGCGAAGAAAAACCTGTAGGTTTGGTGTATATTGGCGTACAGCACATAGACGGAGCAAAATACATAGAGAGAAAAGTTTTTTTTGGAGATAGAGAGCTTATACAATCGAGCGCCGCAAACTACGCTTTAAAAATGCTTTGCGAAATTTTACAAGGAATTTAAAGAAAAGTCTTGACAAGTCAAAATTTTTCGTATATAATTCCGGCTCCTTTTGAGTAAAAAACTTAGAAGATTTTGTGATGACCCGTTAGCTCAGTTGGTAGAGCATATCCCTTTTAAGGATAGGGCCGTTGGTTCGAGTCCAACACGGGTCACCACCCTTTTTAATATTTGTCACCCTATCGTCTAGAGGCCTAGGACACCGCCCTTTCACGGCGGTGACAGGGGTTCAAATCCCCTTAGGGTGACCATTTTTTTTAAGAGATGGTCTCTTAGCTCAGTTGGTAGAGCGCTACCCTTACAAGGTAGATGTCGCAAGTTCGAGTCTTGCAGAGACCACCATAGAAATTCACTCTTTTTTAGTGGTCTGGTAGTTCAGTTGGTTAGAATGCCGCCCTGTCACGGCGGAGGTCGCGGGTTCGAGTCCCGTCCAGACCGCCACTTTAGTTCTCTACTTTTACTACTTGCAAAACAAATCGTTATTACAATATTCGAAAAATCAAAACAACATAACCTTTTTAAGAGGCAACAACTTATTGCCCCAATAATGCCCTAAAAACTTTTTTTGAGCGTCACAAAGAAGTTTCTACCCTCCCTTACCATACCGTCATTTTTTGAAAGGTAGTTTGTGTAGTAGTAGCTTGGCATTCTGATTTTGTTATTTTGGATGTTATTAATACAAAGAGAGATATCTGTCTTATCTGCTATCTGCCAATTTATATTTATATCGGCGCTTCTATTTGCCGGAATAGAGGTAGTTCGTTTCGTATAATCTTTATTTTGGGTAGTCATATTTTGATGCAAATACTTAATACCTAATGTTAAATAATTTGTCGGGGCGTAGATATACCATGCTTTATACATTATAGGCGATATATCCGGCATCGGCATAGTGTCAAAAGTGTCCGTAGACATATATGTTGTCTGATTAAAACTTGCGTTCAGCGATAGCTTGTGCGCAACGCTTGGCGCAAATGTGTACTCTACCTCTACGCCTTTTGAAAATCTTTTTGGATAGTTGGTAAAACCGATTGCAGTGTAAGGGTCATTTTCCATATCTATAACATTAATTAGCTCAGAATAGTATCCATTAACGGATAGGCGATGAACGGGGTTTGGTTTATAAATAAACATTGCGTCTAGTGAGCGAATCTGTTCCGGTTTCAAATCAGAGGGTCCAGCCGCCCATTCATTGTAGTGCGTTACGGCATATCTTTCTATGAGCGTTGGCGCCCTAGAGCCGGTACTTGCGATTAGTTTTGTTATGACAGAGCTATCATCAAGCCATCTAGTGGCGACGCCAATTCTGGCATTAAACTGCAAGACAGTATCGTCGTGCTTGTCGATTCTAGCGCCCATAATGATGTCGCTATTCTCGGAAAACCTATAAATATCGTCGATAAAAAAAGAGCCAGTCGTACGATGTGCGCCCTCTTTTATGTAGAAGTTATTTTGCGGCATGGAAAACATCGGCTCACGCGTTATGCTTTTTGTCATATCAAGCGTTGACATATTGCTAAAAACAAAATCCTCTACGCTTGAATGAAAACTATTTTGGCGCAATGAAGTAGTACTGACGCCTGCTCCAATCGAAAGTTCATTTTCTAAAAATTTATTAAAATGATGCGCAACTTCCGCATAGTATGTTGTTTCGCCATATTTTATCTCCACCGTCGCGTCTTCTTGCATACCAACGAGACCGTTTCTGTAGGCATTAGAGGTTATCCAATAATTTGTCCTTGGCGCTTCATTGAGCCTATATACTGAATCTTTAATTCCAAATTTACTAGAGAGAGTTCCGCTTGATAGCGGTTTTTCATATAAAATTTCACTGGTAAAGAGCTGGTTTGTCTGCCCCGTATCCTCAGTTGGCTCCAGTTTTTCCTCAAGACCGTAATAATTGCCTTGCCACCCCTTTTTTAGCCTTGAAATCCATGTTAGATTATCTTTTTTTAGCGTAAAACCGACTCCAAAATCATCAAAAGCTTCATTTGTTCGAAAATCCCTAGGAAAAGTAGATGGTCCGTCCACATAAGTAGAATTAAGATTGAGTCTCCTTTGCCCGCCTTGATAGTATCCATCGGCCAAGTAGCTCACCCCATTTTTTATCGTGCTAACAACTCCGCCGATTTTTTTCGAATACCAGCTTCCGCCACCCACAAAAACCTCATTTGCAATAGACCCGTTTGCTGATTTTGTGATAATATTGACAGCTCCATAAAATGCCCCGACGCCGTACACCGTAGAGCTAGGTCCTCTCAAAATTTCAATGCGCTCTACCAAATCAATAGGCAAATCCATAACAAAACTAGAAGAGCCGCTCACCTCACTACCGACTGCAACACCGTCTATTAGTATTTTTATCTTATCGGCTTTATCTGCATTTGGATTTCTAAACCCTCTAAAAACAGTGGTTGTTTGACCAAACTGGTTGATAAATACCTGCACACCCGGTATCAAGCTAAGCGCATCGGAGATTTTTTGCACGCCAAGAGCTCGCATATCGCTTCCACGAAGAACAGATACGACAGATGGCACATAGTCCACATTTAGCTTTGTTTTTGTTGCAATTTGTGTAGTTTCATCTAGGATTTGCTCAAGCGTATCGGCGGCGCTTGCGGTTGAAACCGCCAAAAACAGAGCCCAAGCAACACCCCTCTTTGATTCTTTGAATATCATATTATGTTCACTTGTATTTAATTATTTTTTATTATACTTTGAAGAGAGTTAAAAAACTTATATAAATTTTTACGCTTTAAGGCTTATAATACGCAAACAACAAATAAATTAAGAGTGATAAATGAGCTTTGAAACCGAAGGGCGGACTGAAGATATCACCATCTTTGGGCTAGATAGGCCAAAACGATACAAAGTACTAATGCATAATGACGACTATACAACAATGGAATTTGTTATTGAGGTGTTAATGTCCATTTTCCGCAAAAGCGAAGCAGAGGCGGTACAGCTTATGCACAAAATTCATACGGAAGGCAAAGCGATATGCGGCGTCTATACGCTAGAGATAGCAGAGACCAAGGTTGCCCAGACGATGGAGCTAGCCAGAAATAACGGATTTCCACTTAGATGCACAATGGAAGAAGAGTAAGATGATAAGCAAAGAACTAAATTTAATTCTCGTAAATGCCTTTAGAGAGGCTAGAAATAGAAGCCACGAATATATTATGGTTGAGCATCTTATCTATGCGCTCCTAGATGACAGCGGGGTGGATAGAATACTCCAAGAGATAGGGGTTAATACGCTAGAGGTCAAGGTGGCGCTCTCGGAGTTTTTGGATAACGAGATAGAAAAAATGCCAAAAGATCTCAAAATCGAGCCTGTACAAACAGCCGCATTTCAAAGAGTGATGCAAAGTATGATACTCCAAGTGCAGGGCGCCGGCAAACAAGAGGCTGGCTTAAATGACCTTTTAGCCGCCATTTTTGATGAAGACTCTAGCTTTGGGGTAATGCTACTAAAATCATATGGTATAGAAAAACTAGATATTTTGGAGGCTATATCAAGTTTTGGGATGGAAACTACGACAGAATCACCCAAAAAAACCGAAAAGAAAAAGTCATATCTTGAGGAGTTCACAACCGAGCTTGTAGCCCTAGCCAAAGCGGGAAGCATTGACCCAGTAGTGGGACGAGCTGAAGAGATAGAGCGGACAACGCAAGTACTCTGCCGCCGCAAAAAGAACAATCCAATTCTCGTAGGCGAACCGGGGGTTGGTAAAACCGCAGTCGTAGAGGGGTTAGCCCTAAAGGTAGCGGACGATAGCATCCCTGCTCCACTCAAAAACGCAAGGATATTTGCTCTTGATGTCGGCGCGCTTGTCGCTGGGACAAAATATAGAGGGGATTTTGAAAAAAGACTAAAAGGGGTGCTTGCCGAACTTGAAAAAGAGGAAAATGTCATACTCTTTATCGATGAAATCCACATGATAGTGGGGGCTGGAAGCGCAAACGGTAGCTCAATGGACGCCGCAAACCTACTTAAACCAGCCCTTGCAAATGGAAAACTGCGATGCGTAGGGGCTACAACATTTGCAGAATATAAGGCAAGCTTTGAAAAAGACAGGGCGCTTGGGAGACGCTTTCAAAAGATAGATGTAAATGAACCTAGCCTTGAGGATTGCTACAAAATAGTAGAGGGGCTTAAAGCAAAATACGAAGAGTTTCACAATGTCGTATATACGCCAGAGGCACTAAAGGCGGCTGTTGATTTGACCGATAGATACATCAAAGACAAAAAGCTTCCAGATAAAGCGATAGATGCGATAGATGAGGCTGGGGCGGCGTTTCGCATGTTTGCGCCAACACAGAAAAAACGGATAGTTAAAGAGATAGACATAGAGCGGATTATCTCCAAAATCACAAAAATTCCACTCAAAACGATGGAAAAAAATGATTTGGAGAGGCTAAGAGAGCTTGAGAGTGACCTTAAAAAACAGGTATTTGGACAAGATAAGGCAATAGAGGCGCTCGTAAAAGCAGTTAAACGCTCTAAAGCTGGGTTAACTAGAGCCGACAAGCCGATAGGATCATTTCTTTTTACAGGTCCAACTGGGGTAGGTAAAACCGAAGTATCCAAACAACTTGCCGCTATGCTTGGAATACATTTTGAGCGGTTTGATATGAGCGAATATATGGAAAAACACGCCGTCTCAAGGCTAGTTGGAGCGCCTCCTGGATATGTTGGGTTTGAGCAAGGGGGGCTTTTAACGGAGGCTGTAAGAAAAAATCCACACTGTGTAGTGCTCCTTGATGAGATAGAAAAAGCGCACCCTGATATTGCAAATATACTTTTGCAGATAATGGATAACGCCACTCTAACCGATAACACTGGGATAAAAGCCGATTTTCGCAATGTGGTGTTAATTATGACTAGCAACCTTGGAAGTAGCGAGGCGCCCGTAATGGGCTTTGCTCCGGATGAGGGCATTAGAGGCGAAGAGGCTGTAAAAAACTTCTTTACACCAGAGTTTCGAAACCGTCTGACCGCTACGATAGCTTTTGCTCCATTAGCTAAAGAGATAATGATAAAAGTAGTTGAAAAGATGCTAGGCGAGCTAAACGGATTTTTAAAACAAAAAAATGTTGAAATCTCATTTGACAAAAAGGCAAAAGAGTATCTAGCCGAAAAAGGATACGACCCAAAAATGGGGGCAAGACCGCTAGCTGGGCTCATCGAACGAGAGGTTAAAGACGCCCTTATCGACGAGCTGTTGTTTGGTAAATTGAAAAACGGCGGCAAAGTATCGGTCAGCGTAAAACAAGGCGCGCTGACTTTCAAGATATGACACTCTTGCAAAGCCCGTTAGCGCTCTTTTGCCAATATCAGTTTCCACACCCAGATACCGCAGACGAGGATGGACTTGTAGCTATAGGTGGGGATTTGGAGGTAGGAAGGCTGATATCGGCGTATTCGCAAGGGATTTTCCCTTGGTTTATTGAGCATGGATATGTCTTTTGGTATTCGCCAAACCCACGAGCGGTTTTGTATCCAAATGAGTTTCGCACTACAAAATCGCTACTAAAAAGCATTAAAAAACAAAACTTTGAGTTTGCAATTAATAAGGATTTTGAGGGAGTGATAATGGCATGTGCCAAAAGCCCGCGCAAAAAAGATGGGAATGGGTCGTGGATAACTAAAGAGTTTATTGAGGCATACACAAAACTCCACAAAATCGGGGTAGCAATGAGTTTTGAATGCTACTGCAAAGGCGAACTAGTCGGCGGATTTTATGGGGTAAAACTAGGGCGTGTATTTTTTGGCGAATCGATGTTTTACAAGGTTAGCGACGCCTCCAAAGCCGCCTTGTGGTTTTTGTGCACAAACTCAGACAAACTAAATATCGACATAATAGATTGCCAACAAGAGACCTCACATCTACTTTCACTTGGGGCAAAAGGGATAGCTAGAAGTGAGTTTTTGAGGATTTTGAAAGAGAAGATATAAGGTGATAAAGCGGAAAATTTGTTGTAAAATAGAATATAAAAAGGCAAGGATATAAAAATG
The DNA here is from genome assembly GCA_031960985.1 of Campylobacterales bacterium. GTDB lineage: Bacteria > Campylobacterota > Campylobacteria > Campylobacterales > UBA6016 > UBA6016. Next base: position 797 of record JAVRLX010000004.1, on the reverse strand, counting down.
TTGTCAATACGAATAGATAATCCAGAGCTCGAGGGTTTCATTAATGATGAGTATAAAGGTGATAACGACTCCCTAATGCGGCAATTTGTAGAGTTTTTGAAGTTTCAAAAGATAAAGAGTGAAATCGAGGCGTCGATAGATGAAATAGACAAAGATGACATCGTAGAGTTTTCGGAAGCATTCAAGCAGGTAATGGCAAAATATGCCGCAAATTGACAAAATAGTATTTTCCAAAAAAGCCGTATATCGTCTAAGTAAAATCGCAGACTATATATATGAACAAAGTCGCTCAGAAAATTTGACACTAGCATATATGGATAGACTAAAGGAGTACATGTCGGATGTGCTTATGAGATTTCCAGAGGCTGGACGCAAAGCTGATGAGTATGGTAAAAATATTAGAAAGCTTGCATATCAAGGCTACTCGATACTTTATCGCATCAATAAAGCAAAAAATAGGATAGAGATAGCGAATATTTTTAGAGAAAATCTACCGTAATTTACATACAAAGATAATAACTTGAAAAACCTAACAAAAGGTACCAGACGTATTTATGACACTCTAAGACAGAGAGGGGCGAACGGGGTCAGCTTCGCCGAGAGTTTAACGACCGCGATTTTCACAACTCTGTCAAAGAGCTTGACGAAAGTTTACCTCAAGACAATACAAAAAGTCAAGCTATGCCACACTGCATTTGATAAGACCCCCGCCCAGACTATCACCGATGGGCGGGCTTTCGTCTCCGAATCGGACAATCTATCGAAGAGGTCTAGGCTTGGTTTGGCAATAATAGCCA
>JAVRLX010000003.1:0-55890 GCA_031960985.1 Campylobacterales bacterium | reverse complement strand
CGAAATAGCATTTGTGATAGCCCCCATCGAATGCTCACGAATACCAAATCGAATATTTCGCCCCTTTGGAAAATCGCCAAGCCCGTTTAGCTCAGTTTTATTAGATGGAGACAAATCTGCGCTTCCACCGATAAAACCAGGGTATGCTTTGGCTATTGCGTTTAGAATTTTGCCATTTGAATCTCTTGTCGCCACTTTTGAGCCAGTTTCAAACTCAGGATAGACTACTTTTTCAAAATCTGGGTTTAAAAGAGCCGCCAAATAATCATTTTTTTCCCTCTCTGGAAGCTCTAAAAGCATTTTATTCCAAAGCCTCTCCTCTAACTCCCCTTTTTCTTTTGCGCATCTAAATCTAATAAGCACATCCTCTGGGATAAAGAATTTCAAATCCCCATCAAATCCAGCCGCAATTTTGGATTTTTTTATCTCCTCTTCACCAAGAGGCGCTCCGTGCGTATGGTGTGAGCCCTCCATTGTAACAGCGCCTTTTGCAATTTTTGTTTTTGCTATTATTAGTGTTGGCTTACCGCTTTTAGCGCTTACCGCTTCACTAAACGCGCTCTCTATCTGCGTATAATCGTGCCCATCTATCTCCAGCACACTCCACCCTTGTGCCTCAAACCTACCTCTAATATTTTCTGATAGCGCAATAGTGGCCTCACCCTCTATCGTAATATTGTTGCTATCATACACAACTATCAAATTTGAAAGGGCGTGGTGTCCAGCAAGGCTTGCCGCCTCATAACTAATCCCCTCTTCAAGGTCGCCATCGCCGCAAAAACAATAAACTTTGTGGTCGATAACTTTTGCGGTTGGGGTATTAAGCAAGTGCGCCGCATAAGCAGAAGCAAGGGCAAAACCAACGGCATTAGCAAAGCCTTGCCCAAGAGGCCCTGTAGTTACCTCAACGCCTGGAGTGTGCCCATACTCTGGATGGCCTGGAGTTTTTGAGCCAAGTTGTCTAAAGTTTTTGAGATCATCTAAAGATACATCGTATCCCCAAAGGTGCAAAAGGGCATAAATAAGTGCGCTCCCATGCCCTCCAGAAAATACCAACCTATCTCTATTTAGCCACTTTGGATTTGATGGGTTGTGTTTGTAAAAAGAGTTAAACACGCTCATAATATCGCTAAGCCCCATCGGCATCCCAGGATGACCAGAATTTGCCGCTTGCACCATATCGCAAGCCAAAAACTTAATCGTATCTGACATCTTTTTTAACATCGTAGTTCCAGGCATCGTATAATTATCCTCCAAAATCCTCTTTAAAATATCTATCGCATACTGCTAAAAGCGCATTTGAAAGTTTAGGCTCAAATAAACCTATTTCATCTATTAACTCATTTTTTAAACTCTCAAATTCATCTTTTGCCCCATCAACGCCGAGTAAATTGACAAAACTATTTTTAAACCCGTCATTTTGCACCTTTTTCCCCTCTTTTTCTTCGCTTGAAAGCACGTCCAAAAGGTCATCTCTTATTTGAAAAAAAAGGCCAAGCTTAATTCCAAAATTATATAACTTCTCTACAAGTTCCTCTTTGGCAGAGGCAATTACAGCGCCCATCGCAAGAGAGGCCGCTATTAGCTTTGCTGTTTTGTGAATATGCAAAAATTTTAGCTCATCCAAAGCAAGCTTTTTTTTCTCAAAAAATAGATCAATCGCTTGCCCTAACACCATCCCATAAGCGCCACCATCGCGACTAAGAAGCTTAATTAACTCTACTTTGGTATCATTAGATAGCCTTGCATTTGCAATGAGATAAAAAGCGTGAGTGTTAAGGGCATCTCCAGCAAGGACCGCCGCCGCCTCGCCATAGATGGTATGAAGGGTTGGATGACCTCGTCTAAGTGGGGAGTTATCCATACAAGGCAAATCATCGTGTATCAGTGAATATGTGTGCAAGCACTCCACTGCAAGGGCAGGGGCATAAGCATTTGGAATCATTCTATCATCAATCGCATCTACAACGGAGAGCATAAGGAGCGGGCGAAATCTTTTGCCGCCCACATCCAGCATTTTGTTTAGCGTATCTTCAAAGGAGGGGTGAAATGAGGGAGCTTTTATTGGATTATTTTTTAAATACTCTTCAAATTTAGCTAATAACATAACGGCTATTAACCGTTTTTTGCGAATGGATTGAAGCCGCCAAGCATTGACATGGCGTTATTCTTTTGGTTTTCGATAGCAGATTTTATAGCATCGTTACAAGCGCTCATTAGAAGTATTTGGAGCGACTCTTTATCTTCCAAAAGGGAGTCATCAATAGTTATATCAATAATTTCAAACTTCCCATTAATCGTTACAGATACGAGGCCACCACCACTTTTTGCGCTAAAAGTGAGAGAGGAGCTTTTTTCTTCAAGCTCTTTTGCTTTTTTTTGAGCCTCCTCTATTAGACCGCCAAGCTTTGAGATATCAAAACCTTCAAACATTTATAGACCGCTTCCTATCTCTACTATATCGTTTTTATCGTCCACAATAACTATTGCTGGAGCATAGTTTTTTAGCTCCTCTTCCTCAAAAGAGGCATAAGCAACTATAATAATTTTATCCCCCACATGCACTTTTCTGGCTGCGGCGCCATTGAGGCATATATCTCTTTTACCCCTTTCGCCCTCTATAACATAAGTAGAAAATCTTTCGCCGTTATTGATGTTTAAAATCTCTACTTTTTGCCCCACTCTCATTTTTGCGGCATCCATAAGCTCTCTATCGATAGTTATGGAGCCTACATAATTTAGGTTCGCATCCGTAACTGTCGCCCTATGGATTTTTGAGTAAAGCATATCGATTCGCATAATTTTTAACTAACTCCGGCCATTTTTCTCATCTGCTCAGGGCTGATAGCGTCTGCCCACATCTCTTTTGGGATAACATACTCTTCAACAACGCTTCCGCCAATAATATGTTCTTTTATAATTCTATCAATTTTTTCTTTAGTGAGTCCAACATACATCGTGTGTGCAGGCTCCACCATCATAACAGGACCGAGATTGCATCTATTTTGGCAACCAGTTTGAACAGGAACTACGGTACCCATTACACCATTTTTCATCAACGCTTCACTCAAATATTGAAAAAGATCTCTATTGTGAGGCTTGATACATGATCCCTTTGGAAAACCTTCTGGTCTTTCAACTTGACACATAAACAAATAAAACGCTGGCTGTGGTATCCCTGCCATATTTAACTCCTAAAAATAATTTTTAGGTATTCTACACAATAAATCATTTAAATAGGATAAAAAAAGTCTTAAATACTAAAAATTTTGCAATTTTTGTTTCAAAATCTCTCTAGCAACCTCTCTATCGTCAAAGTGTATAGTACGGTCTTTAAATATTTGACTCGTCTCATCCCCTTTGCCAAGTATTGCCACTATCTCGCCCTCTTTTTGCTCCATTATCGCCTTTTTGATAGCTTCGTATCTATCTTCAACTACACAAACTTTTGATCTATCTTCTATGCCGCTTAAAATATCTTCAATAATTGCAGTTGGATTTTCGCTTCGAGGGTTGTCGCTTGTAATAATTAGCTTAGCCGCTCTAAGAGCAGCTTCTTTGCCCATAAGCGCTCTTTTGCTAGCATCTCTATCGCCGCCTGCGCCAAATACTACGGTAATTTTTGAGCCGCCTAACGCCTCAAGCGCCTTTGCTATACCATCTGGTGTGTGGGCAAAATCGACTACAACAAGTGGATTTGCGCTTACCACTTCCATCCTGCCGCCCACACCGCCAAAGCGTTCAATATTTTGGCATATATTTGCAAGGTCATCGCCTGTTAATATATGCACCGCCGCTATCGCCGCCGTAAGGTTGTAGATATTAAACACACCCGCCATAGAGGCGCAAAACGAGTACGGCTTACCCTCATTTTCTAAAACCGCAAAAATCCCCTCTTTAAGGGAATACGCCCCCACTTTGTAGTCTGCGTGTTTTTCAAGAGCATATGTTTTTGCGTTTTTTTTGTTAAAAACTATATTTTCATCGTCAATATTGATAAGTTTTGGAGTTTCATCAGCTAAAAACTCATTTTTTGTATCTCGATAGTTTTCAAATGTTTTATGAAAATCGAGGTGATCTTGGGTGATATTGGTGATAATTTTGAGCGCAAAATTAAGACCTTCAATTCGCTTTTGCGCTATTGCGTGGGAGCTTACCTCCATTACAAAATACTCGCACCCCATCTCTATTGCCCTAAGTGCATTTGCAAAAATATTTAGTTGCATGGGGGTGGTAAGCGATTTTTCCTCAACTCTCTCTTCGTTTATAAAAAAGCCCCTTGTCCCCTGCAGGGCTACTTTTTTGCCACTATCAAGAAGCAAAGAGTACACCGCGGCGGCGGTAGTTGTTTTGCCGTTAGTTCCAGTGATTCCTATGATTTTAATTGGGGATAAGTCAAAAATATCTTTTAGCTCATTTGCGGCCACAAAAACACTGACACCCCTATCTTTTGCATCATCTATATACTTAACCGATAAAGGGGTGATTAAAAACGCCGTATCGCCGTCGCACTCAAGAGAGTTATCGCTTATATGCGAGGCTTGTAGGCTAGAGTTTTTTGGGAGTTTTAGTTTCAATTGACTCTTTCTGGCTTAATTTATCAAACAAATCTCTAATTTTTTTATTGGATGGAAAAATGGCGCTGGCGCTCTCCAAATAATTTAGCGCTATATCGCTAAAGCCATTTGTAACCAAGCTATCCAAAAAATTTATAAAATCTTTTTTATCGGAAATTATAACTCTAGTTGAAAACATAATATCCTCAAAAGCTCTTTTAAACTCGCCTCTCTCTTTGACTATACTTTGAAAATCCTCATAAGAGATAGCGTTTTCGTAGTTAACCCTATCTTTAATCGCCGGCATCAATATCTCAGCCGTAGCGCTTAACGCTCCGTCAATAGAGAATATTATTTTTTCAAGTAGCTCCGCCGCGCTTTCAGCATTCTCTTTTTTAGCAATCACATAATAATCAAAAAGCGAATGCGCCTCATTCTCCATCTCGTAAGCCATATCACACAATAAAATACCAACTTTTACATCTTGACTACTCGGGTCTTCCGCCCTTGCTAATGAATACTCAAAAAGCGCTTTATCGTAATTTTTGGATACAAAATACTTCTCTGCTGCGTCTAAATGTTTTTTAAAAACTCTTTTTCTCATATTTAGCTCTGTAAACCTTTTATAAATTCTTCCAAATTCATCTCTGCGCCAAGTGGCACATTTACAACTGAAAGTTCTTGATGAATATCTTCTTTGATTTTCTTTTCTACGCCATATTTAAGCGTATTCCCGCTGCTAGGACATCCGATACAAGTGCCTTGTAGCTGCACATAAACTATATGATTTTTTACCGCTATAAGCTTAATACTTCCGCCATCTAGCGCAAGCATGGGCTCAATTTTTGATATACATCTCTTTACGGCAGGTAGCAACTCTTCATCTGTAAAAGGAATAGGCATTTCGAAAACCTTGTAAGTTTTTGATGTAATGTATTTATTTAGCGCTTAAAAGTCGTTTAACGAAGTTGGAGTTGACCGCCCTTTGGCGGTCTGTTACAAATATTTTTTAGTCTCTAATTATCTCAAGGGTTGCCATTTCTGCGGCATCGCCTCTTCTTTGTCTTGTTTTTACGATGCTAGTATAACCACTTGTTCTGCCGCTAAGAGCAGGAACAAGTTCGTTTATAAGTTTTTTTGTGCTTTCTTTGTCTTGTAAAAGCGCAAAAACAGCCCTATGGGCGTTTAGGTCGCCTTTTTTTGCTTTTGTTACAAGTTTGTCAAAATAAGCTTTTAACTCTTTTGCTTTCGGCAGAGTCGTTTCTATTTTCTCATATTGTATAAGCGATATTGCAAGGTTTTTTAGTAGAGCAAGTCTGTGAGACGATGTTCTACCGAGTTTTCTATGTGCTACTCTATGTCTCATTATCTATCCTTTAGTTGTGCTAACTTGGCTTTTAGGGCGCCTAAAAGCTCCTCTGGGAGTTCGGTACCAACTGGATACCCCATCTCTTCCATTTTTTCTTTTATCTCGTCAAGAGATTTTTTACCTAGATTTCTTACTTCTGCAAGCTCTTTTTCATTCATAAGAACCAAATCGCCTAAATATTTTACCGATGCTCTAGTAAGACAGTTGTGACTTCTTGCGGATAGATTCAAATCATCTACGCTAATAAGAAGTTTTTTAAGCTCACCGTCGTTTTCATTTTTAGCAACGGCTGCAGACATTGGAACTCCAGTAGAAATTGCCAACTCTCTATTAAAAATACTCAGCTGTTCGTAAAGAGTCTTAACTGCTTCTTTAAAAACAGCCTCAGCTTCCATTTGACCATCTGTCTCAACCGTAAAGATTAGTTTTTCATAGTTAGGGTTGTCTTCTACAAGCATATTCTCTATATCGTAAACAGCCTTGGTAACAGGCATAAAATATGCGTCAAGCGGAATATAATTTGGCTCCGTCAAATCTCTTATCTCTTCGCTCGCAACATAACCCATCCCTTTTTCAATAATAATGCTGAAATTTAAAACAGCATCGTCATTAATAGTTGCAAGATGTAAATCTTTAGTAACTACTTCAACTTCATCGTTATCAAGATCTGAGCCTTTTATCTCTCTATGTCCCGAAAAAGAGTAATTTGCTACTACTTTTTTTGCGTCAGTTTTAATTTTAAATCTAATATTTTTTAGGTTTAAAATAAACTCGGTTACATCTTCTAGCATACCTCTAACATAGTCAAACTCGTGTGTAACACCCTCTATTTTAATAGCCGTCGGAGCTGAGCCTACGCTCGAGCTTAGAAGAAGTCTTTTAAGCGGATGCGCTATCGTAATAGCGTACCCAGCCTCAAAAGGAAATATAGAAATCTTTGCAGAGTTTTTATCTTTGCTCTCTATTTCTATATTGGTTGGAATCAAAGGTGATACTTTTATTTTTTTCATGTTGTAAGCCACCTATTATTTTGAGTAGAATTCGATGATAAGTCTTTCATCCACTGGAATCGTTACTTCGCTTCTCTCTGGAATTCTAGTAAATATACCGAAAAGTTTTTCTTTATCTACATCAACCCAAGGAACTATACCAGTTTGGTTTGTAAGCTCCATGCTTCTAAGAATTTGCGGATTGTTTCTTGACTTTTCACAAACCTCAATTTTTTGACCCGGTTTTACTCTGTAAGAAGGAATCCCTACTTTTTTACCATCAACAAGTATATGACCGTGGTTTACAAGTTGTCTTGCAAATCTTCTTGTTGTAGCCATACCCATTCTATATACTACATTATCAAGTCTTCTCTCAAGAAGTTTTACAAAGTTCTCACCCGCATTACCGCTGGCTCTTGAAGCTTCATCATATAGTCTTCTTGTTTGCTTTTCAGATAGCCCATACATAAACTTTATTTTTTGTTTTTCTTTAAGTTGAGTTCCAAACTCGCTTACTTTTGCTTTTCTTTGCCCGTGCTGACCTGGAGCGTAAGGTCTCTTATCGAGCGCAGATTTGCCCGCAAGTCTTCTTTCGCCTTTCATATCAAGGCTAACGCCTAGTCTTCTCTCAATTTTTTCAACTGGTCCAGTATATCTTGCCATATTCTATTCCTTACACCCTTCTTCTTTTTGGAGGTCTGCATCCGTTATGTGGAAGTGGCGTAACATCTTTAAGATAAACCACTCTAATATCCGCTCTAGCGCCTACAGCTTTTATCGCCATCTCTCTACCATTACCAGGACCTTGTATTTTTATACCAAGCTCTTTAAGTCCGTGTTCTTTCGCTTTTGTTATCGCATCCTCAACTGCTTGTTGAGCGGCGAAAGGGGTAGCTTTTTTACTACCTTTAAAACCTAGGCTTCCCGCACTTGACCAACAGATGGCATTACCCATTTCATCTGTTACAGTTACAAGTGTGTTGTTGAAAGAGGCTACTATATGTATTATGCCTCTAGCAATATTTTTTTTGATTACTTTTTTCTTAACTTTTCTTTTTGCTGCCATCTTTGTTTTCCTTTAATTTCGCCTTATTTAGACTTAGAACCTACGGTTTTTCTCTTACCTTTTCTGGTTCTAGCGTTAGTTTTTGTTCTCTGACCTCTAACTGGAAGTCCTTTTCTATGTCTAAGACCTCTGTAGCTACCAAGATCCATAAGAGCTTTTATATCCATAGATACTTTTTTTCTAAGATCACCTTCAACCATATAGTTCTCTTGGATCTCTTTTCTTAGAGCCGCAGCTTCATCTTCTGTAAGCTCATAAACTCTTTTATCGATAGATATACCTGTAGCTTTCAGTATCTCTAGCGATTTAGCATGCCCTATACCGTAGATATAAGTTAGAGCAAACTCAAGTCTTTTTTTCTTAGGAAGGTCAACACCTGCAATCCTTGCCATCTAATTATCCTTGTCTTTGTTTGTGTTTTGGGTTTTCGCAGATTACGCGAACGATGCTTTTTCTTTTAATGACTTTACATTTATCGCACATCTTCTTAACCGACGGTGCTACTTTCATAAAAACGCTCCTTAATTGTATTAAAACCTATTATGTTACTTGGCCTGTTAAAGCTTATAAACGGAAAAAAAATCGAATTTTATCACTTTTAAAGTAAAAACTTACTTATACCTAAAAGTAATCCTCCCTTTATCAAGACTATAAGGAGTAAGCTCCACCTTAACCTTGTCGCCCGGCAAAATTTTGATATAGTGCATTCTCATTTTACCGGCTATATGACCGAGTATTATATGCCCATTTTCAAGCTCTACTCTAAATGTTGCATTCGGCAACGCCTCAACAACTACTCCGTCAATCTCAATGACATCGTCTTTTGCCATATAATTTTCTCCCTAAATTCTTGACAAAACTTCGGCTTTGCCGTTAATTATCGCAACGGTATGCTCATAATGACTACCCCGAAGTCCATCCTGTGATACTACGCTCCATTTGTCCTCAAGCACCTTAGAATTACCATCTTTTTGACAGATCATCGGCTCTATACAAAAAACCATTCCATTTTTTATTTTTGGGCCTTGCGAAGCGCTGCCTTCTAAATAATTAAGAATAGAAGGCTCTTCATGCGGACTTCTGCCTATGCCGTGTCCACAAAAGTTCCTTAAAGGCTTGTACCCTTTTTTTTCTATAAAATCTTCTATCAATCGGCTAAGCTCTTTAAATCTCATCCCCTCTTTAATAGAAGATATTGCAAAATCCAGTGTATCTTTGGCGCAAGCTATAAGCTTTTCATCCTCTTTCGATACACTGGATACCGGCACCGTAACGGCAGTATCGCCATACCAACCGTTTAATTCCGTTCCAATATCTATTCCGACTATATCACCATCTTTTAATACGGTATTATCCGGAATACCATGAATTATCACCTCATTGACCGAGATGCATATAGCCTCTGGAAAGCCATACAGACCTTTAAAAGAAGCTCTCGCCCCCTTGGAGACTATAAACTTCTCGGTCTCGTCGGAAATAAATTTTGTACTTACGCCTGGCTTGACCAAATCTTTTGCAAACAAAATAGCTTCTGCCGCTATCTTGTTTGCCTCCCTTAAAGCGGCTATTTCGTTCTTATTTCTTATACGGATAGCCATAAATATTAAAGACCGACGGCGCTAAGAGTTTGATATTTACCGGTATATACCTGAGCCTCTATTTTTCTCATCGTATCAAGCGCAACCTGAACAACGATAAGAACGGCTGTACCACCAAAGTAAAACGGAACGCCCATCGCTTTTACAAGAAGCCAAGGCAGAGTCGTTATAAGACCCAAATACAGCGCGCCGAAAAGTGTTAGACGGCTAGCTATTTCATTTAGAAATTCTGCCGAATGCTCACCCGGTCTAACACCTGGGATAAAGCCCCCTTGTCTTTTTAGATTTTCTGAAATATCTTTTGCGTTAAATGCGATTGAGGCATAAAAATATGCAAAAAATATAACGAAAATAAAGGTAATAAAATTGAAAGCATACCCTTGCGGATGGATAAAATCCCTAACGGCTATAACCCAAGGGTTAGAGCTTGCCTGCATAACAGTAGAAGGGAACATCAATATCGCTGAGGCAAATATCGGTGGAATAACGCCGCTAAGATTTAACTTAATCGGAATATAGTTCATTATCCTTTTATTTTGGTTGGCAATAAGTGTTTTTCTCTGGTATGAGACAGGGATTCTTCTCTCCGCAAGTTCAACATAAATAACAGCCCCCACTGTAGCAACTATAATAACCACTATAGCTATTAAAGTTAAAAAGTGCATCTCACCTGTATTTACAAGTGAAACAGTATGTCCAATAGCGCTAGGAATTGCCGATACGATACCAGCAAAGATAATAAGGCTTATACCGTTACCGATACCCCTTTGGGTTATCTGCTCACCAATCCACATAAGCATCATGGTTCCCGCAAGCATAGAGATTGCGGATATGGCTACAAAAAGCGAATGATCTATAGATACTGCGCTCTCTCCGGCTCTACCTGTAAGACTTTGTAGTCCTGCAGAAACACCTATAGCCTGTATAAGCGTAATAGCTATAGTCGCATACCTAATTATCTGCATATATTTAACCATACCGTCTCGTTCTTTTTTCATTTTTCCGAGTTCGGGGAATGTTGCCGCAAGGAGTTCCATGATAATTGAGGCTGTGATGTAAGGCATAATACCTAAAGAGATAATACTTAGTCTTTCAAGAGCTTTACCGCTAAACATATTGAAAAGACCCAGAGCATTCGCCGAATTGGCGTCAAAAAACTCTTTAACAACCTCTATATTAACACCCGGCACGGGCACATAGGCTAATATCCTATATGCCAGCAAAAAGCCGAGCGTAATAAAAATTTTATTGACTAAACTTTTATCCATTGACTTTGCCGCTGGTTAGTACTGCTTCGTCTTTTATTTTTGAGGCAAGTTCTTTGGCTTTTGAGCCTATCAGCTTAACTTTTACTACATAATTTGGGAGTCTCATAACGCCCTTAATGCTCTCTAAAGTTATTTCGTTTAGAGTTGATATGGCTTCGATTCTATCCGCATTAATTACATAAGGCTTAACAACTTTGCTGTTAAAGCCAATTTTAGGAAGTCTTCTTTGAAGAGGTTGTTGTCCACCCTCAAAGCCTCTTTTAGCAGTATAACCGCTTCTTGCAGTTTGACCTTTTCCGCCTCTTGTGGCAGTTTTGCCCATTCCGCTTCCTTGTCCTCTGCCCACTCTCTTTTTACTGTGAGTACTACCCACAGCAGGTGTTAGATTTTCTAATGCCATTTTTTATTCCTTTACGGATGTAAGCGCTTTTATAGTAGCTCTAACCACATTTGAAGAGTTAGTTGAGCCAAGCTGCTTAGATAGAATGTCTCTTATTCCCGCAAGCTCCAAAACCGGTCTAGCGGCCCCACCAGCTTTAACACCGGTACCCTCTTTTGCAGGTTTCAATATAATTTTGCTCGCATTGTATTTTACTTCGACATCGTGAGCTATAGTAGTACCTTTTAGTTCTATATGAACAAGGTTTTTAAACGCATCTTCTACCGCTTTTTTAATAGCGTCTGGAACTTCTTTGGCTTTACCAAATCCATAACCAACAGTACCTTTTTTATTTCCTACAACCATTAGAGCGTTAAATCTAAATCTTCTACCGCCCTTTACAACTTTAGTTACCCTGCCGATATTTACGACGACTTCTTCAAATTCTTCTCTATTAATTTCCATCATAGGCCCTTAAAAACTAATTCCGTTTTCTCTTAGCGCATCGGCAAAAGCCGCTACAACGCCATGGTAAAGGTAGCCGTTTCTATCAAATACTATACTCTCTTTTTTAGCGGCCCTCAAAGCGTCAGCAAGTGTTTTTGCAACAACTTTAACGCCCTCCTTATTTGGCTTAACACCAAGTTTTGAACCATCTGCATAAGCCAATGTAACACCTTTTACATCGTCTATCGCTTGTGCATAAAAATATTTATTTGATTTAAATACGGTTACTCTTGGTCTAAGTTCCGTCCCAAAAAGCCTAGCTCTAATTCTTAGTTTCGCTTTCTCTCTTCTTCTTGTTTTGAGTTTTAATGCTTTGCTCATAGACTACCCTTATTTCTTAGATGTCTTGCCCGCTTTTCTGCGGATAGTTTCATCTACGTATTTAACGCCTTTGCCTTTGTATGGCTCCGGTGGTCTAAACTCTCTAATTACGGCCGCAACTTGACCAACTTGTTGTTTGTCTGCGCCCTTAACACTAATAACATTTTTATCGACAGTTATCTCAATTCCTTTTGGAATATCAAATATTACTGGGTGCGAGTAACCAAGCGCCATTTCAAGTTTGTTACCGTTTACGGCAGCTCTATAACCAACACCGTTAATTTCAAGTTTTTTCTCAAAACCTTGAGAAAGACCTATAACGATATTGTTTGCAAGCGCTCTATAAGTTCCCCAAAAAGCTCTGTCTTGTTTTGTTTCGCCTTTTAATCCAAAAACTATCTTGCCTTCAGAGATTTCAATATTTACTCTATCCATTGTGTCGAGTACTTTTGTCTCTTTTGCGCCTTTTACGGTTAAAACACCGCCTGCAACGCTAGCCTCAATACCTTTTGGAAGTACGATTGGCTCTTTTCCAACTCTTGACATATATCACCTCACCAAATGCTACAAAGAACTTCGCCGCCGACACCCATTTTGTGTGCGCTGTCGTTGTCAAGAACACCTTTTGACGTTGACACGACGATTGTTCCGTAGCCATTTTTAAATTTTTTAATCTCAGCGCAAGGTTTATAGATTCTTCTACCCGGCTTAGAAATTCTTTTTATTTCACTTATAACCGGCTTCCCGCTTTGAGTATATTTCAAAACAACATTAATTTTTTTCTTAGCTCCCTCTTCCACTACCTTGTAGCTTTCGATGTAGCCTTTTTCTTGAAAGATTTTTAGTATAGACTCCACAATTTTAGAGTACATTACGTGCGTTACTTCTATTCTTCTCATAGAGGCATTTCTGATTCTAGTCAGCGTATCAGCTATCACATCATTCATCTTTTACCTCCTTACCAGCTTGATTTTTTAAGGCCAGGGATTAGTCCCTCGTTAGCCATTTTTCTAAGACACACCCTGCATATGCCAAAATCTCTATAAACAGAGTGTGGTCTGCCGCAAATAGAGCATCTTGTGTATGCTCTAACTTTAAATTTAGGCTCTCTTGCACATTTTGCAATCATTGACTTTTTAGCCATTTACTCTCCCTTTTGCAAATGGAACTCCCATAAGCTCTAGAAGTCTGAAAGCCATTTTATCGCTATCTGTGCTTGTAGTGATGCTAATGTTCATTCCGTGAATTTTTACGATGTTGTCATATTTAACTTCAGGAAATATAAGCTGCTCGGATAGACCAAAGCTATAGTTTCCTCTACCATCAAAACCAGTTCTTGAAAGACCTTTAAAGTCTTTAACTTTAGGGAGTGCAAGAGTTATAAGTTTTTCAAGGAAATTGTACATATTAGCGCCCCTAAGGGTCACTTTTACACCTACATTCATCCCCTCTCTTATTTTAAAACCAGAGACAGATTTTTTAGCGACTGTAATAACCGCTTTTTGTCCAGCTATAATGGAGATGGTATCGGCTATATTTTGAAGGAGCTTTGCATCTTTTGAACCTTCGCCACAACCTACAGAGATAGTAATCTTCTCTAATTTTGGAACAAGCATTACATTTTTAATTCCAAATTCGCTAAGAAGCTTCTCTCTTACATTTTTTAAATAATGCTCTTTTAGTGTTGCCATCTATTACGCCCCTTCTGCTATACGAACATTGGAGATGTGAATTGGCATCTCAACAAGTTTAAAGCCACCATTTTCATTTTGTTCACTTGGCTTAACAGCTTTTTTAGCGAGTTTGCAACCCTCAACTATAACTTGTGAAGTTTTTGGATAAACCGCCAAAACTTTTGCCTTTTTGCCTTTGTCGTCACCGGCGATTATTTCTACCATGTCGCCTTTTTTGATTTTTAGCTTAGTCATTACAGAACCTCCGGCGCAAGCGAAACTATTTTCATAAAGTTCGCATATCTAATTTCTCTACCGACCGGCCCAAAAATCCTTGTTCCGACTGGCTCTCTTTTGTTGTCTAAGATTACGGCGGCATTGTCGTCAAATCTAATTAAAGAGCCGTTTTCTCTTTGAAGCTCTTTTTTTGTTCTAACGATAACCGCTTTAACTACTTGACCTTTTTTTACTTTACCGTTTGGAATAGCTTTTTTAACAGATGCTACAACAACATCACCGACAGTTGCATACCTTCTTTTGGAGCCACCCAAAACTTTGATACACATCAGTTCTTTTGCGCCGCTGTTATCAGCAACATTCATTCTTGTAAAACTTTGGATCATACTTCAGCTCCTGCTTTTAGAACTGCATTAAGTCTGAATGATTTTGTTTTAGAAAGTGGCCTGCACTCAAGAGCAGATACAAAATCACCTACTTTTAGGCTATTGTTCTCATCGTGAATAAGATATTTTTTGTGTCTTTTCACAAATTTGTGGTATCTAGGGTGCATCATCCTTCTTTCAACAAGAATAGAATAAGTTTTATCCCCAGATTGTTTAATTACCGTACCTTGAATTTCTCTTTTATGGCTGTTCATAACTTATTCCTTACTTTGCAGCTTGTGCAGTTATCGCTGTTTGAATCCTAGCGATATCTTTTTTTGCCATTCTAATCTCATTTGGATTAGTTAGCTGCATAGTTTTTAGTTTCATTTTGAGCTCAAACAGATAAACTTTTTTCTCTTTCAAAAGCGCTTTTAGCTCTTCAAGCGATTTTGAGCTTATATCAGTATATTTCATTTTCACCCTCTATTGTCACGATTTTCGTCTTAAAAGGGAGTTTGTGCATAGCTCTTGTTAGAGATTCTTTTGCAAGAGCTTCCTCAACACCGGTCATCTCATAAATGATTCTTCCCGGTTGGATATTCATAACCCACTCTTCAACGCCACCTTTACCTTTACCCATCCTAGTTTCTAATGGTTTTTTAGTAAGAGGTTTGTCAGGAAAAACTCTTATCCAGAGTTTACCTGTTCTTTTTACGTTTCTAGTAATAGCAATCCTTCCGGCTTCTATTTGTCTAGAGTTGATTCTTCCAGCCTCTATTGCTTTTAAACCAATAGTTCCGAATGAAAGGTTGCAACCAACATAAGTTTTACCTCTGTTTCTACCTTTCATTTGTTTTCTGTATTTAGTTCTCTTTGGCATCAACATGATTATTGCCCTCTTCTTGCTTGTCTTCTTCTAGGTTTTGTCTCTTGCGCAGACTCAGTGGACTCCGCCTGCCCTCTACCTTTTGAGAGTACTTCACCTTTGAATATCCATACTTTCACCCCGATAATACCGTAGGTAGTATGTGCTTCTGCAGTACCATAATCGATGTTCGCTCTAATTGTGTGAAGAGGAACTCTTCCCTCAAGATACCACTCTGTTCTAGCCATTTCAGCTCCGCCAAGTCTGCCGGCAACCATTACTTTAATCCCCTTAGCGCCTGATTTAAGAGCCGCCTGCATAACTTTTTTCATTGCCCTTCTAAATGCAACCCTTTTTTCTAGTTGAGTAGCTACATTCTCAGCGCAAAGAACTGCAGATATTTGAGGTTTTTTCTCTTCTTTAATATTGATAAGAACCTCTTTGTTGGTCATCTTAGAGATGTCAGCTTTTAGCTTTTCAATCTCTGCGCCTTTTTTACCGATGATAATACCAGGTCTTGCAGAGACAACCGTAACTTTTACTTTTTTGGCAGTTCTCTCGATAATAATATCTGACACGCCAGAGAAGTAAAGTTTTTGTTTTAGATACTTTCTAATTTTATAGTCTTCGGCAATATTATTTGGCATCTCTTTTATAGAAGGAAACCATCTAGATCTCCAGCCTGTGTTAATGCCAAGTCTAAGCCCGATAGGATTTACTTTTTGACCCATATTACTTACCCTTCGCTTGTGTTACTTCGACAAAAATATGCGATGTCGGTTTTCTGATAGGCGTTGCTCTACCTCTAGCTCTAGGAGTAAATCTCTTTAGAACCGGGCCTGCATCAACCCTGCATGAAGATACGATAACTTCATCCGCCTCAAAACCGCCGTTTGCAACTGCGGTAGCTATAGCTTTAGAGATAAATGTAGCGCCTTTGTTTGGCATAAAGTCAAGGGCAGCGATAGCCGCTTCTGCATTCATACCTTGAACTTCTCTTGCAATAAGCCTCGCTTTCGTAGGGGAAAGTCTGACAAATTTAAGTGTTGTTTTACTCACATCCCCCTCCTTACTTACCTATTTTCTTTTGAACTGAACCCTTGTGACCTTTGAAGGTTCTAGTAGGGGCAAATTCACCTAGTTTGTAACCAACATGCGCCTCAGTGATATACACAGGGACAAATTGTCTGCCGTTATGTACATTAAAAGTAAGGCCTATCATTTCTGGAGACACCATACTTCTTCTTGACCAAGTTTTAATTGGTTTGTTTGAATTTTCAGCCTTAGCTTTCGTAACCTTCTTTTGAAGATGGTCATCGATAAATGGGCCTTTTTTTATTGATCTTGCCATTATCTTACCTCACACCTTTTTTTCTTCTTGAGATAATGTATCTATTCGATTGTTTATTAGGTTTTCTAGTTTTTAGACCTTTACATTTTTGGCCCCACGGAGATACAGGATGTCTGTGTCCGTTCGATTTACCCTCACCACCACCGTGTGGGTGATCGATAGGGTTCATCGCAGAACCTCTAGTTTGTGGTCTAATACCCATGTGTCTTGCGCGACCAGCTTTACCTATACTGATGTTTGCAAAATCTTCATTTCCTACTGCGCCAATAGTGGCCATGCATTCAGAAAGTACATATCTAACCTCAGAACTTGGAAGTCTAAGAATGGTATATTTACCCTCTCTACCCATTAGCTGAGCATAGTTGCCTGCCGATCTTGCCATTTGAGCGCCTTTACCAGGTTTTAGCTCAATGCAGTGAATAACAGTACCCACAGGGATATTTTTAAGTTTCATTGCGTTTCCGGCTACGACGTCAAGACCGCCTTCTGCCGCCATAACTTTATCGCCTACTTTTAATCCATTTGGCTGGATGATGTATCTTTTTTCACCGTCTACATAATTAATAAGTGCAATTCTACAATTTCTATACGGATCGTATTCAATTGCGGCTACTACACCTGGAATATTGAATTTATTTCTTTTGAAATCTATGATTCTGTACAACTTTTTAGCGCCAGCTTCTTTATGTCTAGAAGTGATTCTACCTTGGTTATTTCTACCCGCTTTTGCCGGAAGTTTAACTAGAAGGCTTCTAACTTTCGGTTTTGCCGTAATATCAGAGCTGTCTAGGTTTGACATCGTCCTTCGGCTAGGGGTATATGGTTTATAGGTTTTTATTGCCATCTCTTATCCTTATACCGCTAAGCTTTCTATTCTTGCGCCCTCAGGAAGCTTTACGTAAAACTTCTTGAAAGAGTCTCTTTGGCCGATTACGCCTCTAAATCTTTTTGTTTTACCTTCCATTCTAAGGGAGTTCACTTTTTCAGGAACCAAACCGAAGTACTCTTGGAAAACTTTTTTTAGGCCGTTTTTGGTCATCTTTGGAGAAGTCTGAACAACAATAACGCCCGCTTCTTGAAGACCAAGTGATTTTTCTGTGTAAAGTATTGTTTTTATATCTGTAATATCAGCCATCTTAGCCCTCTTTTACGATTTTGTCATAAGCGTCTTTTTCGATTACGACCGATCTATAAGTGCTTACAAAATATGCGTTTACTTCCGTAAAGTCTATTAGGTAGCAATTTTGAATATTTCTATACGCTAAATATGTCTTTTCGTCAAAATTGTTTGCGATAAGAAGCGCGTCTCTTTGCCCTAGAGCTTTTAGAAAACTCGCAGCATCTTTAGTTTTTCCGCTAGGAACAGCAAGGGTGTCAACAACGAAAAGTTTGCCTGCTTCAGCTTGCTTAGCAAGCGCATATTTAAGAGCAAGTCTTTTTTGTTTGACATTTATTTTTTGGAAGTAGTTTGTGTAGTTTTTTGGACCCCACGCAACACCACCACCGACAAATACTGGAGATGTAATAGAACCAGCTCTAGCTCTACCGCCCCCTTTTTGACTCCACGGCTTTTTACCGCCACCAGAGACTGCGCCTCTAGTTTTTGTATGTGCGTTACCAGCTCTCAGATTGGATAGATACGCTTTTACATACAAATATAGGTTGTGCGGATTGATACCTTCATAACTTGCAGGAAGCTCTATTCTCCCGCTCTCTTTACAATTTTTATCTAGTACTATTGCAAAACTCATTTTACGACCTTCACTTTTCCGAATCCGCCGTTGGCGCCAGGAACACTTCCTTTTACCACCAATACTCCGGCATTTTTATCAAAGCTCAAAACTTCGCACTTTACGGTAACTGTTTCGTTTCCGTATTGTCCAGCCATTTTTTTGCCTTTTTGAACACGACCCGGCCACTCTCTGTTACCGATAGAACCTGTTCTTCTATGAAATCTTGAACCGTGCGCGCCAGGGCCGCCGGCAAAATTCCATCGTTTCATAGCGCCTGTAAACCCTCTACCTTTAGTTTTAAAAGTAGCTTTTACCTCTACTGCCGCCTCCAAAGATGCAGTCTCTTGCTCTCCTACCTCTTTATTGTCCACTACTAGAGAAGCAAACTTGTTGAACTCTTTAGATAGACCGTAAGCTTTTTGCTGACCCTCTATCGCTTTGTTTATCGCTTTACCTCTTGAGTAAGCAACCAAAGATTTACCTTCTGCATTTACTTTTACAACTTTTGCAGGAAGCACCTTTAGAAGAGTTACTGCGTTCGATACTTCGCCGAGCGTTCTGCTCATGCCGATTTTTTCAACCAAAAATTCCATCTTCACTTTTCCTTAGTTAGCCATTGATCTTACTTCGACATCCACTTCAGGAGCAAGGTCAAGCTTCATAAGAGCATCAACCGTATCGGGAGAAGCCGCTATAATATCTATAAGTCTTGCATGAATTCTGATTTCGAATTGCTCTCTTGAGTCTTTATTGACATGCGGAGATCTAAGAACAGTATATTTTCTGATTTTTGTTGGAAGCGGGATTGGTCCGATTAGTTCCGAACCAGTTCTTTTTACTGCATCGATTATTGCCGATACAGATTTGTCAAGAACTCTGTTGTCATAAGCTCTAAGCTTTAGTCTCAATTTTTCCATTCGCGGTATACCTTAATAAAGAACTTTTAAGTCTTGTGAACTTAAATTTTGAGAGCGCAATTTTACTAAATTTAATACAAAGAGTCAAGTAAAAAAAGGGGTTCTTGGCTATGAGCATATAAAAACTTATCCTTTTTAAAAGGAAAAAAGCTACAATAACCGAAAAACATTAGGGGTAAAATTTTGGAAATATTTGAACAGCTTTTGTCTGAGACGCCAAAAAAAATCTCCTTTTTTGAGAGGAAAGTTTTTTTGCCAACAGATAAAAATATCAATCTATATGGCCCTCCCAGTTGCGGCAAGACGTCACTTGCCCTTTTGCACGCCTCTACAAAAAAAGAGCCTTTTTTATATATAGATTTGCACGATTATAGGTTGGAAAAGTTTGATAAAGAGGGGCTTACATCTTTTGCGAGAGAGAAAAAACTAGCTACCATCATTATTGATAATGCAAACGATGAAGCAATTGAAAGCATGGTCGATATCCAACTTATCGCTATTTCGGCGACCCCTTTGGAATTAAATGGATATGAACAAATTCCTCTCGTCGGACTTGATTTTGAGGAGTATCTCTCTTTTTACGAAAGGGTTCATCACGGCAAAAAGGAGAGCGAATTTGAGGAGGAGAGGATACCTCATATATTTGCCTCGTTTTTAAAAGAGGGGTCAAATCCAAAACTTGGAGGATTTAGCGAGTTAGAAAAAAGAGGCGCTCTTTGCGATATTATCAAAAAAATAGCGACTACAAAAACCGAAGAGGCTATAGCAGTCGAGTTTTTGCGTAAAACGGCGACAAAACTATCGTTACTTCAAGTGTTTACCCTTGTAAAATCAAAAACCAAAATATCCAAAGATTTTTTCTACTCTTACACAACAAAGCTTCAAAACGAGGGGGCGCTATTTTTTGTAGAAAAACTCCACCAAAAAAATGCCCCCAAAAAAATATACTCTTACGACTTTGCCCTTAAAATGGCTGTTGATTTTAAAAAAGATTTTCCCGCTGTTTTTGAAAATATGGTGTTTTTGGAGCTAAATTCAAGGGGGTACGAGGTATATTATACAGATGAGGCGGGACTTTTTGTGCCGGAGATAGAAAAAATCGTTGTGCCAAAACCATTTGCAATAACAGATGACGAAAAAAAACTGAACAAACTATCCAAAAAAGCGTGGGAGCTAGGGATTAGAGAGGTGGAGATAGTGACAGTTAGTAAAGAAGATGAGAGGGTAGTTGATGGGGTGCGGATACAAAGTTTGCCATTTTGGCAGTGGGCGCTTAGTCTATGATACTTTGCGGGATAGATGAGGCTGGACGGGGGCCATTAGCTGGGCCGCTGTGCTTTGCGGGGTGTATGTTAACGAGCGAGGTAAAAGGGCTAAATGATTCTAAAAAATTAACGGCAAAACAAAGGGAGGCGCTTTTTAGTGAGGTTGTTGCAAACTCGATACATCATATCGTGTGGCGCTCGGCAAAAGAGATAGACGAGATGGGGATACCTGCTTGTATCAAGCGTTCGCTTTTGGAGATAAAAAGTAAACTCAATGCGGATAAATATTTGTTTGATGGAAATAGTAACTTTGGGGTTAGTGGTATAGAGGCAATGGTTAAAGCAGATGCAGAGGTACAAGAGGTAATGGCGGCTAGTATCATAGCCAAAGTAAGCAGGGATAGACTGATGATAGAGCTTGACGCCAAATATCCGCAATACGGCTTTGCAAAGCACAAAGGCTACGGAACGGCGGAGCATATAGAGGCAATACGGCTAAACGGACTTTGCGAGATACACAGAAAAAGCTTTAAGCCAAAAAAACTCCAAACCTCACTATTTTAACGCCACTCAACGGTAGCATGAAGCTTGCCGTTTGTATCTTTTTGAAGCCTGTAGTAGAGATTGAACTTTTGAGCGTTGCGAAAGCGAAGTTCGGCTGTACACTCCAGTGTATCAGTTTTTTCACTTTGTTTTATTGTGGTAATATTTTCCAAAATCGGGCCATACTCGCTATAGTTAAACTCCACCATTGCTTTATCGTCCGATGAGAGCGCATTTTGCCACTCATCTCCGACTATCGAAGGATTTATCCTTATTGCAAGCTGTCTTTTGACGGTTTTTTCTACCGACTCCATGACAAGTTTCTTGCTCTCAACGCTATCGCATTTTGGCTTGCCGCCACACCCAGCAAACAACAATACAAAAGCAAAAATAACTATTTTTAGCATCCCCAATCTCACTCAAAACAATAGTTTGGCTTATTTTAACCCCAAAACACTTCAACCTCGAACACCTCTATAAAATCGCCGCCGTGTTAGAGTGTGACATCTGCGAGTTTTTTCGCCCAATTAAATAACTAACCTTACGCACTAAAAGTGCATAAGGTTAGGTGATAAGAATGTGGACGCATTACGAGTAGATAAAGATTTTACGACAACCTAGTCTTCTAGGGGTGATATTTTATAAATACAAAAGGCGGCGCTTTAGCCTTTTAGTTTGGCCACCTGCTCTTTTACTTTCTCGGCGTGTCCTTTGGCTTTTACATTATCCCAATAATACGCTACCTCGCCTTGCGGATTTATCAACACGGTTGAGCGAACTATCCCCATATATTTTTTGCCGCACATATTTTTTTCTCTCCATGCGCCATAAGCCTCTATCACTTTATGATCAGGGTCAGATAGAAGCGTGATACCCAAATTGTGTTTACTAGCAAATTTTTTATGCTTTTCGACACTATCTGCGCTAACACCTAGCACTACCGCATCCATCTCCAAAAAATTCGGAAACTCTACCGTAAATTCGCACGCTTCAGTCGTGCATCCAGGGGTATCGTCTTTTGGGTAAAAATATATAACTACCCATTTACCTTTAAAATCTCTTAAGCATACCTCGTTGCCGTCTTGGTTTTTGAGACAAAATTCTGGAGCTTTTGTACCTATCTGCATCTCTTTTCCTTATTCAAATTTTATGACTATCATACCGCAAAAATTTTTACCTTTGTATATCTCGGCTCTGTATAGCTTGCCAGACTTATCAAGAGAATAGTTTTTGTCAAAAGCGGTTTTTGCAACCTCTATGCCGCTTTCGTTTTCTACCTCTTTTTTGCTAAAACCGATAATATTGAGCCTATATCCTGCAGGCGCTTTGATTTTGAAGCTATTTTTTGCCTTTAGATACGAACCTATCGCCGTTTTACAGGTTTTGCCGTCCGCCTCAGCCTCTACCTCTTTAAGGGAATCGTCAAATGTATATGTCTGCGTAACAAGTGTGGCTACTTTGATGTTGCCGCAGTGGATGTCGTATCCATTTTGGCTTTTTATCACTGCAACCAATGGGTTTTGACTTTTATAGACAACACCTTTTGCATCTATCGGAAAATATTTGATTTGCGGCTTCAAATCGCTTAGCGGAAGTTTTATTTTGAGAGGTGGTATCTCTATCTCGCCATAATCTTGCAAAAGCCTTGCAACCTCTTTTTGATTTAACTCAAAATCCCTTTGGTATTTTATCCCCATTATCTGCATAAACTCTTCAAAGCTTTTAAGTTGATACAAAACTTTTGTGGGCAAATCGGCTATGTTTTTACTAGTCTCTAGGGCAAGCGCTGGCTTTTTGTTTTTAATTGCAAAGTATGTGAGGCTTTGTCTCATCGCCTCGTCTTTGTCCTTTGTTTCGGTATTTTTGACATTAAACTCATGCACATCTTCTTGTAAAACAACATTGTTTTTTTTGGATATTTTGGAGGCTATCTCGCCTAGATTTCCGTATTTTGTACCAGCAAGAGCCTCTTGATCTATGATAAATGCCTGCCCCCAAGCTTTTGGGTTGAAAAGGTCATTTTTTGGTTGAGGTCTATAAAATCCGTGCCCGTCGTGTAGGTTTAGTATCAAATCTACTTTTGGCTCTAACATCAATTTTTTAATATCTGCCACTATTTGCTTATCTTTGTCGTCATCTTTGATTACAGCAAACTTGCGGTTCATATCGCCATAAACACCCCGCTCATTTTGGATAATACTGTCAAAATTTAGATTTGGGACAACCCAGACATTGCCGCTTATAATTTTGTAATGATTTATAAAAAGGGCAGGGGCAAAATAGCCACCCGGCTCATTTCCGTGAATTCCACCAATAATGAAGAGCGTATCCCCTTTGCCACTCTCCATTTTATGTAAACTAAAGTGCAAGTTAGCGGCGTTTAGCGAGAGCGCTATTAAAATAAATGCAAAAAACTTTCTTAACATACTATCTTTCGGCCATTATTGTCATTTTGCCATTATCAACTTTTACAAATAGATCTTTTACTCCGCTAAATTTATATGAAGGAGCCCAGTACTCTTCATAAAATTTAACTTTAAAAATCTTCTCATTTTTACTTGTTGGATTTGGTGTTACCTCAAACTCTCTAAAGACTATTTTTTTTGGCTCTTTTTTTGCAAAAATCCTCTCTTTGTAAACGCTAAACGCTTTTTTATCCATCCCGTCAAATCTTCTAAAATTATCATCATAAAAACCAAGATACCCTTTTAGATCATTACTCTCCCATGCTTTTTTCCATTGAAACATAGAGGCAAGTATTGTTGCTATATCATCTTTTGATGTTTTTGGAAGCGGTTTGTCATCTATAATAAGGACAGTTTTTTGGTATGTTATTTTTTTATCTAGGTTTAATAGATAATCGTTATTTACGACAACGCACCCCTTCGTTGAGGGCGTTCTATTGCCATCAAGCGGCATACCGTGCAACCAAATGCCGTATCCATCTTTTTTGTTTACTATATCATATAGGTTTGGATAGTCGGTGGCAAATGCTATTGGGCCATAAAATGGCGGTAGTTTTCCTAATTTGTTTACAAAGTCATAAGAGCCAGTTGGAGTTTTATAATCGCCTCTCTTTTCTTTGTCCCCTTTTTGTCCACCGACTCTAGCGGCTGATTTGTTTACTTGAACTAGCTTGTGGTCTTTGTAAGTATAAAGGGTAACTTCTGGTTTTGATTTGTCTGTTACGATGATATATTTGTCGGTTTCGTAAAATCCAAGTGTTGTATCGTGATTTTTTAGATAACTCTGCCAATACTCTTTTGTGGCAAGCTCTTTTTCTATTTCGGCAATCGCCGCATCGACCCCCTTTTTTCTATACACCTCAATAATATCAGATGATGCAAAGGCAAAAGATGCCGCGCATAGTATCAATAGCCCTTTTTTCAACATAAACGACTAGCTCCATAAATTTTCAGTTTTCAAAAACCGGAATTATATTGAAACCCATTTAAATTAACTAAACAACTATTCTGTATAATTTTTGCAATTTGTAGTATATGGCATAGCATGCAACAAAACTGTCTTTTTATGTCTATATACTCAAACAACAAAATAAAGGATTTCTATTTATGAAAAAGTTTTTTTTCTCTGTTTGTGCGGCTGCGGTTCTTGGCGGGAGTGTTTTTGCGGCTGATGTAGTGGCTACCGTCAACGATAAAAATATAACAATGGATGATGTAAATGCGTTTTTAAGAACGATTCCTGAGGCAAATGTAGACTATAACTCACTGGCAAAAGATGTAAAAGAAAAGGTGCTTAATCAAATAATAGAGAAGCAGCTTTTGCTTGAAGAAGCCACCAAAGAGGGTATTCAAAACACGGAAGAGTACAAAAAAGAGCTAGAGAGAATAGCAAAAGAGCTTGCATT
Source organism: Campylobacterales bacterium (assembly GCA_031960985.1). Lineage (GTDB taxonomy): Bacteria > Campylobacterota > Campylobacteria > Campylobacterales > UBA6016 > UBA6016. The sequence continues at coordinate 31,014 of JAVRLX010000003.1, read as the reverse complement.
TGAAGTCTGGATGAAAAAACAGTTTGATAAAGTAAACGTATCCGACGAAGAGGCAAAAAAATTTTACGATGCAAACGGAGAAAAATTCAAGCAACCGGAGCTTTTTAATGCTAGACACATTATCGTAAAGACAGAAGCTGAGGCTAAAAAAATTCTTGCCGAGTTAAAAACTGTTCCAAAAGATAAGCTAGAAGACGCTTTTGCAGCGGCGGCGGCAAAATACTCTATTGACGGCACAAAAGATAATGGCGGAAAACTAGGTTGGTTTGCCGAGGGTAGAATGGTAAAAGAGTTTTTTGTAGCCGCAAAAGCGCTTAAAAAAGGGGAGATGAGCAAAGCTCCAGTAAAAACACAGTTTGGCTATCACCTAATATACCTAGTAGACCAAAAACCTGCCGGAAAAGTATCGTTTGAAAACGCAAAAGAACAAATCAAGCAAGTACTAAAAGTAGATAAATTCAAGGAGAGCATAGCCGCAAAAGGTAAAGCCCTAAGAGAAAAAGCAAAAGTAGAAATCAAAAAATAAGGAGTAGTTCATATGTCAAAGGTATTTGATGTGGTAAAACCGGGTGTGGTAAGCGGTAATGATGTAACAAAACTATTCAATTTTGCAAAAGAGAACTCTTTTGCTATCCCTGCTGTAAATTGCGTTGGAACCGATAGTATAAACGCAGTTTTGGAGGCGGCGGCGCTAGTTAACTCCCCTGTGATAATTCAGTTTAGTAATGGCGGCGGTAGCTTTATTGCTGGTAAGGGGTTAAAAAACGAAAACGAAAAAGCGGCAATACTAGGCTCAATATCGGGCGCGCTTCATATCCACAATGTTGCCGAGGCATATGGGGTGCCTGTAATTATACATACAGACCATGCGGCAAAAAAACTTCTCCCTTGGATAGACGGATTGCTAGACGCTAGCGAAAAATATTTTAAAGAGCATGGCAAACCACTCTTTTCATCACATATGCTCGATTTGTCTGAAGAGCCGTTGGAAGAAAATATTGCAATATGCGAAAAATACCTAACAAGAATGTCAAAGATTGGGCTAACGCTTGAAATTGAGCTTGGTTGCACAGGCGGCGAAGAGGATGGGGTGGATAATACTGGAATAGATAATGCAAGGCTATACACGCAACCTGAAGATGTAGATTATGCGTATGAGAGATTATCTAAAATAAGCCCTAATTTTACTATTGCGGCATCGTTTGGAAATGTGCATGGTGTTTATGCCCCTGGTAATGTCAAATTAAGCCCTATTATTTTGGATAACTCTCAAAAGTATATTAGTCAAAAAAGAAACTTAGGTCCCAAACCTGTAAGTTTCGTATTTCACGGTGGTAGCGGCTCAGATCCAAAAGATATTAAAGATGCTATCTCGTATGGCGTTGTTAAAATGAATATTGACACCGATACGCAGTGGGCGTTCTGGGATGGAATAAGGGGTTATGAAGCCAAATATCACGATTACTTGCAAGGGCAAATAGGCAATCCTGAAGGGGCAGAGAAACCTAACAAAAAATATTATGATCCTCGCGTAATAATAAGAGAGGGGCAAAAAAGTATGATAGAAAGGCTCAAACAAGCGTTTGCCGATTTAAATTGCGTAGGGCGAAACTAAAAAGAAGATGATTAAAATCATAAAAACTACAGACAAAAACTTTAAAAGTGAACTGCAGGCCACCTTGCATAGGGGTGAGACGCAAAGCGAAAAAGTGGAGATGATAGTCAAATCTATCATCTCTAGCGTCAAAAAAGATAAAGACAAAGCCCTTATCGAAGCGGTGGCAAAGTTTGATGGTTGGAGTCCAGCAAATGGCGCAGAGCTTGTAGTAGATAAAGCCGATATGAAAGTGGCCTATGATACCCTTGATTCTAAACTAAAAGAGGCGCTCCATATAGCATACGATAGGATAGCGGCATATCACAAAGAGCTAAAGCCAAAAAGCTGGATAACGACTGAGGCAAATGGCGCCATACTTGGACAAAAAGTAACCCCTGTAGATAGAGCTGGCCTATATATCCCCGGCGGCAAAGCGGTCTATCCAAGCTCCCTTTTGATGAATGCAATTCCTGCGATAGTTGCGGGGGTAAATGAGATAGTAGTTTGCACCCCAACCCCGGGTGGCGAGCCAAATCCACTCCTTATGGCAGCAGCACACCTATGCGGCATCAAAAAAATGTACAAAGTAGGTGGCGCTAGCGCAGTGGCGGCTCTTGCATATGGCACTGAAACGATAGAAAAAGTGGATGTTATTACAGGGCCTGGTAACATCTTTGTGGCAACCGCCAAAAAGCTTGTGTTTGGCGATGTAAATATCGATATGATAGCAGGACCAAGTGAAATAGGGATACTCTCAGATGAGAGCGCAAATCCATCGTGGCTTGCGCTTGATATGCTATCTCAAGCTGAACACGACGAGCTTGCCGGCTCCTATCTTGTAACAACAAGCGAAAAAATTGCAAACGAGACTGCAAAAGAGATAGAGAGGTATCTGCATAAGCTACCCCGCAGTGAAATAAGCTCGGTCTCTATCGCAAATAACGGCATTATTGTGGTGTGCAAAGATATAAAAGAGGCAATAGAGATTATGAACGATATAGCCCCTGAGCACTTGGAAGTTTGCACTGCAAATGCGCTTGAGCTACTACCTTTTATCAAGCATGCGGGAGCGATATTTTTGGGGCATTACACCCCAGAGGCGATAGGGGATTATGTGGCAGGACCAAATCATACCTTGCCAACAGGGGCGAGCGCTCGATTTTTCTCTCCACTTTCAACAGAGCACTTTATGAAAAAATCCTCAATTATATCGTTTTCAAAAGAGGCGATAAGAGAACTTGGGGATAAATGCGCAACTATCGCAGATGTGGAGGGGCTTTTTGCCCACAAAGAGAGTGTGTTAGCAAGAGTAAACGGAGAGCTTTAACCTCTCCGTATTTTTTAATAAAGACCTATTTTTCCATCTTTTCTTCTATACATAACCCTTGTTTTTTTGGCTTTGTCTTCAAAAATCATAAACATACAACCCTTCATTTTGAATATTTCAAGGGCTTCATCTATATCAACTGGTTTGTCTATATCAAGCTCTGCAGGGATTATCTCATCCTCTTGTTCCTCGTCGCTCTCAATAGCTACAAGCGGAACTGACATTTTGGCGTGCGCTTTGTGGCTAGAGACTTTGTCGTGATGTCGTCTTAAGACTTTTTTGGCTCTCTCTTCTGCAAGGTCTATGGCGGCATACAAATCTTTATCTGTTTGTTTGATAACAACCGTGTCTTTGCCGGCAAGCTGGATGATAAATTCTATACTAAATCCTTTTTTGCCGTTTTTGTCGGCGCTCGAAACAATAGCTTTAACTGCAATAACATCTAAATGGAATTTTTCAAATGAAGATACTTTCTCTTCGATATATTTTTTGATTGCATCTGTCATTTCTATTTGTTTTGCAACTATACTTAAATTCATTACAATCTCCTAAATGTGAAAATATTGGTATTGTAGCTGGTGTGTATTAAAAAATGTTTAAAATTTGAAAAGTCCTCGTGGTTTGCCCCCAAAAAAAGTCAGGGGGCAAAGAAAATTTAAAAACCTGAGCTTTTTAAGATAGCGCCGTAGCCGTTTAGGATATCATTTATAATAAAAATAGAAAATACCGAGAAGAATGCGGCAATTGCTAGTATAAATTTAAATGGCGCAGTTGCATTTCGCATATATATTGTTCCATCGTTGTATGATGGCTCTCTAAGGAACATATAAACGATAAGTTTGAGATAATAATATACTGCTATTGCACTATTAAGCGCCATAATAAGTGCAAGCCCTATATATCCTGCAGTCATTGTTGCACCAATTAGATAAAACTTGCCCCAAAATAAGGCAAATGGAGGTATCCCTGCAAGGCTTAGCATAAAAATTGCCATAATTATCGCAGGGATAGGGGCTATGTATATCATACCGCTAAATTTTGTGTACGGGTGGTCAAATCTATTGTGGAATATCTTGCTTTTGTGTCTAGATATCCACAGCATTGTAAATGCGCCAAGGTTGGCAAACATAAATAAAGTCCAGTACATAAATAAAGCGCTATTTGCTTCATTTGTGGCGATGAGTATTGCCACAAGACCAAAGCCGGCGTGACTAATTGAGCTAAACGCAAGCATTCTTTTTACCGACTCTTGTACAAGAGCCAAGATATTTCCTATCGTCATTGTCGCAACGGCAGCTATCCAAAGCATCGTTTTGATCCACTCAAGATCGGAGGCGACAAGGAATTCAAACACTCTTATCGCAATAACAAAAGCTGCGATTTTTGGAACAATTGACATATATCCGGCAAGAGGAGCGCTAGCGCCCTCGTATACATCTGGCGTCCAAGTGTGGAAAGGAACCACTGAAAGCTTAAAGCCAATAGCGCCCACCAAAAACGCCAAAGAGACAAGCAGTATCTCAAAATTATGCGCGCCCGAGTTTTGAAGCGCAAAAAAAGATTTTTCAAGCTCGACGCTTCCAGTCGCAAGATAAAACAGCGCTCCACCAAACGCAAAAAAACCAGCAGCCAATGCGCCCATAGTAAAGTATTTTACCGCGGCCTCTATTGATCTATCTCTATTGTGCATAGCGATAATTGTATAAAGTGCAAGCGATGCCGCCTCAAGAGCTATAAACATAAGGATAAGATTGTCGGTCGACACCATAACCTGAAAACCACTCACTAAAAATAGAAATAGCGCAAAAAATTCCGTATATTCAAACTCATGAAATCTCTGCGAAGTGAGCGAAAGCGGTAAAAATAGAGCGGAGGCAACAAGGATTATACCTTGGGCTAGTATGGCGACGCCATCTATCGTAATAAGCCCGAAAAAGCCAACCTGATTTGCGCCAGTGTTTAAAAGCGCAAAAAGTGAGAGTAAAACAACTGCAACGGAAAACATCGTATTGAATGCTTTTGTAGGCGTCTTAATAAGGTCAATGACAAGCAGTAAAAGAGCGCCTATCGTGGTAATAAATACCGGATAAAGCGTAGGCAGATTGAGGTCTGCGAAATTTATAGAAATAGGTGTCACTTCGCGCCTCCTGAAAGTGAGTTGTAATCTAAAATGCTTAGTTTTGCGTTAAAGCTTTGAGATTTTTTGAACATTAGTTCCACTAGATGCTTTGCGCTAGACTCTGCAGGTTGTAGTACTGGCTTTGGATATACACCTAACACTATCACGAGAATTGTTAGTGGAATAAGCCCTGCAAGCTCCCTTTTTGTCAAATCCTTGAGCTCAAATATTTTTTGATTTGTAACTTGTCCAAAGAACGATTTTCTAAAGAGATTTAGCATGTATATAGCGCCTAAGATTATTGTAGTTCCAGCAATTAGCGTCATTATAGGGGATACTTTAAAAAAGCCTAAAAGTGATAAAAATTCACCCACAAAGCCGATAGTAAGCGGCAGACCGACAGAGCCCATAAGGACGATACCAAATATTGTCCCATATTTTGGCATCACACTAGTAATACCGCCAAACTCGCTCATCTCTTTGGTGTGAAGCCTCTCATATATGACTCCAACAAGCATAAACAGCGCGCCTGAGACGATACCGTGGCTAATCATCAAAAATACAGAACCTGCGATACCCTCCACATTTAGCGCAAACATACCAAGCATAATAATGCCCATGTGAGAAACCGAGCTATATGCCACAACTTGCTTCATATCGCTTTGAGCGAAAGCTATCATGGCGGTATAGACTACCATGATAAGGGAGAGTATTGCAATTGGGGTTACAAAATATAGCGTTGCATCTGGCATGATTGGAAATGAGAGCCGCAAGAAGCCGTATGTACCCATTTTAAGGAGTACCGCCGCAAGTATTACCGAGCCAACTGTTGGAGCTTGACCGTGCGCATACGGAAGCCATGTGTGGAAAGGAAACATTGGGACTTTGACTGCAAGACCGGCAAAAAACGCAAGGAATACCAATATCTGGACATCAAACGGCAGCAATAGTAGATGCCAGTTTGGAATAGCAAAACTCCAAACGCCTGTTGCTTCGTGAAATGCATATCCAAGATAGATAACACCTAAAAGCATAATAAGTGAGCCAGCAAATGTATATAGGAAAAATTTTACCGCCGCATACACCCTTTTGTATGAACCCCATGAGCCAATAATATACATCATAGGGACCAAAGAGAGCTCAAAGAATATATAAAACACTATGGCGTCAAGGGCGATAAAAAAGCCCACCATTGTTACTTCCATAAAAAGGAGGGTAATAATGAGGTTTTTCATATTTTTTAGATCTTCTAACGCAACTATCGCTATAAAAGATATAAATGTCGATAGCGCGAGGAGATAAACAGAAAAACCATCTACTCCAACATAGTAAAATATCCCATAATCTGGTATTAGCGGAAACTTCTCCGTAAACTGAAACCCGGGATTTTTTGGATCAAAGCCAAGCAGTACAGGAATTGTAAGCAAAAACTCTAATCCCGTTGCTACCGCGCCAAATGTTTTTATATTCTGCTTTGGTACAAATGCCCCGACTACTGCGGCGAGAGCCGGAAACAATAGTAAAAGCGATAAGATATTTTCCATCTGCTCTCCTTACTTAATCGGGCTATAAAGAGCCGCAAAAATTATTAGTATTAAAATACCGGCGACCATCCATCTAAGCATCGAAGATAGATTACCGCTTTGAATGTATCTCGATTTTTCACCACTTTTGTAAATAATAAGGGCGATAGCATCAACGATAAAGTCGATAATTTTTAAGTCTATCTTTTTCCATGCAAACTCTGAGAGTTTGATGTATGGGGCAACCAAAAATCTGTTGTAAAGCTCAGGGATATAGTATTGATTGTAAAGCAGTTTATACAAAAAGCTATTTTCAAGCTCTTTACTAAATCCCCCTTTGTTATATTTGTAGACCGTAAATGCTATAGAGGATACGACAGCCACCGTCGTAACGGCTATAAGCGCCATAATTGTCCCTTCTTCCATATGCGGATGCAAAATAGGCATTATTTTGTGTAAAAGCTCAATTAAAGAGTGTTCAAAGAAACCGGCTATTGCGGCAAGAACGGCAAGTGGAGCCATCGCGGCAAGCATATACCAATAGGCTTCGTGTGGATGAAGGGTTGGGAAATGCTCTTTGTAGTTCTCTTTTCCAAAAAATACAAGCATAATAAGTCTAAAGCTATAAAACGCTGTAAGTACCGCAGTTATCAAAAGTGTTGCCCATAGGATGTAATGGTGTGTCCCAAACGCTACCTCTAAGATTTTATCTTTTGAGAAAAAGCCGGCAAACGGATAGATACCTGCAAGGGCGACGGAGGCTAGTATCATCATAATAGCTGTCGCTTTCATTGGTTTGTATAGTCCACCCATTTTTTTGATGTCAAGCTCGTCGTGCATTGCATGCATTACATTGCCTGCGCCAAGGAACAAGAGGGCTTTAAAGAATGCGTGCGTCATAAGGTGAAACAAGGCGACCCAATACGCTCCAAGCCCTGCCGCAACAAACATATACCCTAATTGCGAGAGGGTGGAGTAGGCTATAATTCTTTTGAGATCACGATTGACAAGACCCATTGTAGCGGCAAATGCCGCAACGAAAGCACCAAGAGAGGCCACAAATAAGCTAACTTCAGGCGTAAGAGCAAATAGTTCGTGCCCTCTAACCATCAAATAAACCCCTGCTGTAACCATCGTAGCGGCGTGGATAAGGGCTGAAACAGGAGTTGGACCCTCCATTGCATCTGCAAGCCAAGTATGAAACGGAAACTGAGCCGATTTTCCCATTGCGCCGATAAACAAAAATACCGCCGCTAAAGATAAAACTGTAGAGTCGATACCTTTTATTGCGGTAAAAACTTCAGTGTATTTTAGGCTTCCTGTATGCCAAAATATAATAAACAGACCCACAAGCATTCCAAGGTCGGCCACACGGTTCATTATAAATGCTTCATTTGCAGCCCAAGTGGCAAACGGTTTTTTATACCAAAAGCCGATAAGTAGCCATGAACATAGACCAACCCCTTCCCAGCCGATAAAAAGACCGAGGAAATTATCGCTCATTACAAGTACTAGCATTGAGAATACAAACAACGATAGGTAGCTAAAAAATCTATTAAAACCCTCATCGTGGCTCATGTATCCGATAGAGTAGATGTGCACAAGGGTAGAAACAATTGTTACGACGCACATCATTACAACAGATATTTGATCTGCTGTAAAGCCAAAATCAACTCTAAAGTTGCCTGAGGCTATCCACTCAAATAGCGTTGCGTTAATAACTTTCCCCTCAATAACTGCGCCAAGCTGTATAATGGCCGTAATGGTGGCGATAAAAAGAAGCGCGCTAGGTACGATACCGGCTAATATGTTTTTCTTGCATCCACCGAATAGCGCGGCAAATATAGAGCCTACAAGCGGAGCAAAAAGCGTTATATAAAGCAAATTTTCCATATTGGCTACCCTTTCATAATCTGTAGATTGTCAAGATCGAGTGAGCCCATTCTTTTGTACATAAGTATCAAAAAGCCTAGCCCAACCGCTACTTCGCTAGCCGCAATCGCTATAATAAAAAACGCAAAAATCTGTCCCGTAAGGTCGTGCATAAAATAACTAATAGCCGCAAGCGCTATATTGACCGCATTTAGCATAATCTCTGTTGCAAAAAATAGCATTAAAAGATTTTTTCTTCTAATGACGCCAAAAAGCCCTATACAAAAGAGGAGGGTCGCCAAAATAAGATATTGATTTAAAGTTATCATTTATGCTCCTTTGTATCGCCGTCAAGTCTAAACTCTTCAAGAATTTGCATCTCTTCGTCGCTATTTGTGGTTAAACTCTCATCCATTTTCTTACCTGCGAGTACAATCCCAGCAATCATTGCTATAAGAAGCATTAAAGAGGCTAGCTCAAAAGGGATTAGATATTTTGTAAATAAAATAGCGCCTATCGCTTGAGGATTTTGCATCCCAGTTACGCTCTCCATCAACACATCGGGCTTGCTTGCCGCTATAGGAGCGCTTAGCATAAGCACTATCAAAACCGCAGTGGCTACCGACATTACAAGTGTCTTTTTTGGATTTTTGATTTTTTCTTCACTCTCTTTTGCGCTGTCAAAAAACATCATTCCAAACGCATACAAAGCCATTACCGCCCCCGCATATACAACTATTTGCACAACTCCGAGAAAATCTGCGTTTAGGATAAAGAAAAATCCAGAGATAAATATCATCCCAGCGGCAAGGGCGCTCATCGCATAGAGTATGTTTTTGCTTGTAACGGTGATTAGAAACATTGCCGCCGTGAGGCCTGCAAACGTATAAAAAGCTATTTGTTCAAACATTTTTATCCCTTTAATACGCTAGAGGCGTTTGTTTGATATTTTTGTCGGCGTCTGCGCTAATGGCGCCGAAACCTTCAAACTCTTTTTGTTTGCCAGCTTTTAAAAAGTCGATAGGGGTTAGCATATCGTCTTTTAAAACAAAGTGGGCTCTTTGCTCAGATGCATTTTCGTATCTTGGGCCATGTACGATTGCAAGCTCAGGGCACACCTCGGCACAGTAGCCACAAAATATACATCTGCCCAAATTTATTGTGTATTCACTGACTGCTTTTCTGCCGTTTTCGTCTTGGAAGGTATCCATTCTAATGCATTTTGATATGCATATCTTTTCGCAAAGTCCACAGCCGATACATCTTTCATTTCCACTTTCAAGTAGTCTCAAAAGCTCGTGAACAGCTCTGTATCTCGGGCCTATCGGCAATTTCTCTTTTGGATACTGGACAGTATGGATGTCAAACTTGATCATCTCTTTTAGAACTATCCAAAGTCCAACAAATAACTCTAGCCTTAAAGAGCGTTTAACCACCCTTGCAAATTTAGCGAGAGGGCTAACAGGGTATTTTTCTATCTCTACAATCTTATATCCCATCCCAAACCCCTAAATCAGAATAAATAAACCGGTAACTAGTATGTTTACAACCGCAAGCGGCATAAGCACCTTCCAGCATAGCCACATAAGTTGGTCAGGTCTAACATGTGGCCACGCAGCTCTTGCCCACAAAAACAAGAATATAAAAAAGAACGCTTTTAGGATAATGGCAACACCGCCTGGAATAAAGCCGATTGGGTTGAAACCGCCGAAGAATACGATAGAGACAAGGAATGCTATCGTAAACATATTTGCATATTCGCCAATAAAGAACATACCCCATCTCATACCCGAATACTCGGTAGCATAACCAGATACAACTTCCGCTTCATGCTCAAGAAGGTCAAAAGGGGTTCTATTGGTCTCTGCATATCCAGCGATAATAAATAATACAAAAGCGACTGGTTGATACCAGATAAGCCAATGAGATATACCGCCAGATTGGTAATTGTTAATCTCTATTAGCGATAAAGAGCCTACCATCATAAGCGGAGCAAGCAAAGCAAAGCCAGATACAACCTCAAAGCTTAGCATTTGAATAACAGTTCTAGCGCCACCTAGTAGCGCCCATTTGCTCCTTGAAGATATACCAGCTAAAAGAGGGCCGTACATCCCCGTAGCCATTACCGATAGGACAAAAAGAATGCCAACATTTACATCTGAAATAATAGGTCTTACCGTGTGTCCAAATAGCTCAAATTCAGGCAAAAACGGTATTGCGGCCATAGCTATAAAAGCGGTAGCCGCAGTAATCACTGGAGCTATTTTAAATATAGGCTTGATGGCATTTTGAGGAACAATATCCTCTTTGGTAAATAGCTTGATACCATCAGCTAAAATTTGTAGTACTCCATACGGTCCAACATGCATAGGCCCAAGCCTTCGTTGCATAAAGGCCAACACCTTCCTCTCTACATATGTAGCAAATCCCGCTAGCGCGGAAAAAACCGCTACAACGACAATTATTTTGACTATCGTCTCTATGATGTAAGCTTCCATTATTACCCCTTGATGATCTCAGTTGTCCTAAATTTGTACCCTTCTCGCAGGGTCTCAAATCCCGGATTATTTGGCTCATACGCTGGTACCAAAAGGATATTTGATGAGACTTTTTGGTCAATTTTGACTTTGTAAGCGCCAATTGTAAGTCTTATTTCATCATCATCTTTTAGGTTATGTATTTCAGCCGCTTTTTTACCAACATACACTATATTTGCCCCCTCTTTTAGTTGAGAGCATTTGGCGGTCCACTCATTAAACTGCCCCACCGGATTAGAGACATAAACAAGTGTCCCATTCATCTCTTCAAGCTCTGCAACATCTTCTATTTTGCCATTTATTTCAACATCTTTTGGTTTTAAAACATACCCTCTATCTTCTGTGCCATCATTTAAAAATCTATTAGGTAAATCATCAAATGCTACACCATCAAATAGCTCTTTTGTATAGTCGATAGTAAACTCTTTTTTAATTCCTAAAGCGTTTGCAAGGTCATTTAGTTCATACCCTTTAAACTCTATAGCCGCATTTAGAGGAACTACCCTTTTATCTATATTTACAAATGTCCCCTCTTGTTGATTAAGAGCTGGCATATCAAGGGCGTTATCTCTTCCCTCACTTCCCAAAGAAGTAAGAACAAAATCCCCCTCTTCGTTATACCCAACTGTAAATCCTTCCCCTTTTTCATCCAAATCACAAATCATAGATACGCCTAGTGTATTTGTTTGTGAAGGGATAATTAAGACTTTAAAACCAGATGCCCTTTCAAACAAACCAGCAAGTCTTGCTATATTTTCTGCTCTTGGGTGTGAATAAAGGTCGGCGCCGAGGATGAGAACGGCTTTATCTTTTTTAAGAGCCTTCATTTTCTCCATATCTTCTAACTCAAGGCCGATTTGTTCAAAGAGTTTAGAGGATGTCATCTCTACTTCTTTGCTTACCGATTTTTCAACCTCTTTTTCTACCTCTTTTTCAACTTCAGACTCTGTGCCATCCTCAGCCACCACTTTTTCTTTAATTAGCTCTTTAACCCTCTCTTTTACCTTTTCGGTAACAGTTTTTGTGTATTTAACCTCTAAAGATTTTAGTTTTTCGGTTATATCTGACGGTAATTTGTCTTTTTCGCAGAATGTGTCTATTAGCGCAAGTAGCGTTTTTTCTTCACTTAAAGGTTTATAATTTAGCTGTAATAGATTTTTGGATAGCCCAGAGATTACAGCGTCATTAATTGGGTGCATATACACAGCGGCGCCCTTGTTCATCGTAACGGCGTTATTTACCCCAAATCTGAGTATTGGATTGTCCGTTTTTATCATGGAGCCAAGCGTGATTACAAAATTACTTGCGCGAACATCCTTTAGATCGGATGAGTACAAACTCTTACCACTAACGCTAGAGTAGGCGCCAATAAACTTTTTAAAGTTATAAGCATCAGAGTTTACTAGTTTTACGCCGTTTTTCTCTTTTATTGTTTGAAGTATTTTGGCTTCTTCATTGGTGATAAATGAGTTAAATTTGATAGTTCTAGCTGATTTTAGAGCCCCTATCGCTTTTTCAAAGGCTTTTTCATCTTTTGTAGCTTTATTGTCAAAATCAAATCCAAATCTGCCAGCTTTGCAAAGGCTTTGAAAATTCCATTCATTCCTAACTCTATATATTCTTTCTTCGGCGTTGTCTATGGATGTGTGTTTTACTTCGTAATATAGATGACACGCCGATGAGCAGTGTGCGCAAGAGGATGGTATTTGGCGAAGTTCCCAAGCGTTTGATTTGTAGGTAAAATCGGAGCTTGTTAGAGCGCCAACTGGGCAAACAGCTATGCACTCACCGCATAGCGTACAATCAAGCACATCTGGATTGCCGCTTTTTGTGCCGATAATGTTTTTTTGCATCCTTGTCCAAATCGTAAATGCGTTTTTTGGCATAACCTCTTTGTATTTTTTGTCTATCTCGGCGCCACCTCTTGGGGTAGTAGTAAGTGCGTTATCTCCTACCATATCTTTACATACTGTTATACATCTTTCACACACGATACAAAGCGATGAGTCGTATTTAACTAGCCCCCATTTTCTAATAGGTCTTGGGCAGTCGGCCACACTATACTCTTGGGTGTCAACGCTAACTTCCATCGTATAGTTTTGTAGCTCGCACTCTCCAGATTTGTCGCACACGCCACACTCCAAAGGGTGGTTAATATCGTAAGCTTGCATAATAGCTTTTCGCTCCGCTTTTACCTCTTCGGAGTTGGTGACTACCTGCATCCCCTCTTTAGGTTTTGCGTTACATGCAAATACCTGCTTCCCATCCGCCTCAACCAAACAAAGCCTGCACGCTAAAGTAGGAGAGCATCTATTGAGATAGCATATTGCGGGGATAAAAATATTATTTGCCCTTGCGATATTTAGTATCGTCTCAGAGTCGCTCCCCTTTACTTCTCGCCCGTCTATAAAAAATTTAACATTTGCCATTTATTTTGCTACCCTTGAACACTTATTTTTGCTCTTTGAAATCTATATCCGTCTGCTTTAAAATCAAGCGTTGAAACTATAGCAACAGTTCCTTTTAGGTTTTCACATAACTTATAATTACCTACCATCTCACCTTTTTCGCTTGTTACACAGATTTGTTCAGAATCTCTAACTTTAGCGGCTACCATAAAGGCCTTAGAGCCCAAGATTTGTCCCTTTTTGTAGTTTAGATTTTGGCTTTTTTTTGTCCACTCATTAAACTGCCCCACCGGATTAGAGACATAAACAAGTGTCCCATTCATCTCTTCAAGCTCTGCAACATCTTCTATTTTGCCATTTATTTCAACATCTTTTGGTTTTAAAACATACCCTCTATCTTCTGTGCCATCATTTAAAAATCTATTAGGTAAATCATCAAATGCTACACCATCAAATAGCTCTTTTGTATAGTCGATAGTAAACTCTTTTTTAATTCCTAAAGCGTTTGCAAGGTCATTTAGTTCATACCCTTTAAACTCTATAGCCGCATTTAGAGGAACTACCCTTTTATCTATATTTACAAATGTCCCCTCTTGTTGATTAAGAGCTGGCATATCAAGGGCGTTATCTCTTCCCTCACTTCCCAAAGAAGTAAGAACAAAATCCCCCTCTTCGTTATACCCAACTGTAAATCCTTCCCCTTTTTCATCCAAATCACAAATCATAGATACGCCTAGTGTATTTGTTTGTGAAGGGATAATTAAGACTTTAAAACCAGATGCCCTTTCAAACAAACCAGCAAGTCTTGCTATATTTTCTGCTCTTGGGTGTGAATAAAGGTCGGCGCCGAGGATGAGAGTTTTGTTTTTCGCCCTTTTAAACATTTTGGCTACTATCTCCTGCTCTGCTTCATCAAAGCTTGCTTCTGAGCTTACATATCCCACATCGAGCTCATCAAAAAATCTTTTTTGCTCATCATTTAGGGCATTTTTATCCACAAAAATAGATGCAAGTAGTGCTATCACCCCCTCTTCGCTTTTTGGCTCATATTTGACAAATTTATTGACATTTGCGCTAAGCAAAGGATCTTCTATCGGGTGTAAATATACAACTTTTGCATTTTGTTTTTTTGAGGCTTCATTTAGGGCATATCTTACCATTGGATTATCAACGCTTATCATTGCGCCAATAACAATAATCCCATCGCTGTTTTTAATATCACTTAGGCTTGCTGAGTACAAACTCTTACCACTAACGCTAGCGTATGCATCCATAAACTTTTTAAAATTATAAGCATCAGGGTTTACAAGTTTTACTCCCAATTTTTCTTTTATCGTTTGAAGTATTTTGGCTTCTTCATTCGTAATAAATGAGTTAAATTTGATAGTTCTAGCTGATTTTAGAGCGCCTACAGCCTTTTCAAATGCTTTTTCATCTTTTGTGGCTTTATTATCAAAATCAAATCCAAATCTTCCAGCTTTGCAAAGGGTGCTAAACTCAAACTCATTTGAGACTCTATAAATTTTTTGCTCTAACGACTCTGTTTTTTCATGTTTTACTTCGTAATATAGATGACACGCCGATGAGCAGTGTGCGCAAGAGGATGGAACTTTTTTAAGCTCCCAAGCGTTTGATTTGTATTTAAACTCTTTTGAAATTAGTGCACCAACTGGGCAAACAGCAATGCACTCCCCGCAAAATGTGCAATTTAGCATCTCAGAGTTTTTTGGCCCTATAATTGATTTATAGCCCCCAACTTTTATCTCTATTGCATCGTCCCCGATGATTTCATTGCAGGTGTGGACACATTTTTCGCACAAGATACAAAGAGATGGGTCGTACTGTATAAGATTCCAATCTTTTATCTCTCTTTTTTGATCAACTGCCATAAACTCTTGGGTGGTTACCCCAAATTCAAGTGTTTTATTTTGTAGCTCACACTCCCCAGATTTATCGCATACACCACACTCTAACGGGTGATTGACGCAATAGAGCTCCATAATTTTTTGTCGCTCTCTTGCTAACTTCTCAGAGTTTGTATTTATAACAAGTCCGTCAACTACTTTTGTTTGGCAAGCAAGGATAAGCCCATCTTGATTTTCGGCCTCCACAACGCAGAGTCTGCATGAGGCTATGGGTTCACATTTTGATAGATAGCAAAGGGTAGGGATGTATATGCCAGCTTTTCTTGCCGCTTTTAGTATCGTATCGTTTTTATCGGCGGTAATTTCCATGCCGTTTATAGTAATTTTAACTTCCATTCTACACCGCCACCATAGCTATATAATAACATCTCATGCACCGATTGGCTTCATCTATCGCCTGCTTGATTGTAAGGCCGTAGTTAACTTCAAGGTTATTTGTTTTTCTCTCATCAACCCCAAGTTTTTCACTATGCTCTCTATGGAGCCCTTTAAGCCACCCTTTTACAACCTCTTTTTTATCATATACTTTGAGCGCTTTGAGGTGATCTTCCATTATCTCCTCATCAGTTCTATACACCTTGCCTTCAAAAATATATCTAGCCATTACGCTAGCAGCCCTTTTGGCTTGACCTACAGCGTTAACTATTGTCATTGGACCATATTCGCAGTCGCCAGCGGCAAACACTTTTTCTTTATTTGTCTGATATGTTTTGCCATCTGTAAGTATTGTATTCCAGCTAGTTTTTGCTATCTCCCACTCTTCAGGTAGTAGTGACAAATCGGCATCTTGACTAACGGCAGGAACTAGGATGTCACACTCCAATTCAAAACTTTTACCCTCCGCCTTTAGAAGTTGTGGTTTGCCGCCCGCAGGATCTGGCACCAATTCATACATATCTACAATTAATTTTTTAATTTGCCCGTTTTCAGATACTATCTCATCGATAGCGCTATAGAATATAAACTCTACACCCTCCTCGACCGCTTCGTGGTACTCTTCATAGGATGTATTGTTAATAATGGTTTTCTCATCCCTCCTATAGAGCATTACAACCCTTTTTGCGTTTGCGCGGATGGAGCAGCGGACAACGTCCATAGAGGTAAAGCCTCCGCCCACACATACGACGGTTTTGCCAGTCAAATCCACAGGGCTACCTATCCCATATTTTGTATATAAATTTATCTCATCAAGGAAAGGGATGGCTGGCCAATACCCCTTATCTTTTGGATTTTCGTTTTTAGCCCTTATTTTTTTGGAGAGTCTAGCCCCTGTCGCTATCAAAATTGCATCATACGACTTTTCAAACTCTCTCATCATATCGGCGGTAACTCTTGTGTTCACAATAAAGTTTGTGCCGACGCTTTTTACAAGCTCTATATCTTTATTGTATTTGCTAATTGGCATCCTGTACTCAGGGACCCCAACTGCCACCTCGCCGCCCAAAACCGGAAGCTCTTCGTATACATCGCAATGTATTCCCTCAGCCCCTAAATAGTATGCGGCTGTTAAACCTGCAGGACCTGCGCCTATTATGGCTACTTTTTTATCGGTTTTTGGTTTTGGCTCTATAGGATGAAACCAGCCAAGTTCTCTATCTGTCTCGTAGTCAGCGCCTATTCTTTTTAATTCCATAATGGCTATAGGCTCATCAAGGTTTGTTCTTCTGCAAGCGCTCTCACAAGGGTGAGGACATACTCTACCGCAAGTGTGCGCTAGCGGCATAGTTTGACGAGTTGCTTTTAGGCTATCGTCAAACCTAAGGTCTCTAACCCCTTCGATATACGCTGGAATATCGACATGCGCTGGACAGGCGTCCATGCAAGGGGCGGTGATTTTGGCGATGTATGAAACATCATTTTTGTAAAAATCAGGCGATGCTTTTTTCTCTTTGATAAGTGTTGTAAATTCTTCTTCAAAATGCTCCAAAAGCGCTAGAATTGGATTTGGAACACTCTTTCCTATTTCACACTTTGAGGTCTCTTTCATCGAAGCACAAATCTCTTTTAAGTGGGTAATATCATTTTCGCTCCCCTCGCCTCTGCCAATTTTATGCAACACATCATAGATTATCCTACCACCCCATCTACCCGGCGCACATCTACCGCAAGCTTCAGAGTATTCTTGGTATGTCTTTGCATATTCGACGGCGAGTTTAATTACATCAACCTTTTTATCAAAGATTGCAACTCCAGCCCAACCTATAAAAGCCTTTGTATTTTGCCCTGCTTCAAATTCGTATGGGAAGTGAAACTTGCTTTTTGCTAGCTCCCCTTCGCTTTTGTTGCGGTTGTCTATAAGCTCGTCTTGCCAGAGGCTAAAAAAGATATTTGCCATTTTATTTCTTTACCACAATTGTCCAGTCAACTTCATTATATTTAAGACTGTTCATAAGTATCCAACCATTCTCTTTGACCAAATCAGCGCTTTTTTGCACAGGGCTAAAATCGCCTACTTCAAACAAAAATATTGCAACCTCATCTTTTGCGACACTTTCATTCATAAGCTCCACCATACGGCTATAAAAATCATTTTTCAAATGTCTAAGGTCAAATCGTTTCATATTTTCATATCTCCTTTTGCAGTCGGCAAAGCCGCAGCAAAATTCCTCTCACTAAAGCTTGCTCTATTGAGCAGAGATGAATTCTTCATCATCTATCTACCTCGCCAAATACGGTATTTGAGCTGCCTATCATCGTTACAACATCGGCTAGTTGAACACCTGGAAGCCAAGCTTGGAGAATTCCGGTGTGCCAGAAACTTGGGGCTCTAATTTTTAGCCTATAAGGATAAGGCTCGCCGTCGCTATAGATGTAGTATCCAAGCTCCCCTTTAGGCGACTCTGTGGCTACATACACCTCCCCTTTAGGTGGTCTCATCCCTTGTGTTACAAGTACAAAGTGTTGCATTAAAGAGTAGTTTTGAGTCATTATCTGCTCTTTTGGCGCTGATATATACTGTGGAGCCTCCGCCATAATTTTTGGCTCGGTTGTATGGTATATTTTGATGCACTGATCGATTATTTTGGCCGACTCTCTCATCTCTAACATATAACATTTATATCTCCCATAACTATCACATGTTTCGGCTACTGGCACATCAAAATCTAACTCATCATAAAGCTCATACGGCTCCTCTTTTCTAATATCCCATTTAATGCCGCTTCCTCTTAGCATAATGCCAGAGCAACCCCAATCAATAGCCATCTCAGGAGGTAATATACCCACATTTTCGAGCCTCATCCTCCAAATTCTGTTTGAATCAAGAAGCCCTTCGTATATTTGGATATTCTCTTCCAAAGTGTCTATATAATTTTTAAGTTTTTCAAGCCAAGCGGGGGTAACATCGAGCGGCACACCACCTATTCTAATGGAGGAGTGCGTTAGCCTTGCGCCGCAGTAGTCCTCAATAAGGTCCATTGCGTGCTCTCTTTCTCTAAAAGCATAAAGAAATACGCTCATTGCTCCAATATCAAGGGCGTGCGTAGCGATAAAAAATAGATGTGAGCAAATTCTGTTTAGTTCAATTAGCATTGTTCTGATGGCTTTTGCTCTTCTTGGTACTTCAAGACCAATTAATTTCTCTACCGCAAGGGCAAAACCGTAGTTGTTTGAGGAAGCAGCGATATAATCCATCCTATCTGTAGTTGGCAAAAACTCGTTGTATATCATGTTTTCCGCCATTTTCTCCATCCCTCTGTGGAGAAAACCGATGTTTGGATACGCTTTTGCGACCTGCTCGCCCTCTAGTTCCAATATAAGGTTCAAAAGACCGTGTGCAGACGGGTGGTTTGGACCAAAGTTAACAATCATTCTATTATCTTCACGGTCAAATGTTATATTTTCAAAAAATGGGCGTAGTTTATTTGGTTGTTGCATATTATCGCCCCCTCCTATCTTTCTCTATCTGCAAGCGTTGTTTTGCTTGGGTCAAATTTGTCAATAAGGAGTGGTCTATCCTCCTCTTGATACGCTATTTCAGTAGTTGTCTCTTTGTACTCTTCGCCATATCCGACCTCTTTGCCAAGCCTTGCAAATCTTGTTGTATCGTGTCTGTCGATAAATGCGGCGTCTCTAAGCTCTGGCCCAATAATCTCCCTTGCCTCTTTGCCATAGATTTTATCAACTTCATACCAGCTTGCAAACTCATCCCCTTGCAAAGGATATGTTTTGCGAAGTGGATGCCCCACCCAATCGTCTGGAAGTAGGATTCTTTTTAGCATTGGGTGATTGTTGACTCTAATACCAAACATATCATACATCTCCCTTTCAGCCCAGTTTGCAGAGGAGTAGATATTAGATACACTCTCTATGTTTTCGCCATCTTTAATAAAGCACTTAACCCTTGCTCTTTTTTTCTTACTCATAGATAAAAGCTGATAAAACACCTCAAATCCTCCGCACTTTGCTACGAAGTCTACGGCGCTCATCTCACTTAGTTGGTTGTATGCCAACTTCTCTTTAAAAAACTTTATCACTTCGACATTTTTTGTGGCGTCTATGATTACGACAAGCTGACCCCTTTGGATGTAGGCCTCTTTAATATCAAAAACCTTTTTTAGCTCCTCCGTATCTTTTGCAAATATCGGATCATTTTCAACATCCTCTTTTGGCAATACATCAGGGGCTCTAAACCTATCTGTATAGTAAGATTTCTTTTGGACATTATCTTTTGGCGTATATCTTCTCATTATACAAACCTTTTTTGTATCTGGGCTCTAGAGGCTTTATTTTTTCTAATGTGTTGCTGGAGCATCATAACTGCGTATTGGAGAGTCTCAGGTCTTGGCGCACACCCTGGCAAATAAATATCCACAGGGATTATCCTATCTACCCCTTGAACGGTGCTATATGTGTTAAACATACCACCTGTATTTGCGCATGAACCCATAGAGATTACCCATCTAGGCTCTGCCATTTGGTCATATAGCCTCCTAATAAAAGGGGCGTATTTTTTGGTTACCGTACCTGCTACCACCATTACGTCAGATTGTCTAGGGGAGGCTCTAAAGATAGTACCGAAACGGTCAAAGTCATACCTTCCAGCGCCCGATGCCATCATCTCTATTGCGCAACATGCAAGACCAAATGTAAACGCCCAAAGGCTGTTTGAGCGCCCCCAGTTTACAAGCTTGTCAACCGTAGTTAATGCAACCGGAAGTCCGCCGCTTGCCGCGTAGTTTACTTTATGCTGTGCCATTGAAGCGCTCCTTTTTTCCATGCATATACAAAACCAATTGTAAGCAGTATAAGAAATATTGTCATCTCAACCATCCCAAACCATCCAAGCATCTTAAAATCAAGCGCCCATGGAAACATAAAAATAATCTCTATATCAAACAAAATAAAAAGAAGTCCGAATAGATAAAACTGAGCCGAAAGTTTGTTTGGCTGTAGGTTTGCTTCCGGACCGCACTCATATATGGATAGTTTTAGTTTTTCCGTATCTTTTTTTGCCAATAAGCGGCTTACAAATCTCGCAACATTTGTAGTTGCAAAAAAAGCGACAAAGGTAAAAACCATCAATATGAAGGCGCCAAAATATGGATGCGCAAAATCCGAATGAGTCATCACAAAGCCCTTTTTTGATATTAAATTTTAGGGCGCTAAAAAACTTAGCAAACCCATTATTTAGAGTGGTCGTAAATATACCGTCATAATAATTAAATTTACTTTACCCAAAAAAGGGGGTAAAAGTAACTTAAGGTTACATATATTTTTGGGTTGTCATTTATAATTGTTTACTTTGGTAACACTTATTTTGTAACTTTTTCTTATGATAAAAATCCCATCGATTTCTCGTTATCAAAGCTTCCGCTTAGCTCTTTTTTGATTTCGTTTACAAAATCTTCCATTGTTAGGACTGGCATCTCTTTTGTGGCAGCGCTAAACGCCGCATTTTTAACCACCAAAGCTATTTGCCCACCAGTTAGAGTATATTTGGCAAGTTCTTCAATATTAAAGTCATCTGAATATGGGGCATTCTTTGGTAAGCTTTTTTCCCATATTGAGACCCTTTGCTTAAAGTCTGGCTTTTCAAATTTAACCTTATAATTAAATCTTCTAGAGAACGCTTGATCTATATTTTCAAGGAGATTTGTTGTGGCAATCAACACCCCATCAAATTTCTCGATTTGCTCCAAAAAGATATTTTGCATTTGGTTATGCATCTTATCTGCGCTTGAAAAAGCGGATGAGCTACGGGAGGAGAGGAACTGATCTGCTTCATTTAGTAGCAGTACTGGCTCTGTCTTTGATTTTTCTCTTAGCTCTTTATATGTATCAAATATTTTTCTAACATTTTTTTCGCTCTCACCTATATACATAGATAATATCTTGCTACAATCAAAGCTAAGAACTTGTTTTTTGAGCGATTTTGAAAGGCTTAGCGCCGTCATTGTTTTACCGGTTCCAGGTGGGCCGTGGAAAATTATTCTAGCTTCAACGCCGCTCTTTTTATCTTTTATGCCCCAATCTTTGAGTAAATTTGAAACATTTTTATCAAGCTGTCTTAGTACTGTATCTAGCATCTCTCTAGTCTTTGGATTTAGCACCACATCATCTAACGAGCTTTTTGGCTCAATTAACTCAAATAGCTCTTGCTCTTTCATTAAAGACTCTAGCTTGACTTTTATTTTCTTTTTCTTTTTTTGTGGATAAACGATATGCTTTAATATCTCCTCTGAGATAAAAAATGAGCGACTTATCCCTCCAAAAGGGGTTAATACCTCTTCATAATCTATAATCTCTTGCTCTATTAGTTTTGCCCCGTCTTCTAATAGACTCCTATTTTTTATCCTCTCATAGTCGTCAGAGCTAACTATATCGATTAAGGTGTTCATCTCCCTTAGATTGTCGCCCTCTCCCGAATATTCCTCTTTTAAAAGCGCCAAAAAGATAATTTGTTCTTTGTCGCTTAAGTGTTTCTCTTTAAAGAAGTGTTCAAGCTCAAGATGTATTTTTGTCTGTTTAATTTTCTCGGCTATTCTTCCCTCAAGCTCGCTAAGCTTTGTTTTCAACCTAGAAATATTTGGTGAATCACTAGAGTAACTATGTCTTATAGCGGCTATTTTTTGATAGAGATCTATGCGATAAAATTGCTCTTGCAAATACTCAAGATGATCGGTATAAGGCTTAATATCCGGTAAGCTCATCTCAAAGCTTCCCTCTTCGAGTAGCTTTAGAAAAGAGGAGCTAAGCGATACAGATGAGTTCAAAAGCTCCAAAAGCGACGAGTCTGAAATTTTTTGTAATCCAAAATTATCGTTGTTTGTTATCCAGCCGAGCTCTATTAAGTTTTTGACTAATGGTAGTTTCTCTATATGTTTGTAGTTTTTTGAAGAAAATAGCTCCGTCAATATATCTGAACAGATAATGCTCTCTTGCCCTTTTAAGAATTTCTGAGTCATGTTTTTCAAAAACATCGCAGATTCAATATCGCATTTTAATTGCGAATACACAAATGTTTTTTCTATATTGTCTGTTTCGATAAAATCTACAAGGTATTTCAATTGTCATATCCTAAGTTTTCTATATTTTTTGTGTACGATTTTACAAGAAAATTCTTTTGGAGTGTTGAAATTGGTGTTTTCATACGATGAGCGTAGCGGCGCGCAAACTTTAAAAATAGAGGGAGATACCTTTAGGCACCTGTTTTTATCTAGGCGCTCAAAAGAGGATGAGGTTTTTTTATTTAGAAATCTAGTTGACGGTGTTTTGTATGAATACAAGGTTCAAGCTATAGGAAAAAAGGAGGCTATATTAACGCTAAATGGGCAATATAACGATGTCGGCGCTAACTTTGTTGGCTCTGAGATAGCTTGGTGTGTTGTGGATACCAAAACTATAGAAAAAACACTTCCTATGCTAAATGAACTCGGGGTGTCAAAAATACATTTTATATATGCAGATAGAAGTCAGAAAAATTTTAAAATAGATATGGATAGGCTAAAACGGATACTTATAAATTCTTGTTGCCAATGTGGTAGAACAACACTGATGGAGATAATTACTCATAAAAGCTTGGATGAATTTTGTGATACGAATATCCCTTTTTTTGCTTTTGATTTTGGGGGAGAAAGTATTGGCGATGTGCATAGTGGAACTTTTTTGATAGGACCTGAAGGGGGTTTTAGCAAAAGAGAGCGGGAGCTTATTAAAAAAAGAGCGCAAAAAATTCTATCTTTTGGCGCTCCAAATGTGTTAAAGAGTGAAACCGCAGCTGTTGCCGCCGCAACTTTGGCGCTCATATAAAGCTTTAAAAAACTTTTTGATAGAATTTCACCTTAATTTTTTTGAAAATTTTTTAGTTTTTAGATAAATCAAAGGAAAAACAATGAGAAAAGATATTCATCCAAACTATGTAGAGTGTTCGGTAAGTTGCGTTTGCGGTAACAAATTTACAATTAAATCTCTTCAGCCAGAATTAAGAGTTGACATTTGCAATAAATGCCACCCATTCTTTACAGGTGAAGAAAAACTAGTTGACGCAGCTGGTAAAGTTGAGAAATTCAAGAAAAAATACAATATGAACTAATCCTTTGCCTCTTACTTTTATCCCAACGCCTATCGGAAACCTGGAGGATATAACCTTCAGGACCGTAAAGGCAATGCAAGACGCCGAAGTGGTGTTTTGCGAGGATACGAGGGTTACAAAAAAACTTTTTGACCTTCTTTCTTCAAGGTACGGCACAGACATATCCAAAAAAACTTTTTACCCCCTCCACTCTCACAACGAAGAAAAAGTACTGGAAAATATCGACATAGCTATTTTTGAAAAAAACTGTATCTACATGAGCGACGCAGGCATGCCGTGTATTAGCGACCCTGGCGCTTTTTTGGCTTTGTTTGCCCAAAAACACGGTATCGAGTACGATGTACTCCCAGGAGCAAGCGCACTAACTACCGTATATGCGGCAAGTGGGTTTTTGGATAGTAAATTTATTTTTTATGGTTTTTTACCGCACAAAACGAACTCAAGAATCGATGAATTAAAGAAACTATCACTTTCTGAATACCCTGTTATTTTCTACGAAGCCCCGCATAGAATCATCCAATTTTTGGAGGAGCTAAGTAGTATTGCCGAAAATGCAGATGTTTTTGCGGCAAAAGAGCTAACAAAACTTCATCAGAGATATTTTAGAGGCAAGGCAAGCGAAATTTTGGGTAAGCTAAAAAAACTCTCCGCAAAAGGTGAGTGGGCGGTCGTCGTTAAATTCCAAAGGTTGCAAAGCGGCTTTTTATCCTTGTCTCTAAGCGATATTTTGGAGCTTCAACTCCCCAAAAAACAGGCGGCAAAACTTATTGCAAAAATAACAGGCGAAAATCCAAAAAATATCTACGAAGAGCTAATAAAAAATAACTCTTAAGTTTCGCCCTCTCATTTAGATTATTTCTGATAAAATTTTTCGCGTGTATATATATGGAAAACAAGTTTTTTGGCATTTAATCGAAAACCATCCCACTTTAATTGAAGAGATCTATCTTGCAAAAGAGGTGGACAAAAAAGAGTTTGGCAAAATAGCAAAACTCGGCAAAAAAATAGTAAAACTAGACGAGAAAAAAGCCCAAGCAATGGCGAGAGGGGGTTCGCATCAAGGGTTTTTGGCAAAAGTCTCAGACATAGAGTTGTGCCAATTTGACAAAATTAAAAAGTCGGATTTTTTGGTGGCGCTTGTCGGAGTTACCGATATGGGGAATGTCGGTTCAATCATCCGTAGCGCTTATGCTCTTGGCGTAGATGGAATTATTATCTCGCAGGTAAAAGATATAAATTTTGAAGGGGCCGCAAAGTCAAGTAGCGGGTCGATATTTGATATGCCGATTGCCCATGTCCCAAACCCGCTTGATATGGTGCACGAACTAAAACAAGCAGGGTTTCATATAGTAGCGGCAGGATTAGACGGCGATGAGAGCAGGGATATAAAAGCAACCAAAAAGACAGTTTTGCTCCTTGGTAGCGAGGGTGAAGGGATTCCAAAAAAGGTTTTACAAAAAGCCGACAAAATAGTCACAATAAAGATGCATAATAATTTTAACTCTCTGAATGTAGCAACGGCGGCGGCAATTTTAATTGATAGAATGAGGTAGGAATGAAGAAGGGTCTAGAAGAACTCAAAAACTTAAGCTATGAGCTCGTAGCTTCAAAAGCTCATATAGTCCAAACTACGTTTGATGATATTGTTAATAAACGATTTGAAAAACTAAATCCGGTAAAAGCAAAAGGACTTATCAAAATCTTAGAGCGGGAGTTTGACCTCGACCTTTCCGAATGGACAAGAGAGTTTGACGCCTACCACTCCATAAAAGAGCCTGAATTGCAGACAATGGACAAGTTGCACGCAGAGTCAATACAAAAAGAGAAAAAACCAGCTTCCAAACTAGCTTTATTGCTACTTGGTGTTGCTGTCTTTGTTGGCGTTGGGTTTATTTTGTATCTTAAACAAAACAGTATATCCTCAGAAGCTAATATGACGACTGCTACCTTACAGAGTGAAATCAACGAAACAAACGCAAGCGCCGCATTTAATATTGCATTTGACGAAAATAAATCAGAACTAAACAAGACGGCAGAGCAAAACACAACAGAGCTTAACAAAACCGCTGCCGTGCCTGAAGTTAATACAACTGCTGTGTCTTCAAAAGCGCCGGCTCCAGAAGCTATGGCGCCTGTTGCGGCGCAAGGAACTTTTTTTATAGAGCCTACCAAAAAGGTATGGATAGGTATTAGATATTTGGATACCAACAAAAGCAGGTGGTTTGAAACGGTAGTCGATCATAGATTTGATCTTAATGCAAGCAGGGAGCAACTGATAGATATTGGGCATAGACAAGTGAAAATTGTGTCAGGAGCATCTGTCATAGAGGCAAAACGGGGCGGCGAGGTATGGTATCACTACAAACAAGGGAAGTTAACGGAAATTAGCAAAGAAGAATACAATAAAATTGCTGGCATCACAAATAAAAAAGAGACTAACGAAACAAAACCAAAACAATAACGCTCACGGAGATAAAGATGTTTGAAGAGATAGAATTTAATAGAATAAAAAGATTGCCGCAGTATGTGTTTGCGCAGGTAAACGACCTAAAAATGCAACAACGATATGCAGGCGAAGACGTAATAGATTTTAGTATGGGAAATCCTGACGGCGATACCCCTATGCATATCGTAGATAAAGCTATTGAAGTGCTAAAAAGACCAAAAACGCATAGATACTCCGCCTCAAAAGGGATTTACAAACTTAGAGAGGCAATATGCAAATGGTATGATAGAAAATATGGCGTCGTGTTAGACCCTGAGAGTGAGGCGATAGCAACTATTGGTTCAAAAGAGGGGTATGTCCATCTTGTCATGGCGATAACCGATCCGGGCGACCTTGCGATAGTACCAGATCCAAGCTATCCGATACATACTTATGGCATAGTACTTTGCGGGGGAAATGTAAATAGAGTCCCTTTAAGCCCAGAGGATGGAGACTTTTTTGGTAAACTCGAAAAGGCGATTAAAGAATCGACCCCAAAACCAAAATATGTAGTTGTAAACTTCCCAAATAATCCAACCACTGTTTGCGTTGAGCTTGATTTTTACGAAAAACTCGTAAATTTAGCTAAAAAAGAGAGATTTTACATTATCTCCGACATAGCTTATGCAGATATATCTTTTGGCGACTATAAAACGCCCTCAATTATGCAAATACCGGGCGCAAAAGATGTGGCAGTTGAGACCTTTACCCTTTCAAAAAGCTACAATATGGCTGGTTGGAGAGTCGGTTTTGTTGTCGGCAACAAAAGACTTGTAGGGGCTCTTGCAAAAATAAAAAGTTATTTTGATTATGGTATGCATACAGCTATTCAGGTTGCGGCAATTGAGGCTTTAAATAACGGCGCTGAAGATGTAGAGCGAATTAGGCAAACATATGAAAAAAGGATGCATTGTCTAGTTGATAGCTTTGGTGAAGCTGGCTGGAAGATAGATAAACCAAAAGCTTCAATGTTTGCATGGGCAAAAATACCAGAAAAATATAGACATCTTAAAAGCTTAGAGTTTTCAAAAAAACTTCTTTTGGAGGCAAATGTAGCGGTAAGTCCAGGGATAGGCTTTGGTCCATATGGCGATGATTATGTAAGAATTGCATTTATAGAAAATGAAAAAAGAATAAAACAAGCGGCAAAAAATATAAAAGAGTTTTTAAAAGATGGATGATAAGTTAAGAATTGGAGTATTAGGACTTGGTGTCGTAGGCGGTGCTGTTGTAAAAATATTAAAAGAAAATGAAAGCATTATAACGGCAAGAGCCGGTAAAAAAATTGAGGTTATAAAAGGCGTTACAAGAGAGCCACAAAAAGCGGCACACTTAGGGATAGATGTATCCACAGATGTGGACTTTGTGCTAAAAGATGACTCTATCGAGGTTGTAGTTGAGCTAATGGGTGGGGTAGATTTTGCCTACTCAGTCGTTAAAGAGGCGCTCAAAAGTGGCAAATCGGTAGTTACGGCAAATAAAGCGATGCTTGCCTACCATAGATCTGAGCTTGAGGAGTTAGCAAAAAACCTACACTTTGGATATGAAGCAAGTGTTGCCGGTGGAATTCCGGTCATTTATGCCCTAAGAGATGGTTTGGCGGCAAATCATATACTCTCCATTAAAGGGATAGTGAATGGTACTTGCAACTATATACTAACTCGAATGATGAAAGAGGGGGCTGGATTTGCTGAGGTGCTAAATGACGCACAAAAATTAGGTTATGCAGAGGCTGAACCAACTTTGGATGTTAGTGGGGGAGATAGCGCACACAAACTTCTTATCCTTGCCTCAATTGCTTACGGCATCGATGCAAAACCTGAGGATATACTAATAGAGGGAATTACTGAGATAGAGTCCGATGATATAGAGTTTGCCAAAGATTTTGGGTATGTAATAAAACTCCTTGCCATTGCCAAAAAAAGGGGTGGCACGGTAGAGCTTCGAGTTCATCCTGCGCTTATAAGCGAAGAGCATATTTTGGCAGATGTAGATGGCGTTATGAATGCGGTAGCTATCACAGGCGATAAAGTTGGGGAGACAATGTTTTATGGGGCTGGAGCCGGCGGTGAGCCTACGGCTAGCGCTGTTATAGCAAATTTGATTGAAATAGCAAGGTCTGAGAGCCCTGCCGCAATGATGGGCTTTAATAGACCGCTTGAGAGTGGGCTAAAGTTAGCCTCAAAAGGGGATATAGAAGGCAAATACTATATTCGTATAGAGGCAAAAGATGAGGTTGGAGTGCTCGGGCAGATAGCAACCGTACTCTCAGAGCAAGGCATCTCGATAGAAAATTTCAAACAAAAAAACAAAGGGGAGTCTGCAAGCCTACTTTTTAGCACACACGAAGCAAAAGAGTCCAATATCCAAAAAGCCTTAGATGGTGTCTCAAAACTATCTTGTATAGCTAAAAAACCAACAATGATAAGGATCGAAGGCTGAGTCTTGATTAAATATGCAAAATACAACATCAAAAGGGTTTGAGGCCGAAGAGATAGCCTGTGAATTTTTAGAAAATCTGCGTTATCAAATAATAGCTAGAAATGTCCGAAAAAAATTTAGCGAGATAGATATAGTTGCCAAAAAAGATGGGGTTTATCGTTTTGTAGAGGTAAAATCAGGCGACTCTTTCGACCCCGTCTACAACCTCACCCCTCAAAAAATCAAAAAAATTATAAAAGGGATGCTCTCTTATATGGCGTCAAATAAAATTGATGCTCCGTATTGCATCGATTTGGTGGTTGTGAGAAACAAAGAGTGTGAACTTTATGAAAATGTTACGATTTAACACACTAAAAATGTTAAACGAACAAAGGCAACAAAAAATATATAAAGCTATCCACAAAAATGCAAAATACGACTATGAATCTGTTGGTTGGATAAGTAAGGAGCGTCAAAACTTACGCTTTAAAAAGCTAACTGCGGGAATAAGCGATAAAGATTCGGTTCTAGATTTTGGGTGTGGGCTTGGGGCGATGTTTGGATATTTGCGAGATTTAAATATCAAATGTGAATACACAGGGATAGATCTTATCTCTGAGTTTGTCAAAAAATCAAAACAGCTCTATCCATCTGGTAACTTCCATGTCGCTTCAATTTTTGATGTTACTAAGAGTTTTGATTATGTGCTCTCTAGCGGGGTTTATGCTTTTTATAAAAAAGATATCTTTTTTGAAGCTGTCCGAAGGTGTTTTTTATTGTCAAACAAAGAGTATAGATTTAATGTGTTAATTGAAGCATCTGGGGATGGGTATTTAAAGATAGGCAAAAAAGAGCTAGAGGATTTTGTTTTTGGGGTTTCGCCAAACGCCTCTTTTGAATATGGATACTTAGAAAACGATATGACAGTTTTTATGCCCAAATTATAATTTTTTGCCAATAAAGCATTGTTAAAGAATATGGGTCGTATAATCACTACACAAACCAACAACAAAGGGAAAGCAAAATGGGAAAATATATAGACTTAACAGCCGCCAATTTCGAAGCAACTGTTGCTAGCGGGGTTGCCGTAGTTGACTTTTGGGCTCCTTGGTGTGGACCGTGCAGAATGGTTGCTCCTGTTATAGAGGAGTTGGCAGAAGAGTATTATGGTAAAGCGAAAGTGTGCAAAGTAAATACTGACGAAGAGCAAGATCTAGCGGTAAAATTTGGTATCAGATCAATCCCTACAATCCTCTTTTTTAAAGATGGAAAAGTAGTAGACCAAATGGTTGGCGCCGCTGCAAAACAAACTTTTAAACAAAAAATAGACGCACTTTTAGCGTAATCTTTCTCTCCTTCAAAACCGTCTAAAAAGACGGTTTTTCTCTCATTAAATTCAACCTTTTTTTGATACTATCATCTCCAAAAATTAAATAAGGATAACACTGTGTTAGAGCTTGCTATTATAGGTGGTGGACCTGCTGGGCTAAGCGCTGGACTTTATGCCTGCAGAGGCGGACTCAAAGATGTTGTGATGTTTGATATGGGTATGCCGGGTGGACAGATAACTCAAAGTAGCGAAATGGAAAACTATCCAGGCGTCAAAGAGGTTAAATCTGGGCTTGATTTTATGGCCGATTGGCTTCCTCAGGCTGAGCGTTTTGGACTTAAGTTTGAGATGAATGGCGTCGATAAGATTAAAAAAAACAGGGATGGAAGCTTTAAAATTTTGTTTTTAGATGGTAGTTCAAAGGATGCAATTAGTGTAATAGTAGCTACTGGCTCTGTCCCAAAAAAAGCTGGCTTTAAGGGAGAAGACGAGTTTTTTGGACGAGGTGTGAGCACTTGCGCTACTTGCGATGGATTTTTTTATAAAGGCAAGGAAGTTGTAGTGCTCGGTGGTGGCGACACTGCTCTTGAAGAGACTCACTACTTGGCAAAAATCTGCAAAAAAGTATATCTTGTGCACAGAAGAGAGACGTTTCGCGCGGCTCCATCCTCAGTAGAGAGGGTAAAACATGCCGAAAATGTTGAGCTTATACTAAACTCTTCAGTAAAAGAGGTAGTTGGCGATGCGATGGGCGTAAATGGAGTTATCCTTGAGACCAAAGAGGGCGAACGAAAGATTGATGTTTCTGGAATATTCGTTTTTGTCGGGCGAACGGTAAATAACGGCTCATTAATACAAGAAGACGGAAGCGCTCTGTGTGAACTGGTGGCAAGTGGAGAGGTAAAAGTGGATTTAAAAATGAGAACGAATGTCCCAG
>JAVRLX010000002.1:29576-60029 GCA_031960985.1 Campylobacterales bacterium | reverse complement strand
GCGAACCAGGCGATAAAGGTGTATATGTTGCCGCGGCTATCAACAAATCAATCAAAGACCTTACACTTCAAGCATGGGAATACTACGCAGTTGATGTAGCAAATGCTGTATATCTACAAGCAGACTACAAACTCGGTCTTGGAAGTGGTATGGCCCTTAACCTTGCAGGTCAATACTACAATATGCAAGGTATAGGCAAAACAAAAGATCTTTTAGAGGATGCTGGTCTTGGCAAAATAGACTATAATGTATATGGCGCAAAAGTTGCTCTTGAGACACCTTTTGGTCTAACTCCATATGTTGCTTACAACAAAGTAGATGAGCAAAAAGATAGAAATGGTGGTACATTTGTATTTGGCGCATGGGGTGGCAATCCAGAGTTTGCAATGGCTGAAGAATATAAATTTAGCAGTTTTGGACAGTTGAAATCAAGTGCAAATGGCGCTCAATCATACAAAATCGGAGCAGACTATAGCTTAGCCAAACTCGGTCTTGGTGATAGAACTCTAAGTGCAGCATATACAAAATATGACCTAAAAAATAAATACAATGGCGATAAAGATGCTGATACATCAGTTTGGGATGTAGCATACACTTGCAAAGGCGCTCTTGTTAAAAATCTTGATGTAAAACTAGCTTATGAAGGTGTAGATAGCAAAATCGATACTATAGATCAAAAAATCTTCAAAGCAGCGCTTAACTACAATTTCTAATTTCTCTTAAATATGGGTTGGCTTGGGATATTGCTTTCCAAGCCAACCTTTTTTATCTCTCAAAAATTTACACAATCCAAAAATCCCGTTTTTACCCCCATCTTGCTATAATAAAAATAAAAAATCATTAGAGAATATTATAATATCTTGACAGTGGACGCAAGCCTTGACAAATAGAAGTGGTTTAGTTTATACTTTAGATATAATCTTAAAAGGAATCTGTTATGACAACAACAGCTAAAGAGCTAAGATTTAATGTAAATATGTTGTTTGATGTTATCTCTAAAGGTGAAGATGTAACTATAACTTATAGAGGAAAACCAAAGGCAAAACTAATCCCTATAGAAAAAAGTTTAGAGGAAAAAGACGACTCTTTGTTTGGTATATGGGCTGATAGGAATATAAATGTAGATGAGATGGTAAGGGATTTAAGAAAAGGCAGAGATTTTGCTATATGAAATTTTAGTAGATACCGATGTTTTAATATGGTATTTAAGGGGAAATAAAAATGCTTATAATCTCATTCATTCAACTAACAATTTTTGTATCTCATCGATAACTTATATGGAGCTTGTTCAAGGAATGAGAAATAAAGATGAGCTTAGAACTTTACAAAAAGTACTAAAACAGTGGGAGGTAAAAACTCTATATATAAGCGAAGAAATTTCAGCAAAGGCGTTG
This sequence comes from Campylobacterales bacterium, assembly GCA_031960985.1. Taxonomy (GTDB): domain Bacteria; phylum Campylobacterota; class Campylobacteria; order Campylobacterales; family UBA6016; genus UBA6016. The sequence continues at coordinate 58,635 of JAVRLX010000002.1, read as the reverse complement.
TTTTATATGGAAGAGTATTTTTTAAGCCATTCGATGCAATTAGTTGATTCCTTAATTGCGGCAACATGTACACAATATGGTATGAAACTTATAACAGCAAACGATAAGCATTATAAAGTTGTAAAGGATTTGGATATAGAGGTTTTTAGACCTTAAATGGTGTTAATAAAAGGATTGCAGATGAATGAAATTGGGATTTTGATTATACCTTTAGGTTTTATATTTGCAGTTGTTATCGGTTTTTTAGCTGTTAAAAATCATTGGAAAATTGCTGATTGGCTCTAAGATTTGTAATAGTGTAGGTTGGATGAAATATATATAAAAACAAAAACTAAAGGCTATTTATGAAACAAAAAATGTGGGATGGAAGATTTGAAGAGGGGAGTAGTGAGCTACTCGAAGAGTTTAACGCTTCGATTTTTTTTGATAAAGAATTGTACCGTGAGGATATCAAAGGCTCTTTAGCACATGCAAAGATGCTTTGTGCGGTTGGGATATTAACAAAAGATGAATTTTTGGCTATCGAGGGTGGACTTCATCAGATTTTGGGTGAGATAGAGAGTGGCTCTTTTGAGTTTTCTATCAAGCAAGAAGATATACATATGGCGATTGAGGCCAGACTAACCGAGCTTATTGGCGAAGCTGGCAAAAAGCTTCATACTGCTAGAAGCCGAAACGATCAAGTGGCAACTGATTTTAGACTTTACTGCCAAAATCAAAACAAAAATCTACAATCGCTTATAAAATCGCTTATTTCCACATTGATAGAGATAGCAAAAGAGCATACAGATACCTTAATACCGGGGATGACCCACTTACAACACGCTCAACCTGTTAGTTTTGCGTTTCATATGTTGGCGTATGCTGGTATGTTTAAAAGGGATTTTGAGAGGTTTAAATCTACTTTTGAGCGAAACAACTACTCCCCTTTAGGCTCAGCCGCCCTTGCTGGCACACCCCATCCGATAGATAGGTTTATGACGGCAAAAGAGCTGGGTTTTGATGCGCCAACTATCAATGCGATGGACAGCGTCTCTGATAGAGATTTTGCCCTTGAGATGTTGTTTAATATCTCTGTACTCTTTACCCATATATCAAGGCTTTCTGAAGAGCTTATCCTTTGGAGTAGTTATGAGTTTAAGTGGATTACAATAAGTGATAAGTTTGCAACTGGAAGCTCCATAATGCCGCAAAAGAAAAATCCAGATGTAGCGGAGTTACTTAGGGGTAAGACGGGTAGGGTGTATGGAAATTTAATCGCTTTACTTACTGTTATGAAGGGTCTGCCGCTTGCATACAACAAAGATATGCAAGAGGATAAAGAGGGGGTGTTTGATTCGGTTAAAACCGCTACGGCTTCGCTAACGATTCTTATTGAGATGCTTAGGAGCATGAAAATAGAAAAAGAAAATATGCTTAGAGCCTGCAAAATAGGGCATCTAACCGCTACCGATTTGGCTGATTATCTAGTTAAAAAAGGTGTCCCATTTCGCGAAACCCACCATATATCCGGTCGCGCAGTCGCTTTTGCCGAAAAAAAGGGGGTTGATTTATCTGAGCTGAAGCTGGATGAGCTAAAAAGTATCGACGCGAGGATAGAGGCGGATGTGATGGATGTTATAAATCACGCAAACTCTATGAATGCAAGAAATAGTTACGGTGGAACTGCAAAAGCTCAGGTTGAAGCGCAAATAGCGCACTTTGAGGAATTTTTGGCAAAGAACTAGAAAAGCTCCAGCTCTTCCTCGTCGGCTATCTGTGAATCATTAAAGATAATCTCCACTTGAAGGCAAGAGCTTAGAAGAGAGCTATCAAGGTAGTGTATATCCTCTGTGCTCTGCTCTATAAATACCGTCTTACGCCAGTTGGCGAGGTCGGCAAATATATTTCTGAGTATTAACCCGACTTTTTGGCTTTTACGCTCATCCATATTTTCTTGTTTTAGCCCTTTAATGAATGCGCCTAGCCCAGCTAGCGCATAGCTAAGATTTTTGAATTCATACAAGGCGTCTACTTCGGCGGCGTAGGCTTCTATTTCGACTCCTATTTTTATTAGTGTTTCAAACTCTTTTTTTGTTTCAAACTCATATATAAGACCATCTAGTATCTCCTCGTTTGCCTCTAGCTTTTCTAGCTTATCCATAATGTCCGGCTCCAGTTCGCCAGCAAAGACCTTTGCAGATATTTTTTCTGTGTGGGTCATTCTGAGAATTTTCTTGTCGCTTTCGTCTAGCATCATTTTCTCTTTTTCAACCACTTGCGGCAGAGTTAAATTCTTTGGAACGCCAATGGATACTTCATCGCTTTTGATGGCTAGGTCTATGATGGAGTTCTCTTTTGCAAAAATATCGCGCATATCTTGTGGGATAAAGTTTTTTAGACCTACGAGTGAAAAAAATATTGTATCGTCGTTTTCTTCGATAACTATCTGAAAGTTTGTGTTTGTTTTGAGCAGATATAACCCTGCATTATAGACGGCCCTAATAGCATCACATAGGTTGTCATTTTCGCTTAAAGCCATCTCTTGTTCCCAAAACTCAGCAAGATCATTTTCGTCTCTTATGACAAAAGCCGTTTTTTTAAGGTATATGTCTTTGGAAAAAAGATTTGCCGCCCCTTTTTCTCTTTCTCTTGCGCGTCTATGCTCTAGTATTGAGATGTAGTTGTTCATTCTAGCTCTAAAAAGCTCTTCATTTATTGGCTTTGTCACATAGTCTTCCGCTCCGGCCTTTAATATCTCCGTTTTGTGTTGGTCGTCGCTTAACACGGAGAGGGCTATAATCATTACCGTTGGGTTTAGTTTTTTGATCTCTTTTGTCGCCTCTATACCATCCATTACTGGCATCATAATGTCCATAAAAATTATATCTGGCTTAGCTATCTTTACTGTTTCTATCGCTTTTTTGCCATTGTCGGCTTCAAATATAGAAAGTTCACTGTACTCTTCCAAAAGAAGCCTAAGCGTTAGTCTGTTGTCTTTATTGTCGTCCACTATAAGTACTTTTATCATTTATTTTCTCTCCTTACTGTTGGTCCGCTAATGCAAAAGCGTGCTCCGGAAAGCTTTTTTGGGTCGTTTAGCGTAAGTTTGAATCCAAATTCATCGCATAGCATTTTTGCAAAATAAAGTCCAATTCCAGTGCCCTTAGAGACTCTTGTGGTGTCTGCGCCACTAGATGCAAAAAGCTCAAATAAAGATTCCTTATTCCTAACGCCAACCCCATTGTCTTCTACACAAAGCACAAATTGTTCCTCAATTTTTCGCAACTCAATTGCTATCTCTCCATTGCCGTATTTTATTGCGTTTGAAATTATATTCGATATTATCTGTTCAACTCTTAGTCTGTCGCTTTTGATAAATATATTCTCTTCTATACTTATTTCGCATTTGATGTCAGATGGCGGTAATATCTTTTGTTTTACATCAGCAAGTAATGTTCCAAGCTCAAAAACAGAGTTTGCAAATACCATTTTTTTGTTTGTTAGCTTGGCGGTATCTAACATATTTGTGATGGAAAATAGCATATCTTCACCGTTTTGCTTGATGCTACTGAGTAGTTCGAGTAGCCTCTCTTTATCCTCTATATTCTCTTTTTCAATTCTTTTTTTGACAAAAGAGCTAAAGTTGATTATGGCGTTAAGCGGGGTTTTTAGCTCATGGGTAAAAACGAGCAAAAAAGACTCTTTAGCTCGATTTAGCTCCTCTTTGTAGCTCTCCTCCTGTTCTTTTGCGACTTTCTCCATTAGGCTTTTTTCCAGCAGCACCTCTTTGGTTATGTCAAACATAATAGCTATAAATTCTTCTATCTCATTGTCGCTATTTAGTATTGGCGTAATTGTGGCTCTAACAAAAAAAGTATCGCCGTTTTTGTTTATATTGCGTATTTGTCCACTATATGTTTTTTTTGACAAAATAGTAAGCCACATTTTGTGAAATATTTCCCTGTCATTGTCGGGGTGTCTTATCAGTCTATGAGTCTGCCCTATTAGCTCATCCTCGCTGTATCCGGTAACTTCGCAAAATTTTTTGTTTACATAAGTAATAATGCCGTTTTTATCCGTTTTGGAGACTATGGCGCTTTTGTCTATCGCCTCTTTGTATTCTTTTAAAAGCTTTTCTTCATCGGCTAACTTTTTGGAGATTGTGTGTATTTCTGTTTTATAAAATTGCTCTTTTTTTGCCTCTAGTTCTTTAAAAAGCGCAATTTCCGTTTTTCTTAGCATCATAGCAAGCGCTAGCATAACGCCGATAGTCGCTATTTGAAAATGTATAAGACCAAGCCCATGCTCTATTTGCAAAATATGCGCCATTAGCGCATAAATTTGGGATGCAAGCACTACGGCAATCGCTACTATTAGAAGATTGGTTATAATTGCAGTCTTTTTTGAACTTGTTAACATTTAAAACTACTTTTAGGTTATTTGATTGAATTATATACAATTATTACGCAAAAGCCAAGCTGTGCGTATTTTGACAACCGTTCAGATTATTGCCTATTTTGGCTCTTGGTTTAGTCATGTCGCTATTCTTGCCCTTCTTGTACAGCTTGGGGCTAGCGCTTTTGTTATATCTATTGCCGTTGCTTTCTCTTTTTTGCCCTCTCTCATACAAGGTCCTTTTACAGGGGCGCTTATTGATAGGTTGGAGCCAAAACGGCTTATGAATACGCTTTTATTAATAGAGGCTGTGTGTACTTTTTTGTTTGTGTTTATCGAGGGGAGCGGATACATATGGCTACTGCTAGCTCTTGTGTATATCAAGATGAGCGCCGCAGGGTTTTACTTTACCTCTGAGATGTCTTTATTGCCAAAAATCTTAAAGCCCTCAGAGCTAAAGCTAGCCAATGAGATACACTCAATAGTGTGGTCTGTAAGCTTTACTGCTGGAATGGCTCTTGGTGGTCTTGCTGTGCAGTATCTTGGGATTAAGGTTGCTTTTTTGATAGATGCGTCACTGTTTATTGTTGCGATACTCACATTTAATAGGCTTTGTGTATCTGTTGAAAAAACAAAGCAAATTGGAAGCTATCTGCATTCATTTAAAGAGGGGCTTAGATATGTATTTCGCAAAAATCCAAAACTCCTTTTTATTATAGCATTGCATGCTAGTGTTGGATTGACGGTATTTGATGGTATAGTAACAGTGCTTGCCGAGAGCAAATATAAAAGTGTAATATCGGTGGCGCTTGCCATAGGGTTTATAGGAGCTATTCGCTCTGTGGCTCTTGTAATAGGGCCGTTTTTGTTTTCAAAGATTGTTAGTAAAGAGAGGCTTTTTTGGCTTTTTTTGGGGCAAGGCGCGGCTATTATGCTATGGGGCGCTCTTAGCCATGATTTTTGGCTCTCTCTTGTTGGGTCATTTTTTTGTGGGCTTTTTACGACGACGATTTGGTCTTTTACTATGACTATGTTGCAAGAGGCTACAGATCATAACTATTATGGGAGGGTGGTTGCTATTAATGATATGTTTTTTACCGCTACCGCTACGCTCACATCGGTAGCGCTAGGCGTTATGATGGAGTCTGGCATCAGCGGCGGCAGCTCCCTTTTTGCGATAGGGGTTGTCTTTGTGATGGTGGCGGTGATTTATAAATTTGCTAGCCCTATGCTTGCCTCAAGATTTCAAAAATAGCCTCATATGTCTTTTTGACAGACTCTATCTCTACTCTCTCGTTTAAGCTGTGCGGATTTTCGATATTTGGTCCGACTGAAGCAAAAGAGGCGTCTGGAAAATGTTTTTTAAGCGCCGCGCACTCAAGCCCTGCGTGTATGGCTTTGAAGTTGGAGTTAAAAAAATATTTTTTGTAGATACTTTTAACGAATATGCAAAACTCATCCTCCATCCACTCCCACGGCTCGTAAAAATCCTGCAAAGTCGCCTTAAATCCGTAGCTTTCAAAATGTTTACCTATCTCTTCGGTAATATTTTTTAGCTCCTTTTCACTCATTGAGCGAGAAGAGATATGCACTTCGCAAACCCCATCTTTTAGAGATAGTATGCCAATATTTGAACTAGTCTCTACAACGCCAAGGTCGATATTGTAATCTAGCACACCGTTTGGGCAAGAGAGTAGCGCATCCAAAAAACCGTTTGAATCTTTAATTATTGGCGCCGTATTTGTTTTTGTAAGTTTGAAGCCTTCCATATTGTCTGTATTTGTCAGGGCAACTACCGCTTTTGCCGATGATGGAATTGAGTTTCGCTTTTCCCCGCCCAAAAATGACGATATGAGGGCGTTTTTTTCTTTTAGTTTTTTTGCCAACTCTAAAATGGCGTTTGGTATTTTTTTGTCTATATCTACCCCTGAGTGCCCACCCGGTAAGCCCTCAAGCGATACCTCCCAAAAATCCCCTACGGTTTTTGAAAGCTCATAATTTTTTACGCATAGCGTATCGGAGCCGCCCGCACAAGCTACATATACGGCGCCTTCCTCTTCGGAGTCGAGATTTAAGACTTTGTTGGAGGCGATACGAAGGGTTATATTTTTAGCTCCCACTAATCCTATCTCCTCATCCGCCGTAAACAAAAACTCTACATCCGTAAACTGCTGCATAAAGACAAGCATCATCGCAACACCTATGCCGTTATCTGCTCCAAGAGAGGAGGCTTTGGCTCTCATCCAACCATCTTCAATAATAGGCTCTATATTTGCCGTATCGCCTACGCAGACCATATCGTAGTGGGCTTGTAGACATATCTTTGGCGTATCTTTTTGACACAGAATGTTACCTGTTTTGTCGATTTGGACTTTGTACCCCTCTTTTTTTGCCCAACTCTCTATAAAATCTCTCATCTTATGGGCATTTTTAGAGCATCTTGGAATATCTTTTGCTATTTTTTCAAACAATTCTATCGGTGTTTGCATTATTACTCCAAAAAGGTTTTTTGTGTTTAGGATATTTTTGCTAATTATCCCTTTGTTTTTTGCGGGTTGTTACTCCAAATGTGGTTTTACCTCTGAATATTATTGTGATTGCAAAGAGTATTATGATGTTGAGGGAAGCTACCATAGAGAGTGCCCAGATGATATTCTTAGGATTAATATTGGCGCAAAGAGAAAGTAGAGCTTGAATAAAAAGTTAGAAGCAAAAAATATAAAGCCACTCTATGAGCGGATAGCGGCGATGGATAAATATCCATCAAAAGTAGAGTATGGCGATGCGGTAGCTATTGATACGGGGCTTGGATTTGATGAAAGTAGCGAGATTTATGCGCTGGCTAAAGCTTTGATGCCTTGGCGCAAGGGTCCTTTTAGGATAGATAATTTTAAAATAGAGAGTGAGTGGAATAGTTATATAAAGTTTAACATACTAGCTCCTCATATCAATATTGATGGCAAAACAGTCGTAGACATAGGGTGTAACAATGGGTACTACTCGTTTCGGTTTTTGCCCTACAATCCTACGAAAATAATTGCGATAGATCCTTGGCCTATTTTTTATTTGCAATATTTGTTTATTAATAAATTTATCCAAACCGATAAGATAGATTTTCGGCTTATTGGTATGGAGGATATGGCGAGCGATGGTATCAAGGCGGATGTGGCGTTTTGTCTTGGGGTGTTATATCACAGAAGCGACCCGATAGTGGCGCTAAAGGAGATCAAAGCGGCGCTAAATAGTGGCGGAGAGCTTTTTATCGACAATCTAGTTATCTTAAAAGATGGCGAATATGCGCTTTGCCCTTCCGTAAGCTACGCCAAAATGAGTAATGCTTATTTTATACCATCTATAGATACGATGAAAGGGTGGCTTAATAGGGCTGGATTTGTGGATATAGAGCTAATTGGCGTTAAAAAAACAGAGCTAATAGAACAGCGTAAAACCGATTGGATAGAGGGGCTAAGCCTTGATAGCTTTTTGGATCCAAACGACAATACAAAAACTATTGAAGGGTATGACGCCCCTGTAAGAGCTTATTTTAAGTGTAAAAGAAAGTGAGGTTGTAGATGGCAAAAGAGAAAAAAAATAGCCCAGATTTAACTCAAGAAAAAGAGGTTTTAAAAACCCACCTTGCGATAGATAAAACATTTGCTGGGGATATTATAGAGCTTGAAAAGGGGCAATGTGTCCTTTCTTTTGCCACTACAAAAGAGATGAAAGTAGATGATCTTGGTCTAGTGCACAGTGGATTTATATTCGGTGCGGCTAATTTTGCGGCTATGGCGGCAGTTAATGACCCAAATGTTGTGCTAGCGGAGGCTACTGCAAAATTCTTGACTCCGGTAGAGATGGGCAAGGTCATCACATTTAAGGCCACAGCTAGCCATCTTGCCACTAGAACTAGAGATGTAGAGGTGGTCGGTATGATGGGGGAGATTAAAGTATTTGAGGGAATATTTAAAACCGTAATACTAGATAGGCATCCGCTTAGGCTAAAGCTAACGGATTAAAGATAGTTTAGCCAACCAGCAATATTTGATTTTTCCCTTAAGAGTGTTGTTTTGTCGCCGTGTCCAGGATATATCGTAAGGTCCTCTGTAAAATCTAAAAATTTTTGAAGACTTTTTTTCATATCTTTAGGGCTTGAATATGGAAAGTCCACTCTGCCAATAGAGCCTTTGAAGATAAAGTCGCCGCTAAAAAGAGAGTCTCCTATCTGAATGGCTGCGCATCCTGGCGTATGCCCTGGAAAATCCCAATATTTAAATTGTATACCGCCCACTTCATACCATCCCTCGCTTGTCTCAATATCGGCAACACTTGGCGGCATATTAAAACCAAAAATGTCCCCTTTTAGCATAAATGCATCATTTTTGGGGGTAAATATCGGTATGTTAAAAGCCTCTTTTGTTTTTTGATTGTCCCAAACATGGTCAAAATGTCCATGGGTGTTTAATATGGCAAGCGGCTTTTTGACGACGCTTTGTATCCAATTGTACGCCCCGTCACCTGGGTCTATAATGAGCTCTCCAGCGTCGCTTGCTACGATGTAGCAGTTGGTTTCATAAGAGCCGCAAGGTTTTGATAAAATTTGCATATAATAATCCTATTATTTTTATTTCTCCTGCGTCAGCAGGTAGCTTTAGGGGGTTGCAAGGGACATTTATGTCCCTGTCATAAATACGGGCTTCGCTCGTATTTGTGCATAATATCAAATGGTTCGAAAAAATCTAAAACTATCAAAAATATCCCAAAATTTGGTAGACGCCAATTATATTGCAGGGTTTTTAGGGATTAGCTTAAACGCTTTATATCTGCGGATGCATTTTGAGAATTTCCCAAAAGCGCTAAAGATAAATGGCAAGCTTTATTTTGACCTCAATGAAGCGCTAGCCCACTTTGCAAAAGTAAACGAAAAGGAGGCGTTTTGTTTTTTGGTGCGAGATGAGGTGAGGTGGTTTATTGAGAGTGGGAAACTAACAAGAAAAGAGATAGGCGAATATCTTGGCGGCAAAAATCCTCTTACGGTAGGTGGGGGCGTCTACTCGAGACCGATAAGCTTTGAGCGGGCAAAAAGTCTCCTTTTGTTTATAAAAAATAGACGGTTTACGGTGGAGTTGGATGAAAATAGAAGCTTTGTAGAGCAAAAAAAAGAGCGAATAGCTTATATAGCTGATGTATGGGATAATATAATCGCTTTAGTGGAGGCCAAAAAAATAGATTTTTGGTTTTTAGCACAAGCGCTTAGCCAGCAAAATAACAAGGGGGTAGGGCGCTCTATATATAGGCTCTCCCCATCATACAAAAGCGCAAAGCTCATTAAGCTAAGGTTGCTCCAAAAAGAACTTATTTAGACGATATATCATAAAAATAAAAGGTGGGGTTTATGAATAGTAGTTCACTCGGGTATGCCAGTTCGGCGAGTATTGGTTTTTCGTTTCAAACTAGTAGCGGCGACAAGATAGATTTGCAGCTTTACTCCAAAAAAACGGTTGGATATGAAAAAAATGAGAGTGGGGAATCTCTCGCTTTTTCCTCAAAAGAGGGGTATAAGTTTCAATTTGAAACAAACGGTCTAAGCGAGCAAGATAAAATTGAAATAGCGGATGCTATGAAAAAAATAGAGCCAATGATAAAGAAGTTTATGGATGATAACCAAAGCGGTTCGTTTATGAAAGAGCCTCTTGATATAATAGCCTTCAATATAGGAAAAGAGTTGCCAAAACCAAAAGACGAAAACGCCAAAAATGCGCTTAGCGCTTCGACGGTAGGAGTGTTTGATAATTTGCTCAAAAAAGCGGGCAAGCCGCAAGATATATTCGATAATATGAAGAAGTTACTTGATAAAATTCTAAAAAATATTCAAAATCCACAAACTATTTTGTATGCATAAAAAGGGGAAAGAATGAAAAAAATAATAGTTGCGATTTCGGCGTCTGCGCTATTTTTGCTATCTGGTTGTGCTACAGCTGACGGCGCTTATACACAGGCAAGCGTAGGTCAGACAAAAAGCATAAAAAGAGGAACCGTCCTAGAGGTTAAAAATATAACTATAAGTGACGACTACAAAGGCGCTGCAGCTGGAGCGGTTGTTGGCGGCGTGGCTGGAAGCGCATTTGGGAAGGGCGACGGTAAAATAGCAGCGGCTGCGGCAGGGGCATTGCTTGGCGCATTGGCAGGCGACACTCTAAATCAAGATGCAGGGCAGGAGCTAGTCATTAAATACGATAATGGCGATGTTATAACAACTGTTTATAGGGTCGATAAAAATTCCCCTTTTATGTTTAGAAGCGGCGATAGAGTGATTGTGGAAATGCTAAATGCAGAGATAAAATCTATAAGAATGGCAAACTAGTAGCTTGAAAGCGCATTTTTCAAAAGTAGGCTTTGTACTTGCTGCGGCAGGCTCCGCAATAGGACTTGGCAATATTTGGAAATTTCCTTATATAGCGGGTGAATATGGCGGCGGCGCTTTTGTGCTTGCCTATATTGTTGCGGTGGCCATTATCGGCATTCCACTTCTTATAGGAGAGATAGCGATAGGCGCAATAGCCAAAAAAGACCCCGTTGGCTCGTTTGAAGCTCTCGCATCAAAGTTTCCAAAATTTTGGCGAAATGCTGGTTTTTCGATGCTTACGGGACTTGTTATCCTCTCTTTTTATTCTATAGTTATCGGTTGGATACTCTATTATATATTTTTGACACTCTCCTCTTTGCCTTCCACTGTTGAAGAGGCAAAAGCCGTTTTTGAGACGATGCTATTAACGGACATTAAGACCCAATTATTGTTTCATACCGTCTCAATGGCGCTTACCGTATATATCGTACTTTTGGGCGTGGAGAAGGGGATAGAGCGGGCAAATCTGATACTTCTGCCGCTTTTATTTGCAATACTTTTCTTTTTGTTTTTTTATTCGATGAGCTTTGATTCATTTGGGATGGCGGTTAGTTTTATGTTTACGCCGAATTTTGAGAATTTAACGCCAAAGGCGCTTTTGGTTGCCGTCGGGCACGCCTTTTTTACCCTTTCTTTGGGTATGGCTACAATGCTAACATACGCATCATATACGAACAAAGAGACCAACTATGTAAAATCTGCGATTATAGTCTCTGTTATGGAAATTTTTGTAGCAATTTTTGTCGGCATTACGCTGTTTGCATTTCTCATTAATTTTGGTTTTGAGACAAAGCAGGGTCCGGGGCTTGTATTTGTCACAATGCCAGCCCTTTTTTATAATTTTGGGTTTTTCGGCAATATTTTGGCTTTGCTATTTTTTATAGCGCTTACATTTGCCTCCATTACATCCGCCATCTCCATCTTAGAGCCGACTGCGGCATATTTGATAGGGCAAAAAGGGTGGAGCCGAAAAAAAGCGGTAATTGTATTTGGGGCTATTGTGTGGGCTGTTGGTATAGTTTTACTGCTTTCAAATACGACGGAGTACTCAAAACTCCTCTCTTTTGACTCAAAATCACTTTTTGACTGGTTTGATTTTGTCTCAAGCGCTGTACTGATGATAGTTGGCGGTATTGTAACTGCTTTGTTTATCGGTTTTGGAATGGATAAAAACTTTTTGAAAACTCATTTGATGGCGCACATCTCCTCTTTTGCTTTTGAGGTATGGTACTTGTGCGTCAAATATTTTATTCCGCCTATTTTGGTAGCTTTGATGTTATATATGTTTCAGTCGTAGTGTTTTGGAATCAAATTTGCTTTAATGACTCAAACCAAGCTCAAGGTGTGAGTATGAAAAAAGTTTATTTGTCTATTGTTGTTTGCTCGATGCTGTTTACCGCCGGTTGTTCTACGCATCCGATGGATCCAAAAGTGGATATGCAACCGCCAAAGTATGTAGAGCAGATGGAGCCAAGAGAAGAAAGCAGTAATGTGCCTAATGCGGGAAGCCTTTTTGGGCAGGGAGAAAGCCCTCTTTATTCCGATAGAAAAGCGATGCGAGTTAACGATATAGTTAGGGTAATTATTAAAGAGAGCGCTACAAGCTCCTCTTCATCTTCCAAAAAATTGTCTCGAAATCAGAAAGACCAACTAGGTGGCGGCTTGATGGCATCCACAAACGGCGCGCTAGGCGCTCCAATGAGCGCTTTGTCGAAAAAAATTAACGGCATTATGGATATAGGCCTTACCACAGGTTCTGGTTACACATTTGACGGCAGCGGCAAAGGTAGTAGACAAGAGAGCTTTACAACCACTGTATCGGCTAGAGTTGTTAAGGTAATGAACAATAATACATACTTTATAGATGGAAGCAGAGAGGTAATGATAGAGGGCGAAAAGCAGATAATGAGAGTAAGCGGCGTCATTAGAGCGGACGACATAGGCAAAGATAACTCCATAAGCTCTGAATATATCTCTGACGCAAAAATCATATACGATACACAGGGTGAAATCAAAAGAGCATCATCTCAGCCGTGGGGCTCTAAACTGCTAGAGGCTATTTGGCCGTTTTAGCCCCGCTTTGTTTTGACTAAAAGGCTTAAAAAGATGGAGCGTTATTCTAAAATGCCATTTTTTGCTTTTTTATCTCATTTTGGTTACGCTTGCCACAAAAATGAGATAGAGAAAGAGTTATGCTAATAGACGGATACGGACGACATATTAACTACCTTAGGCTCTCTGTTACGGAGCGATGCAATTTTAGATGTAGCTACTGTATGCCTGATAAGCCGTTTAGCTGGGTACCCAAGGAAAATCTCCTTAGTTTTGAGGAGTTGTTTGGCTTTGTAAAGGCGGCTATTGATGAGGGTATAACCAAGATTCGTATTACGGGTGGCGAGCCAACCCTTAGAGAAGATTTGGATAAATTCCTTGCAATGATATGTGGCTACAAAAACGACATCGATATAGCTATGACAACAAACGGATTTTTACTCTCTCAGTGTGCTGATAAACTGGCAAAAGCGGGGCTTAAGAGGATAAATATCTCTCTCGATTCTTTAAAGCCGGAAGTTGCCAAACAGATAGCGGGTGGCAAGGATGTGCTAAAAGAGGTGCTTTCAGGAATAGATGCGGCGCTTGCTGTTGGGCTAAAGGTAAAGCTAAATAGCGTGCCAATAAAAGGTGTAAACGAAGATGAAATAATAGATCTGCTCGAATATGCAAAAGCAAAAGGGGTGATGATTCGTTTTATAGAGTTTATGGAAAATAGGCACGCAAAAGATGGAGTAAAAGGGCTAAGCTCGAGTGAAATATTGGCAGTTATCTCTGCCAAATATACCATTACTGAAGTGCAAAAAGAGTTTAGCTCTCCCGCAAAGCTGTATCGTACTGAAGATGGATATATGTTTGGCGTAATAGAGCCGCATAAAGAAGATTTTTGTGATTCGTGCAACCGCTTGCGACTAACGGCGGAGGGGTATCTTATTCCTTGCCTTTACTTTGACGAGGCCCTCAGTATTAAAGACGCCTTAAAGGCTGGAGATGTCGGGGCGGCGATAGAAATTTTTAAAAAAGTAATAAAAGATAAGCCTCAAAAAAACCGCTGGGGTGGAGAAGACGCCGAGAGTAGCGGTAGAGCGTTTTATATGACCGGCGGCTGAAAATCTCTATGTATGAGAGTCAAAAAAACGGCTTGCTTTTTTGGCGATACAAAAGACATATAGTTGAGATTATCCAAAAGCTCAAAAAAACCAGAATAACAATAGTCTCAAAGTATGATAACGAGGCGTTGCACGACTTTCGAGTGGCGGTGCGAAAGCTACTCTCTCTTGATGTATTGTTTGAAAAAACAGTCGGATTTTGCTTTGATGAAGAGCTAAAACAAGAGCTAAAATATGCCTTGCGCATTAGCTCACAATTAAGAGATATAGAGGAGTTGCTAAGCTTTGCGCCAGAGCTAAATGGCGAGATGGATGGCAAGAGGATGGCGTATCTAGATGAGCTAATAGCCGCTCTATGCGACTCAAAACTCGAAAATAAGGTGTTGCGCGGATATAAGGGCTTGTATGAGACTATGAGAGACCAAAGCGGCAAGCTTTTGCATATAAGGGAGGCGGCGCTAGAAGTGGTAATAGAGTCTATGCAAAAAACATCCAAAAAGTGCGCTAAAATAGCTAATAATGAGAAAGTGGACTTCGAAAAACTGCACTCTGTGCGCAAGCTGTGCAAGAAGTATAGATATCAGCTCGATTTTCTGTTTTTGGGCGTCAATGAAGGCTCGCTTATTTGCAAGCGGATCCAAGACAAACTAGGCAAAGTCAATGATTTGAGGGTCTGGCTAACGATGGTTGAAGATGGCGGCTCGGTGTTTGGCAAAATAGCGACGATGCTCAAAAATGCCATGCAAGAAGCCAAAGTGGAAGTGTCGCTTTTTGCCTCAAAAGGTTATTGCGACTCTTTGGCAATAGAGCTTAGACGCAGAATGAGTATTTGTCAATAGCGCATCAAACAAGCAAAATCGGAGAAAAATTTGATAATAAGAAAACTTTTTAAATTTGAAAATGCGCATATCGTGCGTGGCTGTTCTACGGAGCGGTGCAAATATTCGATACACGGGCACAGTTACAAGACGGAGATACTCTTAAGCTCCGATACTCTTGATAACGGGCAGATGGTAATGGATTTTGGGTTGATGAATGGAGCAATTCGAGATATTGTAGACTCTTTCGACCATGCTATTGCCCTTTGGGATAAAGATGATAGTGAGTATATAGAGTTTGCCAAAAAATATAGCCGTAGGTGGGCGCTTTTGCCGATTAGTCCCTCGGCAGAGCAGTTTAGTCGCCTTATCTTTGTTGCAGTGGATGAGGCGCTAAAAGAGTTTTTGTTTGCAAATGGAGAGGCAAATGTGGAGCTTTACAGTGTTATAGTACACGAGACGGAGACGGGGTATGCGCAGTGCTTCCGTGAAGATGCGTATAGCGAAAAAATGGGCAAGATAGAACTAAAAAGTGTAATTTTTAGCGACGATGTTAAAAAAGAGTGGAATGCGCCACAGATTCTTGCTAAAATATTTCAAAATTAAAAAAGGGGAAGTGATGAAAAGAAGTTTTGTTTTTGCTATTTCGGCGGCTACCGCACTTTTGTTTATCGGTTGCGGCGGAGATAAAAAAGTAGAGGAGCGAGTGGCGCAAATACAAACAAGCGCGCCTGTTGGTATGGAGGCAAATAGTACAGCGACGCCTGTTGCTGAAGCTTCAAAAGCGGCTATGGCAGCGTCGACTTCTATTGATGGCAAACAGATATTTGCTACAAGATGTGCAGCGTGTCACGGTGAAAAAGGGGAAGGAAAAGGCTCTTATCCAAAACTTGCTGGAAATACAAAAGAAGAGGCTCTTAAAAAACTAAAAGGATATGTTGATGGCACATATGGAAAAGAGCAAAAAATGATAATGGTCGGACAAGCAAAAGGGATAGATGACGCTCAAAAAGTAGCTGTGTCTGAGTATATAGCTACCCTCAAATAGTGGTAGAGTTTATTGGTTTTTTGGCGGCGTTTTTGACAACTGCCGCTTTTGTGCCGCAAGCTATTAAGGTGTATAAGACACAAAAAACCGAGGATTTATCGCTCGGGCTTTTTGCAATGTTGTTTGTAGGCATTTTGCTGTGGCTTGTTTATGGCATACTTATCGGTTCAATGCCGGTGATAGCGGCAAATGCCGTAACTCTTGTGTTGGTGGCGTATATTCTGTGGATGAAAATTCGGTCATAAACTTTCTTGTGTCTTAGTAGCATAAATTGAGGCTTAAAAATGGAGATTGAAAATCAGTTAGTTATTTTTGAAGATAGCGATAAAAAGATAGAGGTTCAGCTAAAAGGGGAAACAATTTGGCTTAGTCTCAATCAGATTGCTACTTTGTTTGGTAAAGATAAATCCGTTATTTCAAGGCATATTAGAAACATATTTGAATCAGGGGAATTAGATATAAATTCAACTGTTGCAAATTTTGCAACAGTTCAAATTGAGGGTAAAAGAGAAGTAAAGAGAACAATTGAATATTTTAATCTTGATGTAATAATATCGGTCGGTTACCGTGTTAATTCTAAAAAAGCAACGCATTTTAGGATTTGGGCGACAAATGTCCTCAAGAATTATTTAATAAAAGGTTATGCGATAGATGAAAAAAAGCTTACAGAAGAAAAAATAAAAGAGCTTGAAAATGTAGTAAAGTTTATAAAAGAAAATATAAATACTCCTTACCTAAGCGCAAAAGAAACAAAAGGTTTGCTTGAAATTATTGAGAAATACGCCTTAGTTTGGAAATGGATTGAGGAGTATGACACAGGAAAAATTGAGGCCAAAATAACAAGAAAAGAGAGAAAAAGGGTAAGTTATGAAGAGGCAAAATCTGCAATTAAAGAGCTAAAAGAGTATCTTATTAACAAAAGGGAAGCCTCAGAAATTTTTGGAATAGAAAGAGATAGGGGGCTTTTTGAAAGCGCTTTAAACACAATTTATCAAAGTTTTGGAAGCGTTGAGCTGTATCCATCCTTTGAGGAAAAAGCGGCAAATCTGCTCTATTTTATTATAAAAAATCATCCATTTGTGGATGGAAATAAAAGGATTGGGGCCCTTATATTTTTGCAGTTTTTATATGAGAACATATCGCAAGAGGAGCTTTTAAGCAAATTTAACAGCAATACTCTAACTGCCCTTTGTTATCTTGTAGCCACAAGCCCACCAGAGCAAAAAGAGCAACTAATAAAACTTATTATGAATTTTATATCGTTTGAAGAATAAATGTAGCTTTTAGTGTATTTAGCTATTATCTTTGCGACCTCAAGTTTACCTCACCCAAAACACTGTGTGGCAAATGCCATTACATTACTTCTTGTGACATATATTCTGTGGCTGAAAATTCGGTCATAAACTCCCTATATCTGAGTGGTATAAAACTCTGCTGAAGTTTTTTATTTGTCCGCTCAGCGATTGATATGCTCTCAAAAAACCTCTTCCATAACCCCTCAAATCTTTTTTCATCTTCATGTTTTTCAAACCTCTCAACGTTTGCTGATACAAGTCTATAT
Source organism: Campylobacterales bacterium (assembly GCA_031960985.1). GTDB lineage: Bacteria > Campylobacterota > Campylobacteria > Campylobacterales > UBA6016 > UBA6016. Next base: position 41,267 of record JAVRLX010000002.1, on the reverse strand, counting down.
CCTATTTTGTCGATAAGTGCGGCTACTTTTCTGTTTTCATCATATATTACCCGTTTATCGCCGAAACGCTTGAAAAAATGTGGAGCAATAAGTGGCAATATATCATGCTTTGGGGCAATGCGAGCAAAAAATCCAACCTCCGTCATCTCAAAACGGATAAATCCCTTGTATTTGTGGGCCTCCCTTCGTACGATGTGCTCCAATTCGTTTAGTTTTGCCATCGTATCCATCGTTGGCGCATCATCCATTACCTCAAAATAGTGTTTTACTATTGTCTTGTATGTCGCCTTGTCGTACGCCAAAAATATTGTTTTGAGTCTTGTGATATCTAGTTTTTTACTATCTACTGCAACAACTTCATCCGCATAAATATTTTCGCTAAAAAGCGAGCTATTGTCCTCTGTGTGTGAGACCTCATCAAATACCAATTTGCTTGAGTGCAAAAAAGCCGCTAGCTTAAGTAATCCCTCAAAACTTCCATCAAATACCGCTGTCGTCATATAGCCTCCCCGTTTAGTGAAAATAGATTTAATGCGCCCACCTTTGCCTCGCTATTTGCTAACGCTATATACACTTTTTCTTTTGGCGGCTCGCCTGGAAAATGGTCTTTAGCAACGATAAAAAATTTGCATTTTTTTGTTGAAATCCGCAAGGTTTTTAGTTCGTCAAGCCCTAGTTTTTTGTATCTTCTAGCCTCTATTATTTTTTTGGCTCCCGTAAGTCCCACTCCTGGTACGCGGATTAGCTCTTCGTAGCTCGCACGGTTGATGTCTATGGGGAAGTGGTGGATATTGCGAATTGCCCATGCGGATTTTGGGTCTAGCTTCTCATCCAAAAAAGGGTGTTTATTGTCCAGTATCTCCGATGACTTAAACCCGTAAAATCGCATTAGCCAGTCCGCCTGATAGAGCCTATGTTCTCGAAGAAGTGGGGGTTTGAAGTCTAGTGGCGCGGGTAGTCTTTTGTCTTGATTGACTGGAATATAGGCGGAGTAATAAACCCTTTTTAAAAATCTTTTTTTGTAGAGACTTTCTGCGAGTTTGATGATGTCAAGGTCGCTCTCTGGTGTGGCGCCTACTATCATCTGCGTAGACATTGAGATATTAGTCTCTCTAGCGAGCGTAAGCGGCTCAAATACACTATGTTTTGACTTATTAGGAGCCAAAAGTTTTAGACTCTCTTCGCTCGGTAGCTCTATGTTTGAGCTGACTCTATCGGCTAGTTTTGCCGTCTCATTTATGAGTTGTGCAGATGCGCCAGGTATAAGCTTGATGTGTATATAGCCGCCAAAACGATATTCATAACGCAATATACGCACACACCGAAGCATTAGCTCCATCGTATGGTCAGGGCTTTTTACGATACCAGAGCTAAGAAATAACCCCTCGATGTAGTTTCGCTTGTAAAATTCGATTACAAGATGGGCAAGCTCTTTAGGGGTAAAGGCGGCTCTTTTGATGTCGTTTGAGACTCTATTTTTGCAGTAGGCGCAGTCGAATATGCAGTGGTTGGTTAAAAGTACTTTAAGTAGGCTGATACACCGTCCATCGGCGCTAAAGGAGTGGCAGATGCCACCTAATGCGCCGTTTCCGATACCTCCATTTTGTGCAGGTCTGTCTGAGCCAGAAGATGAGCATGAGGAGTCGTATTTTGCAGCATCCGATAGAATTTCTAGTTTTTCATCCAAAATCATAAGAGGATTTTAGACAAAAATTAAAAGCAGATAAAAAAATATTGCTTATTGCAATGTTTTTTGCAACTCTTCTTTTATTTCTTCAAATACCGCCCCCCACTCTTCGCCAACTTTTTTACGAAAGAGCCTTGCTTTGTTGTACCAAGGAGTAATTTCTCCATTTAGTCCCCATCTCCAATCTGCAGATAGAGGCAGAAGTATCCATGTTGGTTTTTGCATCGTAGCGGCTAAGTGTGCAACTGAGGTATCTACCGAAATTACTATATCAAGCAAGGAAATGAGCGCCGCTGTATCTGAAAAATCATCGAGCTCTTCGCTAAAATCTAATATATTAAGCTCATTTTTGAGGCTCTCCATATCTAAAGGTTCAAACTCCTTTTGCAGTGAGACAAATTGCATAGACTCATTTTTTAAAATTGTAAATAACTTAGCATCGATAGAGCGAAACATATCCCCTAAATACTCTTTTCTACCCCTCCAAACAATCCCTACTTTTGTTTTTTTAGGATCGAGCTTAGATGCAAAGCTCTTTACTTTTTGTGGATTAGTTACTACATAGTTAATATTTTGCGGGATTTTATCTGCCCTTATTTCAATGATTTTAAGCAAATCAATTAGGCTTGCATGGTAATCAAAATGGGGTTTTTGTGCTACAATCTCATCTTGGCTCATTACAGATACACCCAGTGTTGAAGCTTTAAATAGTGGCAAAAGCGGCTCTTGTGGCGAAAAGATTATTTTTGCGCCACCTAATTTTTCGTGTTTTAGAAGTCTTGCAAAATTGATGGTATCACCAAATCCTTGTTCGTGGTAGACAAGTAGCGTTTTATTTTCCAAATCTTCTCCGCTATATATGGGTAAATGAGAGTTGAGATGAGTTGTCCTTGGGCGATAATCATATAGCGCAAGCCCATTTTCATAGTCTCCCTCCGCCATTAGCATAATTCCCAAGTTTGTCTTTGCAGCACCCCTTGGGTCACCTAACTCTATTGCCCTATTAAAAGCGTTTTTGGCTTCTTCCCTTTTCCCTTCCCACTTTAAAAGGACCCCCAAATTTATATGGTTTACAGCATCATTTGGGTCAAGCTCAAACGCTTTAATAATAGCCCCCTTGGCCTGCGAGATTTGCCCTTTGTCAATAAGGATACTTGAGATGTTGCAATACGATGGGGCGTGATTTGGATCGAGTTTTAAAGCTCGCACAAAACACTCCAAAGCCTCATCAAAAAGTTTTTGCTCTTGTTTAATAAGTCCTAACTCAATTAGGGCATCTTTTTTGTTTTGTGGATAACTTAAGGCGATATTGCAAGCCTCTATAGCCGCCTCATACTCCCTTTTTTGCCTTAGTGCGCTTGCAAGTGTAATTAATGAAAAACCATCTGTGCTATCAAGCTCAAAACACTTTGCCGCTTCACTTATAGCTTCATTTAATAATCCCATTTTTAGTAGCGTTTTTGCTAAATTTTGTCTTGCCATAACAAAACTTGGGTCCAAAACAAGTGCGTGCTCATAGAGGTTTATTGCTTTTTGAAGCTCCCCCTCTTTTGCAAGTAGGTTTGCTAAATTGTTGATAGTTTGTGGGTTTTTTGGATTTGCCTCCAAAGATTTTTGATAAGCATTTGCCGCCGCCTCAGTTTTACCCTCTGCTGCTAGTATTGCCCCAAGCAAATTTAGGCTTCTAAACTCATTTTTATCTAATAAAAGACACTTATTCGCCCACTGCTTTGCTTTTTCATAATCCCCAGCATTAAAAGCGTTTGCCGCTTTGTTGTATAACTCATCGATTTTTTGCAACTTTCACCCTTTTTTTGGTGTAGTAGTATATGAATACTATGATGGAGACGAATATGGCGGCGTATCCGAAGAGGTGCGTGTATTGTTTTATTTGGGCGATATTATTACCGATAAAGTATCCAAGAGCCGTTAATACTACCATCCATACGAACGCTCCAAGCGAGGTAAAAAGCATAAATCGCCACAGCCTCATCTTTGCAAGTCCTGCAGGGATGGAGATATAGTGGCGGGCAACTGGGATAAGGCGACCTAAAAATGTAGTCACTTCGCCGTATCTACGAAAAAAATAATCCATTTGTGCCAATCTTCGGCGTGAGATGAGGATTTTTTTGCCGTGATTCCACAAAAAGCTTCTACCATATCTGCGAGATACGATATAGTTTATCATAGCTCCACATAAGCTGCCAAGTGTTCCTGCTATAATACTCAAAGTTGCGCTTAATTCACCTTGATGCGCTAAATACCCAGCCGGTATCATCACAAGTTCACTTGGGATTGGAAAAACGGTGCTCTCTAATGTCATTAAGATAAAAATTCCAATATATCCCCAGCCGTTAACTATCTCGACAAAAAATTGCGCTATTTGTTCTGTCAAGATAGCAGTCCTGCCGCTGGAAGCGGGGCGCTTCTATCTTGTGCGTATACCCTTTTTTCACCTATTAAGTCGTATTTCCATATTGGGGCTTTGGCTTTGAAGTCTTCCACAAAATCGTTAATGAGCTTAAGCGCTATTTTTCGTTTTGGACTAAGGACGGCGGCTATATAACTACTTTTGTGCAGTGGCACATCTCCTTTTGAGTGCGCCATTAAGATAAGCGCATTTTGTTCTTTGGCTTTTGCTTGCCAAGCATCAAACCAAGAGTTTAAAATAGGCTCGTATATATCAAAGCTAAGCCCATCTATTTCATCCTCATCTCTCACAATTCCGACAAATGTGATAAAAGCGCCAAAATTTTCCCCTTTATACTCTTTGTACCAATCACTAAAAATTTTTTCAACCTCAAGTGGGCCATCAAACAACAAAAGCTTACTCATCCGCCGCACACCGGAGGGAGAATTGATACTTTATCGCCATCTTTAAGAGCCATATTTTTGTCGCTGACAATAGTGTCGTTAACCGCTATTGCAGAGTTTGCAAGCCACGCTTTTAGCTCATTTATTCCTTGCAATTTCGCACCCAACTCAGATAGTGTCGCTGCCTCTACTTCCATATTCTCAAGCCCAATAGGCCCTAAAAATTCTACTTTTATCAACTATAGCCCTCCTTATTTGTAATGGTTTGTTATTGCTATTATTTCTACGGTTTCTATCTCGACATACGCAAAAATAACTCTATATTTTTTATCTAATCGAAACGAGTATAAAAGTCGATGTTTTGGCTCTAATAGCTCCATTTTCAAAGATGGATGAAATGGATTTTCCTCAAAAAGCAACTTAACTTTTTCATATTTTTTGATTAGCTGATGGTATTTGAGATACTCTTTTTGCTCGTCACTTAATTCCAAAATCTTCATTTTTTGTAAATTCTACTTTTCTTTAGCCCGTTTTCAAGGTCTGCAAGGAAACCCTCAGTATAACCCTCTGCCCTAAAATCATTCACTATATCACTAATAGGCGCTTTTTGAAACTTTTTGAAATATAGCTCTTGTTTTACGATAGCTTTTCGCACTTTTTCTAAGCCGTTTAGATCAAGCTGTGATATGAGGTTTGCTATTTGATTTTCGGTTATCTGTAAAGTAAGCATTTTAAGTCCTTTTTTAAAAAATTATAACACAATGGCTAATAGTATACATTAGAAGATAAATATTCATTTTATGTTACAAAAGCTTGGATTAAAAAGCCAAAGAAGGTTAAAATAAACCAAAAAAGAGAGCAAACCCTTGAATATCGCTAACATCTCATACTTAAACCTTCTGCCATTTCGTGTCTTTTTAAAATCAAAGCCGAAATTATTTGCCCAAAAACTCCAAAGCACAAAGCGCGGCTCATATCCATCAAAAGTCAATGAGATGTTTCGTAAAAAGCTAGTGGACGCCGCATTTGTATCATCGGTAGAGAGCACAAGAGGCAATAGGACAGCTAGCGGGATAGTGGCGAAGGGGGCGGTTAAAAGTGTGATAATTAAACCTGGGGCGCATAAAAGTGATAATGAGTCTGCCACATCAAATAAGCTTGCCCGTGTTCTTGGATTAACAGGCGAGGTGTTTATTGGGGATAAGGCGCTCTCAAAATATCTTGAAAACCCAGATGAGTACATAGATTTGGCGCACGAATGGTATGCTAGGACGGGATTACCTTTTGTGTTTGGGAGGTTTTGCTTTAATCGCAGAGGAGCATACTACAAAAAACTTTCTCTTAATTTCAATCGCCGCAAAATCAACATTCCGCACTATGTGGTGGAGTGGGAGGCTAGACAAAAAGGGTTTAAGATTCGAGACGCAAAAGAGTACCTAAAACTTATTAGTTACAAAATCGGCGCAAAAGAAGAGCGGGGGTTTGCCCTCTTTATGAAAAAAGTGAAAAAACTTTGAAAAAAGCATTTTTACTTAGCATTATTTTTACGATTGCCTCCATCGCCGTTTCACTGTTTTTTAAAAGCCTTGTTGCTTCTATCTTCTTAAAACAAGAGTTGGCTCTTTTTTTTACTGCTATTGACCTAGCCGGTCTGTTTATGCTGCTTTTTATTGGCTTTAGGGCTTCAATGACGGTCGCTTACAATAGGGGTACGGACGCTTCGCAGATACTTGGTATCTTTAGGTTGGCGGTGTTAGGTGTTTGTGTTGTTGGTTTTTTGTCAAGTCTCATTTTTGTTTTGTATTCTGGTTTTTGCGTCTCTATAGTTTATCTTTTTTTACTATTTGTCGCTTTTGGGTTTTATACCTATTTTTCAAATCAGCTTAGTATGTATAGGCTCTATGCAGACATTAATGTGACAACTTTGCTAGAGCCTATTATGTCCCTCGTATGGTTCGTTTTTTTCTACTATGGCGCTTTCATTCACTCTTTTGACGCACTGTTTTTATCCTCCATTTTTGGGCTTTTTAGCTTAAGTCTTTATATCTATCTGCGAAAAAATAAACGCTACAAAGAGCCTCCGTTTTTGCTTACACCTTTAGATGAAGGCGCAAAAAGTTTTATTAAAAACTCAATATTTGGCGGAATGGAATTTGTATTTGGAATGCTTATCATCTATCTTGCCGTGCTTTTTGTTGGGTATAAGTTTTCGCTTGAAATTTTGGGCGATTTTCAGGTGGTAGTTAAGAGTTTTTTTATGTACTTTATAGCTATTTTTGTCTTTCCGATAGTCAAGTTTGTGCTTCCTGAACTATCACATCTTGTAGCTAAAAAAGAGTTTAACAGCATCAAAAAACTGAGTAGTTTTGCCTTTAAATACTCGTTGGCGTCAGGTGCAGCGGTATTTTTGATATGCCTGTTTTTTTCAGTCCCAGTAATATCTTGGCTTTTTGGAGAGAGCTATCTATTGGCGGCTGATGCTTTGGTGGCGCTCTCTTTGGCTATCTTTTTTGTCTCAATGAATACATATCAGGTAGCGGTGCTAAAGTCTCTAGATAAGTTTTTTTTGTCGATGAGTGTTAGGGCGTGTGGGAGTATTTTATTTCCATTTTTTGCGTTTTTGACGCATAGTCTCTTGCCGACGCTTGTTGGGGTGAGTCTAGCCCTCGTCCTAAGCTACGCTACAATGTCTGCTATATCTTATTATTTTTCAAAACGAGAGCTAAAGAAGTATAAACAGATTTGACCTTATGACGCCTTTAATTCGTTGAGGGTTTTGGTTCGCCAATGTGATAACCTTGGGCGTATGTGATGCCAAGCGCTTTGACGGTCCCCATAACCTCCTCAGAGCGTACAAACTCCGCTACCGTTTTTATACCCAAATCGTTTGCAAAAGAGACTATGGCTTTTGCTACGGCTTTTGCGTCACTATCTTTGTCTATATTTTTTATGATAGAGCCGTCTATCTTTAGATACTCTGTTTTTAGCTTTAATATGTGTTCAAAGCTAGAGTATCCGCTACCAAAATCGTCTATAGCACATCTGCAGCCGTAATTTCTAGCCTCTTGGATAAAGATTTTAACATCTTCATAGTTTTTGATGCCCTCAGATTCCAAAAATTCAAAAATTACCCTATCGCCGATATTGTATTTTTGCAACATATCAAATATGTACCGCTTGGTCTCTTCGTCGGTTATGTCCTCATAGGAGATGTTAATAGAAAATTCATACGGTTTATCGGCAAACCACTCAAAGCTTTTTTGGATGATTATACGGGTTAGTTTTGCGTATTGTTTACTACTTTTTGCAACTTCCAAAAAAGCTAGTGGGCCAATTGCGCAGCCGTCGTCATCTATCATTCTCATAAGCGCTTCGTATTTTTTTATTTCGCCGGTTGTTATATCTTGAATCGGCTGAAAATACGGAACTATTCTCTCTTCGGTAATTGCATTTTTGAGTTTTTTTGCAAGCTCTATATTTTTTATGTAGTTTGTCTTAAGATCCATTTCATCGCTATAAAATAAAAACGAAAGACCTTCTTCTTTAGCTTTTTTAAGAGCCATATCTGCGTCAGATATAATGTTTTTCGGTTTATCCCAGTCGTCTAGCGTTATTTTGTAGCTGTCTGAGATGCCTATGGTAACCTTTATTTCTATATCAATACCACGGCACCGAAAGCGGGCGTTTTCGATAAGGTGATATATGGAGTACGCTATTTTTTCTTGCTCCTCTTTTGTTGGGGCTTCTGGCATCAAAAAGGCGTACTCGTCGCTTGCTAGCTTATAAAGCGTCCAGCCTTGTGGCGCTTTGTCAAATTTGTAAACGCTTTTGAAAAGTGAAATTGCCTTGTTGAGCTTTGCTGCTAGAAGAGATAGTAGTTCATCGCCTACTTTATATCCGTAAAGGTCGTTTATTGTGCTAAAAGAGTCTATATTTATCAAAAAAAGCACTGGAGATTCTGTGCTAACCATATCGAGCAAAAGCTTTGTTCTATTTGGAAGATTGGTTAATGGGTCTGTATAAAGTCTCTTTCTAAGCTCATTTTTTTGCGCCACAAGAGGGGTAATGTCGTCTAAAGTTACTACATATAGGACTTTACCGTCTTGTTCATGTCTTTTTGCATTTATAGCAAAATGTCTTTCCTCGCCATTTTTGCGTATCATTGCTCTTTGTTCTAAACCAATCGCTTTTTGCACCCAGTTATCTTCATTTGGTTCTATATAGCGTTGTTCACCATCATCATAACTTTCAAAAAAAGAACACACACACTTATGCTCTTTTTTGAAATCTTCTAAATTTTGATAAGGTGTGAAAAAATCAAAAAAAGCTTGGTTACAATCTAGTATTTGATCACCATCGGTGACTATAACAATACTTGTTTGACTATCCAAAATTGTCTTTGTATATTGTTTCTCTTTTAAAAGATTATCGATTAGACGCTCATTCTCCTCTTGTCGCTCTTTTAGCCCATTAGTCATATTGTTTATATGTTTGATTAGATTTTGTATCTCCGTGGTAAACTTTTTATCTATAGGCAATAACTTATATTCACCTTTTTTTACCATTTCTAAATGGGCAAATATTTTTTTAAATGGTATATTGATAGCCCTATAAAGCACAATAACAATAAGTATGGTTGTTAAAACTACTACACTTATAATAATAAGCGCAATAGTTTTTTTGTTTACAGATATAATGGCGTCTAAGTATTTGTCATTATAAATGGCTATAAATCTCCAGCCCCATGGCAAAAACTCTTTGCTAACATACATATTGTGCTCAATGTAACCGTTTTCATTCCACTTTTTGACGCTATTAAAATCAATATTTATTATTCCGTCGTTTAATTGTAGATAATTTCGTCCATCATATAAAAATAGACTTGCTCGCTCTGTTTTGGCGATATTTTGCATATCTCTTATTGTCTCTTGTTTTACAAGTGGCTCTAAACCTTTAAACTCCGCAGGATTATCGGCGTAATTTTCAAATAGTGCTGTATATTTCCCTTCTGCAACGCTATTTATCTTATATATAATTGATTTTAGCTCACTCTCGGCTCTTTTTGAACCCTCTTTTATTACTATTTTGGTTACTAATATTCCACTTATCCATACCGCTATTATTCCAACAGCAAACAAAGGGATAAGAATTCTATAAATAGTGCTTGTATGCCGTTTTATCATCTAATATCGCTCATATTTTTGGCATTATGTATTATTGCCGCATAATCTTCCTCTTTAGCTTCCACTGCACCATAACGAATATTATCAATCCAATCTTTTGTTATCTCCCTATCTTTTGGATTAGTTAGAGGGGAGAGGGTGGTTATTGCTTTTTTTATTGCTGATATCTTATTAGAATCTATTTTATTTTTATTTACAGCTATCAAAAATCCTGGAAGTGGCTTGCTTTCATATATTTTTCTAAGTCCTAAATATTGGTATTTATTATAATATGATGTTTGCAAAGAACCACCATCGCTTGTGCCAGTAGTAACATTAAACGCTACCTTTGAGTGTGATCCGGCAAATGAATATTGAGATAGCGGTATCCCCTCTTGGTCAAATGCGATTTTTGCATTGTAGTATCCACAAGTGGAGTATTTTTGCGTTAAAGATATCTTTTTATTTTCAAGCTCTTTGAGTGATTTAATATTTGAGTTTGCTCTAACTATAATTGAACAAGTGTATGTAGGTTTACCGCTCTCATCCAAAAATTTTACTATAGGCACTATAGAGTTTATATGTTGTTTAATAATGGCATAAGGGAGCGGTCCAAGATAGGCCATATCTATCTCCCCTTTTTCAATTTTGCTCGTAAGGTCTTTATAATCTAATGTCATTACTAGCGTATATTTGTCGCCTGTTTGTTTGGATAGCCAGTTAAGGAATGGTTTATACCCTTTTTCTATTGTTTCTACACTCTCTTTAGGGATTGGGGCAAATCTAATCTCCTGCGCATTTAGTATTGAAAACCAAATAAACATTAAAGCTATCGCCAACTTTGTCATGCCATTATTCCTTTAGTAGCCATCTCTATAATTCTATATAATGAATTATTAATAGAAATTTATTATGCTAAATTTGTATAGACGGCTTGGACATCGTCATCATCCTCTATTTTTTCGATAAGTTTTTCTATTTCAGCCATCTGTTCATCTGTTACTTCAATTGGAGATGTAGGGACTCTCTCCAGAGCCGATTTTTTGACATCTATTTTCATCTCTTCAAGAGCCGCCGATAGCGAGCCAAAATTTGTATAATCGCCATACACATATACCGTATCTTCATCTATTTTCATCTCTTCAAGCCCAGCGTCTATTAGGTTTAGCTCCAGCTCTTCAAGATCCATTGAAGGTTTGTCAAATTCAAACACACTTTTTCTAGCAAACATAAAATCAAGGGAGCCGCTAGGAACTATCTGTCCGCCGGCTTTTGTGAATATAGCTCTAATGTTTGCAATTGTCCTTGTAGGATTGTCTGTAGCGCACTCTACCATAAAAAGAGTTCCGTATGGACCCTTGCCATCATATACTATCTCAGTGTAATCTACGGCGTCTCTGCCGCTTGCTCTTTTGATTGCGGCGTCGATGTTGTCTTTTGGCATCCCTTCCGCTTTTGCGTTGGCTATCGCCACCCTTAATTTAGCGTTCATTGCCGGATCTGGTCCACCCTCTTTTGCCGCTACCGTGATAGCGCGCCCTAGTTTTGGGAATATTCTCGACATATTCCCCCATCTTTTGAGTTTTGCCGCTTTTCGGTATTCAAATGCTCGTCCCAATTGATTCTCCGTAAGTTTTTTATCGGAATTATACATTTTTGCCCCTTTGTCACACTCTCTTAACGCCGCTTAGATAAAATGGCGAAAAAAATTTTGAGGTGTAAAATGAGCTATATTGACAAAGTGCCTACCCCTTGTTATGTGTGCGAGGAGGAGTTGCTGGAAAAAAACCTAAAAATACTCAAGCGAGTGATGGGTGAGGCGGATGTTAAGATTTTGCTTGCCCTTAAAGGGTTTGCGATGTGGGCTACATTTCCCCTTGTAAAAGAGTATCTTAAAGGCGCTTGCGCAAGTGGACTCAATGAGGCGATGTTAGCGCGCGAGGAGCTTGGGCTAGAGGTACACACCTATTCGCCTGCTTACAAAGATGAGGAGATAGAGGAGATAGCTCGGATTTCAAATCACTTAGT
>JAVRLX010000002.1:0-29476 GCA_031960985.1 Campylobacterales bacterium | reverse complement strand
CATATGCCAGACACCCTTGCGATGCCTTATCGCCCTATGGTAAGAGGGGCAGGGGAGCCAAATGAGAAGGCGCACACATACAGACTAGGCGGAAATACTTGTCTTTCAGGGGACATAATCGGCGATTATAGTTTTGATAAGCCGCTAAAAATTGGCGATAGAGTCGTGTTTGAAGATCAATGCCACTATACATTTGTAAAAAATACAACTTTTAATGGGATAAACCTCCCGAGCTTAGCAGTAGTAAGGCTAAATGGAAAGTTAGATATTGTGAGAAGCTTTGGATATGAAGATTATAAGAATAGGCTCTCTTAACAAAAGCTAAGGGATAACCTTAGCTAAATGATTATTTGGAGCAATTACCTTCGCAGGCTCTTGCTTTCATTTTTTTAGCTTTTTTGCCTGTTTTATTACAGTCGCAACTTTTTTTGTCTGTGCATTTGCAACTATCGCCACACTTACAGTTTTCTCCGCATTTGCAATCTTTGTGTTTGCATTTTGCTATTGTTTCGTTTGTATCACAAGCTCTAGTGGCGTTAGAATCGGATACTTTGCAACAAGGACCTGCAAAAGCAAAAGATGTAGCAATTGCAACGGTCAGTATAAGTTTTTTTAACATTAATCCCCCTTTTTAAATCAACTTAGATGAGCCTCTAAATACTCTTCGTATGAGCCTCTAAAGTCTATTATCTCATTGTTTGGCTTAAGTTCAATTATTCGATTTGCAAATGCGTCGATTAATTCTCTATCGTGTGTGACACATATAACTGCGCCGGTGTATTCATATAGCGCCTCACCCAAAGCTATAATAGCCTCCAAGTCAAGGTGGTTGTTTGGCTCATCCAACACAAGGAAGTTTGGTCCTTCTAGCATTAGTTTTGAGAGCATAACTCTGTGCTTTTCACCACCCGAAATTGCGCCTACAGGTTTTTCTTGTTCTGCCCCACTAAAGAGCATTCTTCCTAAACAGTTTCTAATCTCCCCAAGCTCTGCTTTTTTATCAAATGCCCTTAGCCACTCGTATAGCGTCTCTTCGCCTTGTACCACGTCGGTTGTATCTTGCGGAAAGTAGCCAGTTTGCACTGTAGCGCCCCATTTAACGCTTCCGCTTTGTGGGGTTAGCTCACCCATTAAAATTTTTAGCAAAGTTGTTTTACCGATACCATTTTGACCAATTAGCGCTATTTTGTCGGTTTTGAGTACGCTTAAGGAGAAGTCTTTGAGAATTGGGGTATTGTCGTAGCCAAATGTAACATTTTCAACTATAAGGCAGTCATTTCCAATCTCCCTTTTTGGTTTAAATACTATGCTCGGGTCTCTTCTGGATGAGGGTTTTATATCATCTATTTGGATTTTTTCAAGTTGTTTTTGGCGACTTGTTGCTTGTTTTGCCTTTGAGGCGTTGGCGCTAAATCGTCTAATAAAGTTTTCTAACTGCGCCTTTTCACTCAGCTTTTTTTCCCTCTCCATCTCCATCTGTTTTTGGATGAGATTTGCCGCTATATACCAATCGTCGTAATTGCCCGTAAACTCTCTAATAGTGCCATAGTCTACATCTAATATATGGGTAACTACCGAATTTAAAAAGTGTCTATCGTGTGAGATAACCACCATAGTACCTTCGTGTCTTTTTAGTTTTTCCTCTAACCAACCTATCGTTTTAATATCCAAGTTGTTTGTCGGCTCATCCAAAAATAGTATCTCTGGTTTTGGGAACAACACTTGCGCCAAAAGGACTTTAAATTTCTCAGCCGATGTAATTTCACTCATTTTGGCGTGGTGTTTGGTAGAGTCAAACCCCAACTCCTCTAATATTTTTTCGATATTTACATCGTATTCGTATGTTGGGTCCTCCTCGGCGCATATCATCTCAAGCTCACCGAGTCTCTCATTGACCTTATCGTCTGAAAAGTCCCCCTCGGCGTATAGCCTCTCTTTTTCTTTTACGGCGTCAAAAAGTCTTTTGTTGCCCCAAAGTACGGCGTCAAAAAGGGTAAAATCCTCAAAAGCAAATTGATTTTGCCCTAGTACCCCTATTTTTGCCCCCGGTTCTACCCAAATCTCGCCCTCTGTTGGCTCTATCTCTTTTGCTAAAATTTTTAAAAATGTCGATTTGCCAGCCCCGTTTGCGCCAATAAGACCGTATCTTTTGCCTTTATCCAACTTAAGATTTATTTTATCAAACAGCTTTCGCTGTCCAAACTGCATAGTTATATTTATCGCCTGTAACAATTTTCTTCCTAGTATAATTTTTGTTTTATTTTACACTTTTAGCGGTTAGAATTGGGATTCAACGCTACCACAAACTTAGTTAGATGGCTCAAAAATAAGCGAAATAGAGTTAACGCAGTGTCTTGTATTTTTGGGAGTAAACCCTTCGCCCTCAAATACATGCCCCAAATGTCCGCCACACGAGGCGCACACTATCTCAGTGCGTCTGCCGTCACTGTCTGGGACTCTGCGCACCGCACCCTTTATTTCCTCGTCAAAACTCGGCCACCCACACCCCGAATGAAATTTGGCAGATGAGTTATAAAGCTTTGCTCCGCACCGCTTGCACCGATATACGCCGTCACCGAAAAAGTCGGTATATTCACCTGTGTATGGATACTCCGTTCCTTTATGGATTATGACTCTCTCTTCTTCTGGGGTTAGGGGTTTGTAATTATTACTCATTTTTGATTTACCTCATTTTTTAAGGATGCTTAGTGAAATTGTTGTTTAATTTTTTAGAGACATTGTACCTTTTTTTCGGTAGAATTATTTTGGCGCAACGGGTAGTTGCTTTTGGCCTTTATGCTAAAAGAGGAAAGTCCGAGCTACAGCGGGGCAAGGATTCCGTCTAACGGACGGCCGTCGCAAGGCGAGGGAATAGTGCAACAGAAAACAAACTTCCTTGGGCAACTAAGGTAAAGGTGAAACGGTGGGGTAAGAGCCCACCTGCGTTGCAGGCAACTGCAAGGCTTGTAAACCCAATCCGTAGCAAGAAGAGCATGGTAAAAGCCCCGCAAAGGCGCTCTTCGCTAGATACCGCTTGGCGACTTGCGGTTTAGATAAATAACTACCAACTACAGAACTCGGCTTATAGTTGCGCCGTCTTTTGAGTATTTTTTTTAAAAATTTTAGTTTTTTTAGTTGACAAAGCGGTTAAGTTCCGCTATAATTTCGGTCTCAAAAATGATTGGGGTATCGTCTAGTGGTAGGACAGGTGGTTTTGGTCCATCTAACCGAGGTTCGAATCCTTGTACCCCAGCCACTTTTTGATTCTTTCTTTTTTTGATCACCGCAGGATGGAGCAGTCCGGTAGCTCGTCGGGCTCATAACCCGAAGGTCGTAGGTTCAAATCCTACTCCTGCAACCACTTTTAAAAAATCGTTAAAATCTTCAGGGTACACTTAAAATACAAAATTGACTGTTCAACTCCTAAGCCTCAAACCTAATTTTTTGCCAACGATAGATAATTTTCTATTATTTTGTTCCAAATATTTTGCGCCTTTAGGACCTTTTCAATCATCTCCCGTGCAGCGCCTTTGCCGCCGATGAATTGGCTTATGCTGTGTACTCTTGATTTTACCTCGTCATTTGCATCCGCAGGACATACCGCAAAACCGCACCGCAGGAGAATTGGTAGGTCTATCAAATCGTCGCCGATATAGGCTATCTCTTCGTCTGCTAACCCATATTGCAATTTAAATTTTTCGTATGCGTCTAGTTTCTTTAGTTCGCCTTGTACTAGGTAGTCTATCCCTAGCTCTTTAGCTCTTTTGTTTACAATTTCCGAGCTTCTGCCGGTGATAATCCCTGTTATAAAGCCATATTTTTTGACCTCAACTATTGCCCAACCGTCTTTGATGTTAAAGACTTTTGCCTCTTCCTCACTATTTGTATAGATAATTTCGCCGCCGGTTAGGACGCCGTCAACATCAAATATAAATGCTTTTATTTTTGTTAAATCTACCATTGCTCTTTATCTTTAAATACAGCTATTGCTTCCGCCAAATCTTCAGGTGTGTCAATGCCAAAACTTTTTGTGTCGACTTCTACCATTTTTATCTTATATCCCGCCTCTATAGCTCTTAACTGCTCCAATTTCTCGATATTTTCAAGCGCTCCACTGCCAAGCGCACAAAATTTTTGCAAACTACCTACATCAAACCCATATATGCCAAGATGTCCCTTGTAGTCAAAAAAACCACCATCTCTATCATAGGGAATAGGGCTTCTAGAAAAATATATCGCATATCCGTCGCTATCGGTGATAACCTTTACCATATTTGGATTTTCAGCCATATGCTTGTCTATTTGTTTGTAACAGCTAGCCATTTTAAAGTCATTTTGTTCAGTAGCTATTAGGTTTTTGACCGCTTCTACGATGTAGGGCTCAAGGAAGGGCTCATCTGCTTGTACATTTACGATGATCTCATTTTGTCCAAGTCCAAGTAGCGTCGCCGCTTCGTTAATTCTATCGGTGCCGCTATTGTGCGCCTTTGATGTTAAAACAGCTTTTATTTTGTGGCTTTCACATAGCTCTTTTACGCTCTCATCGTCACACGCTACGGCTATATCGTCTACGCCTTGCAGATTTTTTGCGCACCGTATCACCATTGGTAGACCCGCTACATCTGCAAGTATCTTGTTTGGAAACCTTGTGGAGGCTAGGCGGGCTGGGATAATTATCATGTGCCCCACCTTTTTAAGATGTCGCCATAAGCGTCTATTCTACGGTCGCGGAAAAAAGGCCACCACCTTCTGACATTTTCGCTTCTTTTTAGGTCTATTTCACATACTATTATCTCTTCGTTTTCTTCTGAAGCGTGAGCCAAAAATTCTCCCTGAGGCCCCGCTACAAAGCTATTGCCCCAAAACTTTATCCCGCTACCGACACCTGCAAAGTCAGGCTCAAATCCAACTCTATTGATACTAATGACATGTAATCCATTTGACACAGCATGCGCCCTTTGAGCGATTATCCACGCATCCCTTTGCCTAATTTGCTCCTCTCTTTCATCGTCTGGATTGTAGCCAATAGCGGTTGGATATATAAGCATATCGGCTCCATTCATCGCCATAATTCTAGCAGCTTCCGGATACCATTGATCCCAACAAACAAGCACCCCTAAGTTCCCAACAGATGTTTTTATCGGGTTAAAGCCGAGATCTCCAGGGGTAAAATAAAATTTCTCATAAAAAGCGGGGTCATCTGGGATATGCATTTTACGGTATATTCCAGCTATTGTCCCATCTTTTTCTAGCACAACGGCGGTATTGTGATACACCCCTGCCGCCCTTTTTTCAAATAGTGAGAGTACGATTACAACGCCTAGCTCCTTTGCTAAAGCCCCAAACTCTTCGGTTGAGGGTCCAGGGATCGATTCCGCCATATCAAATCTATTCACATCCTCAGCTTGGCAAAAATAAACGCCAGTATGAAGTTCTTGCAAGCAGATAAGCTCAGCGCCTTTTGCGGCCGACTCTTTTATCATTGCTTTTGTTTTTGCGACAGTCGCCGCTCTGTCCTCCGAACAAGTTTGCTGGATAAGAGCTACTTTTAGTTTCATATTACCCCTTTTGGATATTGCATCGTAATGCAATGGAGTGAGCCATGCCACAAGATGAGCGCGCTTGCATCTATAGGCACAATGTCTCTGTCTCTAAAAGCCGAGCCAAGCAGTTTTAAAGCCTCTATGTCATTTTTGTCGTTGTATGTAGGTACTAACACAGCGCCATTTATCACAAGAAAATTTGCGTATGTGGCGGGTAGCCTGTTACCCTCATCGTCATACTTTGCTTCCGGCATCGGAAGGGCTATGAGCCGATATGGTTTGCCATCCATTGTCTTTAGCCTTTCAAGCTCTTTTTCCATTAAACGAAGCTCCAAATAGTGCTCATCATCCCTGTCGTCGCAAGCCACATAGCATATCGTCTCCTCGTCGCAAAACCTTGCCAGCGTATCAATATGGCTATCAGTGTCATCACCCGCTAAATAGCCATGCTCCAGCCAAAGAATGCGCTCAAAACCGAAATATTTTTTTAATTTTTTTTCGATTTTGGATTGTGACATACCCTTGTTTCTATTTTGCGACAAAAGACATTTAGTTGTAGTAAGCAAAGTTCCGCAACCATCGGTCTCTACGCTACCACCCTCTAACACAAAATTAACGCTTTTGACTTTTGTCTTTTTAAAAAACCCCGCTTTTTTGAGATTTTGAGTGATTAGATTGTCTTTATCTGCGGCAAATTTAAGCCCCCAGCCGTTAAAGACAAAATCCATTATAAGCGGCTTACCATCTTTAATTACAGTTATGCCGCCGTGGTCTCTCGCCCAAGTGTCGTTAGATTCACACTCTACGATTTTGACATTATCCATATTAACATCAAATCGTTTGAGTTTTGAGATTATTTTATCGTCGTCATCGGCCACGATGAGAAGCGTCTGTCGTTTGGCTATCTCTTTTGCGACATTTAAAAATACCGGCTCCACTAGGTCCAAAAAAGGACTCCAATCACTATTTGCATGCGGCCAAGTAAGCTCTACAAAGCTTTGTTCTTCCCATTCGGCAGGTAGTCTAATCTGTTTCAAAATATCCCTTTGTTTGTTTGATTCGAATTAGTGAAATTGTAAGCAAAAAGCTCTTACAATTTGAGATACAAGAAGGATTTTAACAATGAAAATAGGTAATTTTTTTGAGATAACGCAGAGCGATATGTTTTTGTTTGCGGGACCTTGCGTATTAGAGAGCGAGGAAATAAACGACGAGATATGCGCAAAGGTTAAGGCGGCTTGCAAAGAGCTTGACATAAAATATGTCTTTAAAGCCTCTTTTGATAAGGCAAATAGAAGCTCGATAACAAGCTCTAGAGGTCCAGGGATAAAAGAGGGATTAAAAGAGTTAAAAAGAATATCTGATAAATTCGGTGTTCCCACAGTGACCGATATACACGAGAGCTATCAAGCTGAGATGGCGGCGGAGTATGTAGATATTTTGCAAATTCCTGCATTTTTGGCAAGACAAACAGACCTTTTAATAGCGGCGGCAAAGACAGGTAAACCTATAAATGTCAAAAAACCGCAGTTTATGTCTGGCGTTGAGATGAAAAATGTAGTTGCGAAGCTAAAAGAGGGTGGGGCAGAAAATATTATGCTAACTGAGCGAGGGACGATGTTTGGTTATAATAATCTCGTAGTGGATTATCGAAATCTACTTGATATGGCAGAGTTTGGAGCGCCGCTTATAATGGATGCTACACACTCCACCCAAAGACCAGGGGGCGAGGGGAACAAAAGCGGGGGCGATCCAAAATATGCGCCCTACTTGGCTAAATGTGCGGCGATGTGTAATGTCAAAGGATTTTTCTTTGAGGTTCATCCAGAGCCACAAAAAGCATTGTCAGATGCCTCTACGATGATGAGCCTTGATAGTTTTGTAACATTTTTGCCAGATCTTAAAAAAAGCGTTGAGCTAGCGAGAAGTTTCAATGGAAAATTTTAGAATTGTAATATCGCAACTGCAAGAGCAACTTGAAAAAAATGAGCACATAAACGAAAGTCTAAGGGCTATCAATAGAAGATTATATAGTGTGCTAAATTCGATAAATGCGATTATATTTATTAGCAATAACTCAAACGGTGAAATAATATATGCAAATAACTATGCGATATTAAAATTTGGGGAAGTGGTAGGCAAAAATGCTAATGACATCATACAAAATGAAAGCGTGAAACGATCAAATAAATCATATGAATACTATAGCAATATTACAAAAGAGTGGTATGCCGTTACAGAAAAAATTACCACATGGATAGATCACATTAGTGCGACAATAACTATTTGCTTAGACATAACCGATAGAAAAAGGGCGGAGGAAAAACTAAAAGAGATAAATGAGAGCCTTGAAGAGAGGGTAAACAGCGCTGTTAGCGAACTTAGAAAAAAAGATAAACTTTTGATACAACAAAGCAAAATGGCGGCAATGGGTGAGATGATAGGCGCTATTGCCCATCAGTGGAGGCAACCGCTAAATGCAATAGGTCTCATGATACAAGACCTTAAACTTTCCTATCAACTAAACGATTTGAGCGATGAGTATATAGAAAAAATAACCAATGACGCTATGGCGCAGGTGCGTTATATGTCCAAAACAATAGATGATTTTAGAAATTTTTTCAGACCAGATAAGCCAAAAGCAATTTTTGTGTTACAAGATACGATAGCAGATGTATTAAAGATAGCGTCTTCGCAGCTTAATAATGCAAAAATAGAAGTAATAACCAATTTAGAAAAAACACCGCTAAAAGTTGATGGATATGAAAATGAATTTAAGCAGGTTGTGCTAAACTTAATTACAAATGCTAAAGATGCAATCGTAGAAAAAATGGGCGAAGGTGGGAAGTTGGAGATTGGTGTGTTCAGAGATGGCGCAAAAGCTGTACTAACTGTTACAGACAATGGCGGCGGCATAAAAGAGGAGGCGCTTGATAAGATATTTGAGCCTTATTTTACCACCAAAGATCAAGGTAAAGGGACTGGAATAGGGCTTTATATGTCTAAAATGATTATAGAAGATAATATGAATGGTTCGATTTTTGCTTTTAATGTGGATGGCGGAGCTAGATTTCAAGTGGAGCTTGCATTGGCTGATAATGAGGTAATAGATGTCTGATAAAAAAAAGATAAAAGTAATGTATGTTGAGGATGAGGATATTATCAGAGAGGCCGTAGGTAAGGCTCTTAGTCGGATCTATGAAACGGTAATATTATGCAAAAACGGGGAAGAAGCTTTAAAGGCTTTTTCGGAATTTTCGCCGGATATAGTATTAAGTGATATTGAGATGCCGGTAATGG
Organism: Campylobacterales bacterium; assembly: GCA_031960985.1. Taxonomy (GTDB): domain Bacteria; phylum Campylobacterota; class Campylobacteria; order Campylobacterales; family UBA6016; genus UBA6016. The sequence continues at coordinate 20,633 of JAVRLX010000002.1, read as the reverse complement.
GCGGTAAAGAGCTTGTTTCAAAAATTAAAGAAAAAAGCCAGGTGCCTTGCATTATGTTAACAGCATATAAAGATCCAAGATATTTGGTGGATGCTGCCGATAAGACTTTATATAAGCCAGTGGCGCTTTATGATATTGTAAGCGCCATAGATAGCTATTTTCAGACCAATTGACGAGATACACTTGGAAGCAAAAAGTAAAATTCCAATTAAGCTTTTATATGTAGAAGATGAAGCTATTATAAGAGAGCAGTTAGAAAGGCTACTCAAAAGGATAGCAAGGGAAGTCATAACTGCAAAGAATGGGAAAGAGGGGCTAGCTGCTTTTAGGGAGTATGCTCCTGAGATAATAGTCACTGATATTAATATGCCTCAGATGACTGGTCTTGAGATGGCAAAAGAGATACGCAAAATCGACAGGGATATCCCTATTATCATTACAACTGCGCATAGTGATTCTGAGTTTTTGCTAGAGGCAATAGAAATTGGTGTAAGCGGTTTTTTACTAAAACCAGTAGATACTGACAAGCTCATAAAAGTTATAGAGCGCGAAAGTCACGATATTATTTTGGAAAAAGAGCTTATAAAACAGCAAAGAAGATTTGAAACTATTCTAAATTTTCAAGATAATATGATTATTTTGACGGATGGCACAAATATTATCGAAGGGAATAAAAGCTTTTTGGACTTTTTTGCGGTCGAGAATATAGAATCTTTTAAAAAACTCTACGGCTGTATAGATTCCCAGCTTATTGGCGACGAAAAAATTATACGAAAAATAGAGAACCAAAGCTGGATTAAAAATCTTATAGATGGCAAGTTTGAACGAAATATAGCAAAATTGCTAAATGTAAAGACTGGAGAGCCTCGTACTTTTGTGGTTAAGGCGACAAAATTTCCAGAAGAGGAAGAGGAGCTATATATTGTATCTATGTCGGATATTACAGATATAGAAAACGAGGCTCAAATCCTTGAGAGATTGGCAACTACAGATCCGCTAACAAAAATATACAACAGGCTAAAGCTAAATGAGCTGTTGGCGTTTGAGATTAAAAAATCAGATAGATATAATCTGCCACTATCTCTCATTATGCTAGATATTGACCATTTTAAAGAGATAAACGACAATTATGGGCATGATGTAGGGGATGAGGTTCTTGTTAAGCTCTGCGAGTCTATAGCTGCAGGAATTAGAAAAACTGATATATTCGCAAGGTGGGGGGGTGAGGAATTTATGATAATGCTCCCAAATACCCCACTTGATGGCGCCAAGACAATGGCGGAGAATCTAAGAAAAAATGTAGAGAATACAAAATTTGAAAAAGTTGGGACTATTACGGCAAGTTTTGGCGTTTCTGAATATATTCCTAATTCAAGTATGAGAGAGGTATTAAAAAGAGTTGACGATGCGCTCTATGCTGCAAAAAGAGGTGGACGCAATATGGTTGTTGCGTCATAGTCTAACCTCTCTAAAGCCGCAAGTTTGACACATTTTTTCCAGCAGTATGTTGTCTTTAAATCCTTGTAACATACGAGTTGCTTTTTTGCAGCTTAATATATCCTCTAGCCTATTAGCGCCTATGTTGCCAAGCTCCATATCTGCTTTTGTGTCAAGACAGCATGGCACAACTCTACCATCTACTAAAATGCCTATCTGTCCACTTATTGCCAGACAGCTTCCAGTTTGATTTAATGCTTTTTTTGACAAAGAGGGCCATTCAAACATCTTATCTTTTACGAGTATCGTATAAGGCGCAAGCTTTGTTTTTTTCTCAGAAAAAGTTATATCGCCAAATCTCTTTAAAAGTATTTTTTCAATATCTGCGTTAAATATACGATAACTATCGTTTCCTAAATTCCATAGTCTTAAGTTTACAAATCTTTTTGGATTAGCGATGCTTAGTTCGCAAAAATCAAGAATATGGCGCATATATGTATCTAGTTTGCTTGTATTGTTTTTATTTGCAAAAAAAGAGGAGAGGGAAAAGTTGATTTGTTTGATTGCTTGGTGAAGCAATACCTCTTTATCTATCTTTGCCATATTGTGTCCACTTGTAGTTAGCTCTACGCTATGTCCATATCTTGCAGAAATATCTAAATATTCTGATAAATTTTTGAGCGTTAGAGGGTCGCCTAGCATATGGTAAGCGATGGTTTTGGTTTTGCCTCGAAGTTCCTTGTTGATTTTTTCAAACAAAGAAAGCTCCATCGCTCTAGACTTTATTTTGGCAGGTTCGCAAAAGTCGCAGTTTAAACCACAAAAAGTAGTAATTTCAACATACGCCTTTGATAACATTAGGCTTTTAAAAAACTTTTTTTACTATCCAATCTTGAAAACTTATATCCATTTTCCAATCCAAATTTTATTACAAGCTCTATCGCTTTTACATCTGGGTCTTTAAAATGAAAAAGTGGAACATTGATATTTTTTAGATGTTTCGAAAAAAAGGAGAGCTGATCGTATGGATCTTTGTAAGCCCTTACGCCATAAGAGCTAGACGCAAAAGATAAATCCATATTCCACCACGATGTTTTCCATCCGTTATCTTCTATCATCCGTTTGGTTGCTGGTTTTGTCTCTTTATTGCCCATATCGCCATATGGATATCTAAAAAACTTTATTTTCTCAAAATTTTCGCTTCCTAATGAGTTTACAACACATTTTTTATATTGTTTAAAGTCTGCAGATATGGTCTCTTCGTTTATTTTTGATAGTTTATAATGATTGTATGTATGGGAGCCTAGCATATGACCTTTTTCTATAGCGTCTTGCCAAATTTTTGGGTCTTGCTCTATTACCTTGCCTATAATAAATAGATTTAGCGGTACTTTGTAGTGGTTTGCTATTTCAAGAATTGTTTTTTTATAGTTCCAGCCATCATCAACAGTCAAAAATATCTCAACATCTCTTTTTTCGCTTATCGTGTCGTTAGCCATAAGCATACTAGCGGCGCCGCCTAGGCAAAGTTTTGTAAAAAATCTTCTATCCATATATCTATCTTACCTCTGTAGGTAAAAAATCTGTTAGTACATTTTTTTTTGCTATAAGCAAATACACGGAACCTTTGGATGGAACATTATAGGTGCAACTCTCAGCTTTTTTCCCCTCTCCACAATATATATCAACTCTTCCTGGTCCCTTGATAGCATTGCCTATATCTTGAACCAGCATAAAGCTTTCATATCCGCTCTTCTTTTCGTCTTTTAGCTCAATTCCAAAAGAGGAGCTTTCATCGGCAAAAGCGTTTGACGACTCTTTGCTTTTTACATATATAAGGCTCCCCACAGGGGTAATATTCATATCCATTGCCGCGCTATATCCAGGTACGAGTTCGGTAGAGAGCGAGCCCTGCGGACCGCTGTCTGTCACATAAAAAACCGCTTTTGATCTCGGTTTTTGTTTTACTTTTACAAGTACTATTTTTTTGGCGCCATTTTTTTTCACTATTTTTTTGACAATCTTGTCCTTTTTTTTGAACAACTCATCAATCGCCAACTTTCTACCTGCATATTGTATGTTAAGCGTTTGACCGTTTTCTAAAGCCAATATTCCAGCTCCTTCCATCTCTAAAGCTTTTATATCTTCCCTGGCTTGTACATAAAAATCAGGTTTTGTGGACTTGAGTTTAGCTTTTGTGAGATATAGCGGATAATTAAATTTCTTTGTCTTAACCATGCTGGCGGGAATTTCTGGGGTATAGTAGCCGGTAAATTTTGCATGTTCGCTTATTGTTTTTGTTGTATAAACGTCAAAATATTCTTTTAATTCCAGTAAAAATTCGTTATAAGGTCTCTCAGCAGTTACCATTTTGCGAAACATGATAAGAGAGTAGAGCATTTGAAGCGGTGTATACTCTTCATCGCCGTATACAAACACTTCATCTGTGCCAAGTATCGATGTATAAAAATTGATAGAATTATCAATGGCCTTTATAAATTTTTCATCGTGACGCAAGTCAACGCTAAATATTTTAGTTAAGTCTACCTCTTCCGTATTTATTTTTTCTAAGTAGGCGGAGTTATTTGCGATTGCCATTGTGCACAAAATAACGATAAATAAAAAAATATTTTTAATCATTTATCACCCCCTATGCCAAATTTATCTTAACTAAGTATTTTACAAGCTGCAAGCTAAAGTTTGCAAGTTTTAACAAGGGGATATTAGAAAATATAGAGTGGACTACTAGCGATACATCGCAAGCCAAAAAATACTTTTTGTATAATCTGCCAAAACAAAAGGGTGCATGAAGTTTGTTTAATATAGTGTTAGTTTCTCCAAAAATTCCTCAAAATACGGGTAGCATAGGTCGTACATGTGTAGCTCTCGGATTGCGTCTGCATATTGTCAAACCTATACCGTACGAACTAGATGATGCAAAGATAAAAAGGGCAGGGCTTGATTACTGGCCTCATCTGGATTTGTCTGTCTGGGATAGTTTGGATGAGTTTTTGGCGGCAAATCCTATAAATGAGAGACACTTTTTTTTGACTACAAAAACTGAAAAATCTTATATCGATACCAAATTTTTACCGGGCGATTTTTTTTATTTTGGCTCCGAAGATGCTGGACTTCCTATGAGTCTTATGGATATGAGAAAAGATGGGATGATAACTATCGATATGAGAGAGGAGTTTCGAAGTCTCAATCTTGCCGTTGCAGTATCGATAGTGTCATACGAGGCTTTTAGACAAAACAAAGGAGCGTTTTCGTGGGCGAAGTAATTGATGTGCTGATGATTAGCGGCGCTATATTTATTCTCTATATTCTAACTGAAAAGTTTGTAAAATCAAAGGTTGATAAAAGAAAATAAAAATTGGAGAAGCTTATGAGAAATGATTATGATGTTATCGAGCAAAAACTCATAGCTTTTTTGCAAGACGAAGTTAAAAAAGCTGGCTTTGAGAGGGTGACGCTTGGGCTATCTGGCGGCGTGGACTCTGCCGTTGTGGCAGTACTTTGCAAAAAAGCGTTTGGAGCAAATATGCTTGCCGTTATGATACCGAGCGATACGACAAACCCTGTGCATATGAGCCATGCGCTTATGCTTTGCGAGAAGTTTGATATAGAGGCTGAGCATGTATCTATCAAAAATATGCTTCATGCCTATCCAATAGAGCTTCGCACCCCTTTGCGAAAAGGCAATCTTGCGGCAAGGCTAAGAATGGCGGTGCTGTACGATATATCGGCAAGAGATAGGGCGCTAGTAGTGGGCACCAGCAATAAAAGCGAGATAATTCTTGGATACGGTACGATGTACGGCGATACCGCATGTGCCATTAATCCGATAGGCTCTCTTTATAAAACACAGATTTTCGGACTTGCCGCACATCTTGGGGTAATAGAAGAGATAATACAGAAAGCTCCGAGCGCAGACCTTTGGGAGGGGCAAAGTGATGAAGAAGAGCTTGGCTTTAAGTATAAAGAGCTTGATGCGGCAATGTATGCAATGTTTGATGGCGGCTTGTCTCGTGATGCGGTTATCGCCGAGGGGCATGATGCGAAGATGGTAGACTTTATTATCGCAAGATATGAAGCCAATTTATTTAAAACTAGACCGCCTAAAATAGCAGAGCTATAATTGATACACAAAATCGAAGATATATTTTTTCGGTTTGATTCTTGGTGGCATAAGCTTTTTGCATTTTTGTTTTTACCTTTTAGCGCCATTTACTGCGCGGTTGGTATTTTAAAAAAAATTTTATCTACTCCAGTGGATTTGGGTATTGCGGTAATCTCTATTGGCAACCTAACGGTAGGCGGCAGTGGCAAAACCCCTTTTGCAATAGAGCTTTGCAAAAAATTCAAACGCCCTTGCGTAATAATGCGCGGATACGGTAGGCGATCAAAGGGGCTTATCGTAGTTAGCCACTTTGGCAAGGTAGAGTGCGATGTTTTTGATGCTGGGGATGAAGCGTTTTTGATAGCAAAAAAAGCCCAAAACGCCTCGGTGATAGTCAGTAAAGATAGAAAAAGTGGGATAGAAGTAGCAAAAAAAATTGGATGCGATGTTGTTATTCTTGACGACGGATTTGGAAGGTTTGACATAGCGAAGTTTGATGTTTTGCTTTTTCCAAAAATAGCTTTCAAAAATCGCTTTTGTCTACCTAGCGGACCTTTTCGTTTTCCCTCTTTTTTTGCCAAGTTTGCCGATATTTCGGCGGTTGACGGCATAGATTTTGTGCGAGAAGTAAAGCCCTTGCCCGCTAAAGAGTTTGTACTAATTAGCGCTATTGCTAATCCAAAAAGATTGGACGCTTATTTGCCGGGGGGCGTAATAGCTAAATACTACTTTGCCGACCATCACTATTTTGATAAAAGTGAAATTGAGAATATAGTCATAAAACATCCAAATGCAACGATATTATGTACAGAAAAAGACGGTGTAAAGCTAGATGCGCTAAATATTCCGTATGTTGCTATGGAGCTTACTATTAGGCTGGAAGATAGCTTTTTATATTTGTTGGATACTAAATTAAGGGAGCATTTTAGCTTTTCAAGCTAGTTGGTGTAAAATCAAACAAAAAGCAATAGGGGTGTAGATTGAGTTTAAAAGAGGATATAAGCGGAGTAGGTCAGGCAATTGATAATGAAGAAAAGTTTTTGACGGCTTTTGTAAAAACGGAAAAGTTTGTCAAAAAATATAAAATTCTTTTTATTTCAGTTGCCTCTGCCGCTATTTTGGGGATTGTTGGCTATCAGGCTTATAGTTATTATCAGCAATACAGAATTGCCGCAGCCAATGAGGCATATTTGAAGTTAATGAAAAATCCAAACGATAAAGAGGCTTTGGCTTTGCTAAAAGAAAAAAGTACGCCGCTGTATGATGCATTTGTTTTTCAAGTTGCGCTCAAAAATGGCGATAAAGTCGGACTTGACGCTGCGACTGGCTCCAAAAATAAAGTAATAGCGGATATGGCGACATACGAGTCAGCGCTAGCTGCGGCAAATGTCGACAAACTCTCTGCGTATGCCGCCAATAAAGACTCTTTTTATAAAGATTTGGCTTTATTTGTTGTCGCAAATAAGTATATTGAAAAAGGCGACTATAAAAAAGCCAGAGAAACACTGAACAAAATACCGGCAAGTTCAGAACTTAAAGAGTACTCAAACTATCTTTTCCATTCCATAGTGACACTTAACTAACGCAGATGCTTGAGAGCGTTTTTATTCAAAACAGCTTTATAGCAATAGTCCTAGGGTTTATCATTGGTATTCAAAGGGAGATGCGCAACTATAGCGCAAATACAAAAGATTTTGGTGGCAGCAGGACTTTTGCAATTATCTCCTTTATAGGTTTTTTGTCCGCTTTTTTGAGCAGCTTTAGTGCATTTTTTTTATTGGCTGCTTTTTTGGCGGTCGCTATGATGCTTGTCGCCTCAAATATAGTGAGTGGCATTAACGAAAAACAAAGAGGCGCTACTACCGAATTTTCAGCTCTTGCGGCATTTTTACTGGGTGCGCTGCTAAACTATTTGGAGCCAAAATTTGTAATATTTTGCGCCATAGCTTTATTACTACTTTTAAACCTAAAAGACAAAATACAAGAGCTTGAAAAGTACATAGGCAAAGAAGACCTTAACGCCGCTGTACTTTTTTTAACCATGACTTTTATAGTTTTACCGGTGTTGCCTGATAGAGCAATTGATAATTTTGGGCTTTTCGTCCCCTATAACATATGGTTAATGGTGGTGCTAATAGCCGGTCTATCTTTTGCCGGCTATATCGCTGTTAGAGTATTTGGAGCCGGTAAAGGAATAGTTTTGACAGGGCTTTTGGGTGGTCTTGTATCCTCTACAGCTGTTACATTGTCGTTATCTAGAAAAGCGGCCGCAAACAGCGCTATTTCTCAAAAAGTAGCGGTCGGTATTATGTTTGCCTCTACCGTAATGCTAGCCCGTGCGCTACTACTTGTTTTTTTGTTCAATCAAGCTCTTATGTGGAAAATATTAATAGCTTTTATGGCGGCATTTGCGGCTTCTTTGTGTGTTGCCTGGTATTTTTATTTTCGAAGCAAGCAAGAGAGTTTTGAAAGCGCAGATATAGAGTATAAAAACCCATTTGATTTGAAAGAGGCATTAATACTCGGATTGTCTTTTGGTATCGTAATAGCGCTTGTTAAATTATCAAAAGAGTTTGTTGGCGATAGTGGTGTTTATGCGGTTAGCTTTATATCTGGTATATCGGATGTGGACCCCGTTATTTTGTCGGTATCGCAGATAGCCGGACAGACATTGGATTTGCAAGTCGCAAGTCGCGGCATCGCTATAGCGGTGATAACAAATAGCATTTCAAAGCTAATGATATGCTACTTTATAGGAACTAAAGAGCTTGCCAAAACAGCAGGAATTTATTACCTTACAGCTTGCGTCACCCTTGCCGCTCTTGTTTTTTAAAAAGCAAGCAAGGATTGTGTAAAATTTGAAAGATTTAAGCGAACGGAGAAAATGTTATGAAAAAAGTCCATCTCGCCATTATAGGCTTATTAGTGGTTGCATTTTTTGGAGGATGCTCTTCAAAAAGCTACTTTGAGCCTAAAAAAATTGACGGGAAGGTTGATTTTGACTCAAAAATTAGCTCAAAACTTGTAACTGTAAATTCACAGGGCGCCACATTGGAAAATGGACAGTTTGTTACAAAGGATGGAATTGGTAAGTTTTCTCTTCCGAAAGGGTATTCGTTTTTATCCAAAAATGGCTCATTTGTAACGGCTGGAAACGATACTGGCGATGTGGTTGTTTTTGACGAAACTGGCAAAGAGCTGGTAAAACACAACTTTGATTCCAAAATAGTTGCGGCTAGCGCAAAGGATGGGATAATAGCTCTTATTACCGCCGATAATACATCTGTGTTGTTTGATACTAAAGGCTCAAAAATACTTTTCAAACAAAAAAATGAAACCGCCATTGCAATAGATGCAAAAATAGCGGCTCCGTATTTTCTAAATGAACTGGTTATTTTCCCAACGCTTGATGGCAAACTGCTTGTTGTTGATATGAATGAGAAAAAAGTAGTTAAAGATGTTGTTATTAGTAGCGAAAAAAATTTTAACAATGTAATATTTTTTGATATTATAGATGATAAGCTTGTAGCTGCAACTCCAACGAGAGTGGTCTCTATAAATCCAAAATTCGCAAACTTTTTGGAAGCTGATGTTGCCGATATTATTTTTATTAAAGATGGTATCTATGTATTTACGAAAGATGGTAGGATTATACTTACCGACACAGACCTCAGAGTACTAAAAGAAAGGAAGTTTCCTTTTGCTAGATTTGTTGGCGTAATATACGGTAAATACATATATGCGATAGAAAAAGAGGGTTACTTGATAGCAACAGATGTAAATTTGGTCACAACAAATATATTTCAGTTTTCGGCTCCATTTTATGGGCTTGGAAGCAAGTTTGAAGGGTTTTTGTACGCTAGTGGAGACTCTGTATTTTACGACAACAAGCAGTTTAAACTGGCAAAATAGTGAAAAGCTCCGAGCTTGAAGCTTTTTTGGAGCATATCACAATCATAAAAGCGCTTAGTAAAAATACTATTTTGGCCTATGAAAATGACTTGGTTGAATTTGAGAAGTTTTTGGGTAGGCCGTGTATAGAGGCAGATACAGAGTCTGTTTTAGCCTTTTTGGCTAGTTTTAAAAATAGCTATACGCTAAATAGAAAACTATCCGCTATAAACTCTTTTTTTGAGTTTTGCCATCGTCAAAACTGGATAGAGGATAAGCCGCTAGTTAAGCACTCAAAGCTACTAAAAACTTTGCCGAAGTTTTTGGAATATGATTTTATTCTAAACCGTCTCGACTCTATAGCCACAGATGATTGGCTTGGACTTAGAGACAAAGCCTTTATTCTCTTTTTGTATGCAACCGGCTGCAGGGTTAGCGAGGCGCTAAGCGCAAAACGCTCCGATATAGAAGATGGTTGGCTCAAAATTCGCTCAGCCAAGGGCGACAAAGAGAGAATGGTTCCTGTGGCGGCAAAGGCAATAACTGTGTTAGATGAGTATTTAGCCGCAAGGAAGTTTAAGAGTGATTTTTTGTGGTTAAATTATAAAGGGGGCATACTAAGTAGAATTAGCGCTTTTAAGATTACGCAAGCCTATCTTGGAGTATCGCCGCATGTGCTTAGACATTCATTTGCAACCTCTCTTGTAGTCGGTGGCGCAGACATAGTGGTAGTGCAAGAGCTTTTGGGGCATTCATCTATTAGCACAACACAGATTTATACACATATTAAAAAACAAAATTTGCAAGATACAATTCTTGCCTATCATCCGCTTAGGAGTGAGATTAAAATATGATATTATGCGACATAGGCAATAGCTTTTATCATTTTTATCAAGATGGGAAGCTTTGGAAGCAAAGCGTAAAAACAACTCCGATTCTTAATGAAGATGAAGAGATATTTACGGTTAGCGTTAACGAAGAGGCTTTTTTTAGGCTTGCAAAAAAATATAGCGTTACAGATTTGTCTAATGCTTTGTGTCTTGATTCAGACTACCAGGGGCTTGGCGCAGATAGGGCGTTTGCCTGTTTTGCCGCTAATGACGGTGTTGTAGTGGATGCCGGAAGCGCAATTACGATAGATGTAATGCAGGGGGGATTTCACCTTGGCGGCTTCATACTACCAGGAATATCTACGATCGTCGAATCATATGCAAAAATTTCTAGTAGGCTTGATGTTGGGTTTAATATGGGTGTAGATTTGGGCAAATTACCGCAAAATACTAAAGACGCCATAAGTTATGGCGCATTAATATCGATAGTTGGCGCAATAAAAGAGGCGTCAAAAAATAAATTTATATACTTTACTGGCGGTGATGGCAAGTTTTTGTCGAGATTTTTTGAGGATAGATCGGCGGTAGATGATACGCTAATTTTTAAGGGGATGTTAAAACTTATTGAGAGGGATTTTGTATGCTAACGATTGCATTGCCGAAGGGTAGAATAGCGGATGAGACGCTTAGTCTGTTTTCAAAGATATTTAGTAGTGATTTTAAGTTTGAGGATAGAAAGCTGATTCTTGAAAAAGACGGTTTTAGATTTTTGCTTGTTAGAAATCAAGATGTTCCAACATATGTTTATCACGGTTCGTGCGACATAGGTGTTGTTGGTTTTGATGTGCTTGAAGAAAAAGGGCTTGATTTGGCTCATCTTCTTGATTTGGGATTTGGAAAGTGCAAAGTTGTCGTCGGTATGAAAAGTACTGACAAGTTAGACTACACAAAACACAAAATCAGTATAGCTACAAAAATGGAAAACATTACAAAAAACTTTTTTGCCAAAAAAGCGATGGCTGTTGAGGTGATTAAGCTATACGGCTCAATAGAGCTAGCGCCTCTTGTAGGTCTTGCTGATGCGATAGTAGACATAGTTGAGACGGGAGCTACAATGAAGCAAAACGGACTTCATGAAGTAGAGACTATTATGCACTCTTCAGCTAGGCTTGTGGCAAACAAAAATAGCTTTGTAATTAGAAGAAAAGATATTTTAAAACTAACGGAATTAATCAAAAATGAAATCGAACGGGCTTGAGTTATACGCAAAAATAGAGGATATGCTTGATTTTTCCGATGCAGTACAGACGTTATATAAAGCTTTTTATTCCAAATTAAAAACGCTTAATGTAAAAACCATAGTAGATATAGGGTGTGGAAGCGGCGCATTTGGATTAGGACTTGTAAGAGATGGATATAGCGTTCTTGGTGTTGATATTAGCGAGCAAATGGTTAAAAACGCTAAAAAAGCCGGATTAAACGCAAGGTGTGTAGATATTTGCGATCTTGAAGAAAAGTTTGATGCTGCTACCGCAGTTTTTGATGTTTTAAACTATATGGACAAAGAGGCATTAAAAAATTTTTTTAGTTGTGTTAGAAATGTCTTGCATAAAGGTGGATATTTTGTCGCCGATATAAACAGCTTTTACGGTTTCGATGAAGTTGCGCAAGGGGTTATAGCGGTAGAAAAAGATAACAGATATGCGGTTATAGAAGCAGAATTTGACGAAAAAATACTCACTACGAATATTAAGCTTTTTTCAAAAAAAGAAGATGGATTTTATGAGAGAGAAGAGGGTGTAATTGTACAATACTATCACGACAAAAAGAGTATAGAAAAACTATCCAAAATGAAAGTAGTGGATATACTAGAGCTGGGACTCTATGGTGAGAGCCCCGATAAGTATCTATATGTGTTTAAAAATGATTAATCTTGGAAGTTGTTAACAGGGTTTTTTCTGTCAACTATGTAAGGTATAAGAGCCATATGTCTTGCTCTTTTAATAGCTAGACTTACCATATCTTGAGCGTTTTTGCTGTTGCCTGTTAGACGCCTTGGCATAATTTTGTATCTTTCAGAAAGTGTATGCTTTAAAAGCTTTACATCTTTATAGTCTATGTACTCCAGTTTTAGCTCAGAGTATTTGCAATGTTTTTTTGCATATTTTCTTTTTTCAGCCACTTTATTTTCCTTTGTTAAAACGGTATTTCATCGTCTTGAATCTCTATTTCGGGCACTCTAGGCGCTGCGCTTGACACAGGTTTTGAGTATCCCACCTCTTTGCCGTCCGAAAAGTCGTTATCGCTTGCGCCATCATATCCGCCTTCAGAAGATTTGCTATCCAAAAATTGGAAGCTCTCGACAGATACAATATGCTTGCTACGCTTTTGTCCACTTTGATCCATCCACTGCTCTAGCACTAGTCTGCCCTCAACGAGCACCTTTTTGCCTTTCAGTAGATATTGATTGGCTATTTCCGCAGATTTCCCGTAGATAACTATGTCGATAAACATAGTTTCATCTTTTTTCTCTCCGGTATTTTTATCTTTCCAAGTTCTATTAACGGCCAACCCCGTTTTTGCCACAGCCGAACCGCTTGGCAGATACCGTAGCTCCATCGCCCTTGTTGTGTTGCCGATTAGTAGAACCTTGTTGAGCATTTTTTAGCCTTCTTGTTTTTTGGAAAGCTTTGCGTTAGCTTTTTCAACCATTGCGTTCCAAGCTTTCACTTCCGCCTGTTTTGTGTATTTTAGCGTCATAAACTTTATAACATCTTCCGTAATCGTATAGATTCTCTCAAGCTCGAGAATCGCTTTACCTTCAGCTTTGAAGTATGCTATGTAGTAGTAGCCCCTATCAAATTTTTCTACTTTGTATGCTAGTTTTTTATTACCCCAATCTTCTACGGCTACTATTTCACCGCCTTGTGAAGTGATAACATCTTTTATAAATGCGATTCTTGCCTGTGTTTCTTCAGGCGTAAGAGTTGGTTTTAAGACAAACATTGTCTCGTATAGGTTTTGTGCCATTAAAGCTCCTTGTGGATTTAACCCAAGACTTAACTCAGGTAAGGATTTTGGGAGACGCATTTTACTACAAGTTATTTTGAAGTTTTATTAAATAATGGATAAGAGTGGCTCTTTTGTCGGAATTTTTTGACATTTTTAGATTTAGGTCGGCTTCTGCAAGTATTTCATATATTTTTGCGTATGTGCTGTATTTTATTTTTATAGCTTTTTCAGCCTTTGCTTTTGCGATATAATCTGGAAGCGGCTTGCCGGTTATTTTTTTTGCATCGTAGCTGCCGTACGCCTTTGAATAAAGTAGAAATAAAAATAGTTCGTGCACATAATATTCAAAAAAAAGTATCACCCTTACCTCATCAAGCTCAGCTTTTTCTAGTATTTTATTAAGGTCTTTATAAAACTCTTTTTTATTTAGTACGGCATCAAAAAATTTTTCCAAAACAACATCTTCAGACTCGTCTACAAAATCTCTAATCTCTTTTATTGTTATCTCTTTATCCATAGCATCAAATTTATCAAACTCTTTTACGGCGGCTTCAATATCCATATTTTTGAGCGTTAGCAACTCTTCCAAGGCCTCTTTTTTTATAGTCAAACCTTTTTTATCTGCTTCGTTTTTTAAATACCCAAAAGCCTCCAGCATTGAGTTTGGAGCAAAAAATCTAACATATAAGGAGTTTTGAGCGGGCGAAAATAGCTCATAATAGTCTTTATCTTTACTGGTCATATCGCCAAAAAATCTAAAAACAAACAATGCATCATTCTTATATGCAAGCGCAATTAGCTCTTTTAGCTCTGCCTTTGGAATTTTTTTATCGCTTTTTATAAGCAAAACCAGTTTATCGCCAAAAAGCGAGTTTTGAGATATAAAATTTTTAGCTTCAACAAATGAGTACTCGTCAAAGTACATTTTTAAAATATCAAAACTCTCTCCAGCTGTTTGCAGAATTTGGCGCATATAGAGTTCAGCCAAGTAGTCGCACGCTCCAAAGAGCATGGCTGAACTGATTTTTTTGTTTGATTTTAAGTGTGAGTCGAGTTCTTTTTTGTCCATAGGATTAATTGTACTAAAAAAGTTGTAAATAATTTTGTCGGCATTTTTGCAAAAATATTTAGTCAAAAAGCTTGACAAGCAATATAGAATTTAATATAATTAGAGCATGGTGTTTAAAAGCAAAAATTTACTCAAATTTTACATTCTGTCATTTTTTGCAGCTAATTCTTTAATGGCGGCTCCTTTGACTGTTCAGATGGAGGAGACAGATAATAATTTTATAGTTGTAAAATCAAAAGAGGATGCTGCGCAGTCTACTCAGGATAAAAAAGAGACAGACTTTTTATCGGCAAGATTTGAGAAAATATTAAATGTAGCCAAAGAGCTTATCGGCGTCAAATACAAATTGGGCGGTTCAAGCCCGAAAACAGGGTTTGATTGTAGCGGATTTGTTAATTATGTATTTAATGAAGGAGCAGGGATAAAACTTCCTAGAAGCTCTAGAGAGATGAGAAGGGTTGGTAGCGCTGTTGATTTAAAATCACTAAAGCCTGGCGATCTTATATTTTTTAAAATAAATACCTCGCATGTAGGGATTTATATAGGCGATAACAAGTTTGTGCATGCTCCTAGTACCGGAAGGTCTGTTGCTGTGGACAATCTTATGAGTTCATTTTTTCAAAATAGAGTGATAGGCGCTAGAAGAGTTATTAGCGAATAAAAGACCTCTATTGCTATTATCGAACCCTCTAAAACTCCGCATTTACTCACAATTATAAGCTCTTGACATATTTAACTTCATTTTTTTTAAACTTTAAAGTTTTTTTTAGTTTTGTTAGCATAAGATGACATTTATAAAATAAAAAGGAGATATGGAATATGAAAAAGCTGCTATTTTTAGGCGCTTGCGCCGCTGTTCTTGCTATGGGCGCAAATGCTAGTGTTGAAAAAGGGCAAAAACTTTACCTAAAAGCTTGTAAATCTTGTCATGGTAACGGCGTAAAAGGCGCTGCTATGAGAACTCAAGCTGGTTGGGATAAAGCGTTTGCAAATGGAGCCAAAGAGCTTGTTGACAAACATCAAAAAGATCCTAAAGCTGCGGCGTATTTCAATGGAGCGTTTAAAGATCACGCAAAAGATCTTCATGAGTTCTTGAAAGAATACGGTTCTGATAGCGGTAACGTTCCTGCTTGCGGTTGATTTGAATTAACATATAAACCAATTAGCCTCGTCATTTGTGGCGGGGCTTTTGTCCTTTTCAACTCTTCTATACAGCGAATCGAAATTGTATAAAGTCGCTCGACTTTACTTTTTTCATCTCAGCCCAAATGCTTTTATTCACTCCTTTTTTGTCCTTTTTGCAATACTTATTTGACGGATATATTTGACTTTTGAAACCAAAATAGCTAATAATATGACAATAGACAGTCACTAGTATTGGGTCCAAAATGACAAGAAAATAGTTAAGCGTATAAATGCTCTACTAGCCGACTTGATACTCACATGGAAGCAATGATAATCTAGCGTCCACTCTCTGGTAGTTTTATCTCAAAACAAGCGCCGTCACCGACATTTGATACACTAATCGTACCGCCCATATTTTGCTCGATTATCATCTTTGACATATATAGTCCAAGACCAGTGCCTTGCGATTTGTGTTTGGTTGTAAAATATGGGTCAAAAACCTTTTCTATGATATCATCAGGTATTCCGCCAGCGTTGTCGCTTAGCGTGATATATACAAAACCACAATCTTTTGAAATCACAATGTCTAGTTTTCTCTCTTTTTGCTCACTACGCTTGAATGCATCTTTGGAGTTGTTGATGATATTTAGCAGTACTTGTGAGAATTCATTTGGATAGCCGTGTACCATCGCACTTTCATCGTTTGCTGAAATATGCAGCTCTATAAACTCCGACTTTAACATATCATGTGACAATATAAACGCTTTATCTACCGCAGCTTTGACGACAAAATCTACCTTTTTTTTGTCTGGCTTGAAAAAATTTCTAAAGTCATCTATTGTTTGAGACATATATTTGATGAGGTTCATAGAGTTGTTTCGGAAATGCTCGATATAAGTCTTATCGATTTCACCAAATTCCAAACTCATCTGAACATCTTGCACCAAAATCGCAAGAGTATTGAGTGGTTGTCTCCACTGGTGGGCAATATTGCTTAACATCTCGCCCATCGCGGCAAATCTGGCTTGCATGATTAATTGTGCGTCCTTGGCGCGAATTTCTTCAAGCGCTGTTTGTATTTTTTCGTTTAGAGATTTGTTCATCTCTAATAGCTCTTGCTCTGCTATTTTTTTGCCCGTAATATCCAAAAAACTTCCCACCATTCTCGATGGATTACCCATCTCGTCTCGCTCCACAATCGTACCTCTGTCTCTTACCCAAATGACAGAGCCGTCACTCTTTATCATCCTGTGTTCGCTAACATGCTCCTCATCGCCGTTAAGCGCCAAGTTGAGTCGCTCAAATACTTGTGGCATATCCTCAGGATGAAGCGCTTTTTTGAATGATTCAATATCATTGGAGAGCTGATAATTCTTATATCCTAACACCGAAAACCAAGTATTGTTATGCATTACTTTTCCGCTTTTGATATCCCAATCCCAAATACCTTCATGCAAGGAGCCAAAAATATAGTTCAGCACCCTTTCGCTCTCTTCCACCCTCTTTTTTTCCTCGATAATCTCTGTAATATCCATCGCCTCTATGAGTAGATATTTCTTGCCATCATCAATAAATGGAGTTTTTACGGATTTGTAGTGATGAATCTTGCCAGTTTTGACATCGGTAGATGATTCATAGACGATATTTACTTCGCCGGAGTCCATGATTCTTTGCAGTTTTTTCTATAAAATTCGACTTGTTCTTGGTTTGGATTGAAAAACCCATCATCTTTTCCAACGATAGTAGCAATATCTGTTTTGTATAAGTCCAGCAAAGCTTTGTTGGCATAGACAAACTTCGCCTCTTCATCCTTGATAATAACTATATTTTGCGTATTGTCTAGCGCTTGTTTTAGCAATCTGTTTTCTGCTTCTAGTTCAATGTTTCTTTGCTCTATGCCCATAAATCACCTTCTCATAGCTTTTTTATTGCAACCGATGCCACCAAATAACACTCTAAAAGCCAAAAATTAAAAAATGGCGCCTGACACCCCTTTATTTGGCTTTACGAAGCAGTAAAAAAGAGGAGTGGTTTACAAAAGGTACTTGGTAGCTTTGCATTTATGACACCCTTCTTAGAAATAATCGGCTATCTTCCAATGTTGTTTTACCGCAAGTACACCGATTACGATAGCCGCAACTAATGATATGCCATACAAAAGTTCAATACTCATCTTCAATTTCCTTAATTTTCATAATAGCTTGCCCAAGTCGCACCAAATTGACAACCACGCCTACCGGTGAAAGAAAAAAAGCCACAAGAGAAAAATAACTTAAAATATCGACTTTGCCGACGCCATAAAGCTAGCTACCACCGGCAATAGCGGTAAGCACGAGAATTTTTTATATATCAAGTCGCCTCTTTTTGCAATAATATCGGCTTTATCTTTGCGTTCTTGTAAATTCATATTTCAATTATATCGTAAGCTTAATTGAAAGAAAAATGGAAAATGGGTGTTGTATGAGGGTGGCGGTGGGGAGATGGCGTGGGGTGGTTTACAAAATGTACCTGGTAGCTTTGTTTTGTACCGCTAAATAAAATAGCATTTTTGTTATACTGCTATGAATAAATTTTGATAATTTTTAGGGTTAAAGATGCACAAAACAAGAGTAGATGACATGTTAATAGAGATGATTTCCCCAAAGATAAAAGAGATAGAGGAGAAATTTAGTAGGGGCGAGGGGCTAACACAAGAGGATATTCACACCCTTTTGCTCAAAAGCCAATATAATCACATAAACCACTTGGATATGAAATTGGATGAAATAACGGCAGATGTAGCTAGTCTAAAAAGCGATTTTAAGATCCTTGAAACAAGCATAAATGCAAAATTAGACACTTTCAAAGCTGAGATGAATGCTTTTAAATCAGATATAGAGCTCAAAATTCAAACTGCAATAAATACAAATATGCGCTGGAGCATAGGTATTATCGCCTTTATTGTTACAATACTCAAAGTTGCAGATATGTTGCTCAAATAAGACTAAAGAGAGTTCATGCGCCTAACACCAAATGAAAGAGAGCTTATCAAAAAAGCTTTTTATGAGTGTTTTGGAGATGGAAAAATCTATCTTTTTGGCTCTCGCGTTGATGATTCCAAAAGGGGCGGCGATATTGATCTCTATCTATGCCCATCGCAAAAATTTGATGATGAGGGGAGGCGGAAGATAGCTTTTTTAGTCAAACTCGATGAATACATAGGGGAGCAAAAAGTCGATGTTGTTATAGCAAAAGATCCAAATAGGCTTATAGAGCAAGAGGCAATAAAAACAGGGATTGAGTTATGAAAGATATGAAAAATACTTTTATTGAAAAATTGCATGAATGCAAACAACATAAAAATAGATTGGTAAGTGCAAAAAAATATCTAAAACCATATATGCCGCTTGATAAAGAACAATACGCAAAACTTAATGATATAGATATGGGTTTTGTTGATCAAATGATATTTCGTTTTTCTAAATTACAAGATACGATGGGAGAAAAATTATTTCCGTCACTATTAGAGCTGATGGGTGAAGAGATTAAAAGCAAGCCTTTTATAGATAGACTTAATAGAATTGAAGAATTAGGGATACTCTATAAAGATGAATGGATGGCGCTTAGAAAAGATAGAAATGAAATAGCTCATGAGTATAGCTTCAATCAAGATGAAGTAATCAATGGTATCAATACAATTTTTAATAGCTCAGACAAGCTCATAGCTATTTATGATACTTTTTTTGAATATTGCAAGGATAGATTTGAGTTTGTGCGAAATAGCGCTATTTTAAAGGAATAAATTGATACTGGCGATGTTATAAAATGAAGCAAAGCAAAATTGAAAATATTGTAAAGCAAATAGTAGATGTGTTAAAGGATTGTAATGCAAATAAAATTGTCCTCTTTGGTTCAAGGGCGAGGGGTGACTGCCGAATAAATTCAGATATAGATATTGCCGTTGATTTGGAGCTTTCATTTAGAGATGAGAGAAAATTAAGAGAAAAGATAGAAGAGATAAGCGGGCTTTATAGTGTTGATTTGATATTCTTCTCCAAAATCGATGTAAATTTTAAAAATCAGATCTTAAAAGAGGGGATAGTTTTATATGAAAAAAAGTGATGTATTCCTAAAGGTTCATAATTTTGAAAAAGCGTTAAACAGGCTCAAGCAGGCGGTTGAAATTGCACAAGATGAGCTTGACAAAGATGGGGTTATCCAACGATTTGAATTTACAATAGAATTATTGTGGAAAACTTTAAAAGCTATCCTTGAGTATAACGGGCGAGAATGCTCTACCCCAAGAAACTGCATAAAAGAGGCTTTTAAAGCCGATATAATTAGCGATGATGATATGATACTGGATATGATGGAAGATAGAAACCTAAGCTCTCATGTTTACGATGAAAAAACAAGTGATGAAATATTCCGTAGAATAAAAGATGTTTATCTCGGTTATTTATTAAAACTATCACTAATAGATAAGGTTTAAGAAACACCAAGCTTAGAGATTCATTAGTTGCAATACCACACAAACAAAACTAACACAGAGTGCGGCATAATGGTGGGAGTAAAAAATGTTTCTGAGTTGGTCTTGGTTAGAGTGGGGACAGTTTAAATGAGACTTGCTCAAGATGAAGTAAAAATAATAAAATCTAATATTCTTAAGTTTATCAAAGATGCAAAAATTATTCTTTTTGGCAGCAGGGTTTACGATGATAAAAAGGGTGGCGATATAGATATTTTTGTCGAAACAAACGAGACAGTTACCCTAAAAGAACAGATAGCAATTTTAGCCCATTTAGAGATGGATGGTATATCTCGCAAAGTGGATTTGATAGTCAAAACGCCAAATACAAAAGAGCAAGAGATATTTCAAACTATTTACAAAGAAGGAATCGTGCTGTGATAGATGAGATTATCAAAAAGGTAAACTTACATAAAGAAAGGGCGAAATCTGCGTTACAAGAAATACAAAGCTGGGAGACTTTGGATTGTAGCGTGTTTGAAGATTTTGAGAAGATAAAGACCATTGATACTTTTATTTATCGTTTTATTAAGCTTCAAGATATGATGGGAGATAAGCTATTTAAAGTGTTTTTAGATGAAATTGGTGAGTATGAAGATAGTATGTCTCTACTTGATGTCTTGGATAAGTTAGAAAAGT
>JAVRLX010000001.1:30901-64485 GCA_031960985.1 Campylobacterales bacterium | reverse complement strand
CCTCTTTTTCTTTTTCCTCTTCGAACCTTAGCTTTGCAAACTTAATTTTCTCTTTTTCTTTTTCTATCTCTTGAAGCTCCAGTTTTAGCCTCTCTTGGAGCAAATACCCTTTATCTATAAGCTCTGAGAGCCTCTCTTTATCATCGCCGTATACTTTTTTTGCCTTTTCTACCATATGTCTAGGGATGCCGTATTTAAGAGCCGTTTCAAATGCATAGCTCTTGCCGATAATCCCCTGCAAAAACTCATACTTAGGAAGCTCTTTTTCTTCGTCGTACAAGGCAGCCATTAACTCTACGTTGTTGTTTGAGGCGAGCATCGAGGCAAGCTTTTTGTGATGCGTTGTCACTATAACAAAAAATCCCCTACTTATAAGCTCTTCAATAACCACCTTAAACAGCGCCGCCGCCTCGTCGCTATCGGTTCCAAGCTCTATCTCGTCTACGCCTACAATTCCCGGTTTTGCATTCAAAAGTGAGCTAAATGCCCTAATCCTGCCGCTAAAAGTAGAAATATTATTTTGAACGCTTTGCGGGTCGTCCAAAATTATATTTATCGATGAGAGCGATGGAACTGCGCTTTTATGGGCATTGATATGCATCGGAATAAGGTACTTGGCAAGCAGACAGGCTGAGAGTATAGACTTTAAAAGCATAGTTTTACCGCCGGCATTAACACCTGTTACTATTAACGCCTTTTTATCCAAAGAGACATTAAATGCCTTAGCGTTATGGCGATCAAGCGCAGGGTGATAAAAATCTTTTAAAAACAGTTTATTGCCGCCGATATTTTCCAAAAACTCAAAATCATTCAACCTCGCAAACAAAACCCTTGCTTGGTAGTGGTCAAACCGATCAAACTGCCTATTCAAAAACTTTAAAAAAGGCAACATCTCTGAGAGCGTCTTTGAAAGCTCCTTGCAAAAACGGTACTCAAGCTCTTCAAAATAGGAGATTCTCTTTTCAAGCTCATCTTTTAAAGAATCGACGGACGACGGCAACACATAAAAAAAGCCAGATGCGCTTCTAGATGCTATCTTGCCTCGTAGTACTGCATTAAACCCGGCTCGAAGCAATAAAAGCTCATCTTTGCCCAAAAAATGGAGTTGTCTATCCACCAAATAGGGCGCTAGTTTTTCGCTGTGAAGATACTTTGAAAGCTCTCTGGTTATACTTTTTTTAGCTCCCTCTACGCTTGCTTTTGCTGTTGAGAGCTGTGGCATTTTATCATAGTTAAATTCCCCGTCTTCTTCAAAGAAATCACAAAATTCTAAAGCTTTTTGAGGTATATCTATTGAAGCAATCCACTCGCCCAAAACCCCTTCAAACCTATATTTTTTGAGTTTTACGAAATAAGCTATAAGCTTTGAAAAATAAGAGAGAGATTCCTTTGTAAGAACACCTGCTTTTTGTAGTTTTATAAGCTCTTCATCAAGTGGTTTTATTGGCTTTGGTGGATCAAATTGGTGTTTTGAGAGTTCTTTGATAAATCTCAGGTGCAGTGAACGATCCCCGTCCATAAATAGGGGCTTCTCTCTTGCAAAAAAAGATGAGAAAGAGCCAATAAAAGGCTCTAAATCTAGCTTTTTTAAAAGCTCTGTTGTATCTGCCAAAACCTACTTGCTTATGCCAAGCACCGCTTCTAATTTTTCTTTTAGAACCTGCGGCGTAAACGGTTTTACTATGTAGTTGTTAACTCCGGCTTTAAGCGCCGTAATAACCTCCGTTTTACCACCCTCGGTTGTTACCATAATAATCGGCATATCTGCATATTTTTGCTCTGCTCTTACTTTTTTTACAAGCTCCAACCCATTCATATTAGGCATATTCCAGTCTGTAATTAATACCCCAATATCTGGGTTTTGCGTCATAGTCTCCCAAGCGAGAGCGCCGTCTTCAGCCTCAAGAAGATCTTTATACCCCAAGTGATTAAGCGTATTTTTTATAATTCTTCTCATAGTTGAGCTATCATCTACTACAAGTATTTTCATTAGTTTGAACCCTTTTTTGGTTTTGTATTTGTATTTTTGGCATTCTCTACGGTTGCTTTAGTATAACCTATAGTTTCGCCAACCTCTATACCTTTTTGAAAGACCTCTTCAAGTATAGATTGAATTTTAAATGAAGCATTAGAGATGACTGTCTCATCCATATCCTCTCTTGCTTTCTTAATAAGGTTTTTCTCTTGTTTATTCATCCAACTGCGCTCCCAAAGAGTATAATCTTATGCATAAATTGTCGGCATTATATATCAATTTTGTTAAATAAACGCCTATTCCCAGATGCATTAAAATAATTTTATAGATGTTACAATAAATAATAAAAAAACTCAAGCAGGAATTTAATTATGATACCAAAAATAGCTGTTGTTACACTTTTGTTTACACTCTCTTTATTTGCAGAGATTAAATTCAAAAAATATAACGAGGCGATGCAAGAGGCTACAAAAACAAACAAAGTAGTTATTGTCACAGTGGTATCAAGTACTTGTCCTTGGTGTCGTAAATTTGAAGCTGAAACATTGAAAAGCAAAAATGTGGAAGCAACGGTAAATAAGGATTTTATCTATGTAATTTTAAACAAAGATATGGATACCCTGCCGCCATCTTTAAGTTGCAGAATGGTTCCTACTACTTTTTTCCTAGATAAAAAAGGAAATATAGTAAGCCAAACGGCAGTAGGCTTCAAGTATCCAGACGAATTTATAGAGTATTTAACAGAGGCGCTTAAAAAAGCAAAAGGGTTATAGAAATCTCTTCTTTTTAAGCCAATAGTATATAGCAACGCCGGTTACTAGCGTAATAACAAGGACGACATGATAGCCATGTTCTGTTTTAAGCTCTGGCATATTTTCGAAATTCATACTAAATATTGAAGTAAAAAATGTAAGCGGTATGAATATAAGCGATATTCCCGCTAGTTTTTGCATAGCCTCGTTTGCCTTATTGTCCGTAAGTCCAAGCTGAAGATTGAGAAGGCTGACTGTTTTGTCCTGCAAAGATTTACACTCTGCAATAAGCCCTTGCTTATGCTCTTTTAGGTCCAAAAACTCAAATCTAAATTTCTTTTTAATCGATGCGGTAATACTTGTAAAAAAGCGGCTAAGGGCAACCGATTCATTTACAAAAATATGCGACAATCTATTTAAAGCGCGTCTAGCGTAGTATAGATTTTTTAGCGTTTCTTGTCTCTCAACGCTCTCTGAAAGGATATTTTCTTCTAGTTCCTCCAAAATTGAGTTAGCGCTATCAAGGGCTTGTATCTGCTGGTCTGTCAAAATATCCAAAAAAGTATACATCTCAAAATATAGATTTGCTTTTTTACCTCGCATCCGCTTATCAAACTTCATCTCTATATCAAAAGCGGTCATCTCGTCTTTACATACTATTGCAAGCTTGTTGCTAAGATTTATAAGCGCCACATTCTCCTCATAAAAATCCATAAACTCATCTTTTTCAAGCTTAAGATATTTAAGAATTAGTACCGTACCCTCGCTAAAGTCTTCAAAAGATGGGGTCTGCTCAAATGAGGCAATATCTTCAAAAAATGGCTCTGGTAACTCTTCGGCCTTTAGCCAATTCACAAGTAGTGGCTTATTTAGCGTAGAAATAATTACTTGATGCGCTTCTGCATTAATAACATTTTCATCTAGTTTGGTAAGAGTACCGCTTACTTCCTCATAAACAACCAAAATTTACCCCTTGCCTTATATGTACTCAACCCTATTGCGACCGTTCCTTTTTGCCGCATACAAAGCCTCGTCCGCTCTTTTAATAATAGAGTCCACACTGTCGCCTTCTTGAAAACATGCTACGCCAAAACTTCCGGTTACCATCGGCGGCTCTATAAAGTCATATTCGGCAAGAGCTAATCTAATAATCTCTGCCCTAGCTACAGCAACGTCCATATCTGCGCCGGGGAGCAAAAGCATAAACTCCTCGCCACCCCATCTGGCAAAAATATCACTGCTTCTAATTTTTGATTTTATAATTTCAACCGTAGTTATAAGTACATAATCCCCTGCTTGATGCCCATATGTATCGTTTATTTTTTTGAAAAAATCTATATCTATTGCGACAAGCGAAAGAGGTTTTTTAGTTTTTCTGGCTTTTGCTATCTCAGCTTCCATTAGATTCCCAAATTTCATTCTATTGTATATTTTTGTCAAAGGATCAGTTGTGGCAAGAATTTCTAAATGTTTACTCTCTTTTTCTATATTTGTAATATCCAAAAACGAAATAAGATACGACTCATCTTTTGGAAATTTTTCAACATTCAATAAAAAGCTTTTAGCCTCTTCAACACTTTCCCTTTTTTGCATTATTACCTTGAAATCTTTGTCATGAGAAGTAGTAAGTAACTTAAACCAAGGATTATTTTTTTTGTCTGACAAATAGCCATCTTTTTTTATGAATAAATCAGCTATAGATTTGTATTTGAGATTAAACTCATCTACATTTTTTACACCATAGTATTCAAGAAAGCTTTTATTTGCCTCTATAATCGTATTTCCATCCTCAGTAATAACAAGCATTGACTCTTGCATATCGAGAATTGTTTGAAGATAATTGTGTTGATGTTTAATAGCGTCTTCAAGATTTTTTTGCTCTGTAATATCTCTCGATATCCCAATAAGCCCTATTATATTGCCATCTTTATCTCTTAGTGGCGATTTTTTGGCGCTTAAATATACCGCTTTTTTATCCTTGTATCTGCTCCAATAATTATTGATAACAGTTTTACCTTTTTCAATTACATCTTTATCTGTATCTCTAAAAAGATTTGCATAATAATCATCAAACAATTCAAAATCGCTCTTTCCCCTTATCTCATCTCTCTTTTTCCCTACAAACTCAGCAAATGCTTGATTGCAATCTATATATTTATATTCTAAGTCTTTAAAAAATATAAAATCATCGGCAGCATCCATAAAATCGCTCAGGAGTCTCGTTGTACGCTCGGACTCTTTTGTTTTGGCGGCAAGCATTTTTGAAAGGCGGCGAAGCTCGCTCTCCTTTTCTCTTACTATCTGCGACCATTTATTGTAAACAATATCAAGCATCTCTTCACGGGTAATAATCCCCATAAGCTCGCCACTCTTTTCAACAACAACAAGTCGCTTAAATCTCTTTTTGCTCATAAGCTCCAAAGCCTCTTTTACCGTTGTATCTTCATCTACGGTAAAGAGCGGAGTTGTCATAAACAAAGAAACCTCTTGCGACATATCTGTATTTTTGATAATCAGCTTTACAATATCCCTTTTTGTAATTATCCCTATTGGCACATGGTGGTCATCTATAATTACAACGGCCTCGGTGGGGGTTGCATTAACTCTATGAAAAACGGTTGTAAGAGTATCTGTTTTCTTTGCGGTTTTGGCTTTTGTTTTACCTATTATGTGTCCAAGTTTAATCCCATGCGCAACAAGCTCGGTATCTATTGCAGATATAATATTTGACATCGATACAATGCCAAGGAGGTTTTTATCATCATCCACAACACAAAGATAACTTACATCCTCTCTAATTAAAAAAGAGGCCTCTAGTGCGCTACTATCTTTATGTATCTGTCTTACAATCTTAAACTGGACAGACTCTATTGCATCTGTAAGAGATACCCCTTTTAACAAAAAATTGGTTATATCGGTTACTGTAATAATGCCGTATTCTTTAATCCCTTCATCTACAATCAGGACATTTCGCAGATTGTTTTGAACCATTAGCTCTGCCGCTTTAATGAGGGTATCTTTTCTGCTAACCGAAGTTATCTGTTTTGTGGCAATATCCAAAACATTTTTAAATTCCATCCGCTTTTATACCTCTTACTTATATCCTATAGATTGTTTCGATTATACTACCATTTTCTTGAACATTTTAAAGGTTTATATTTTTGTTATAATTTTTAAAACTTACATAAGTTGGAAGCTAAAATGGAGTTTAAAAATTGCATTGTTATAACTGGCTCAATAGGATGCGGCAAAAGTAGCGTCTGCTCAATCCTTGCATCAAAAGGATACAAAATAATAGATGCAGATCTTATAAGTAGAGATGTTGCAAATAAAAACTTATCACTAATAGCTAAAAGTTTTGGAGATGATTTTATTGTAGATGGGGCGCTAAATAGAGAAAAACTAGCAAAGCTTATCTTTTCAGACAAAACAGCTAAGATAAAATTAGAATCGATAATGCACCCTTTAATTAAAGAAGAGATAACTAGGGAGGCTCAAAAATTAGAAAAAGATAATAAAATATACTTCGTAGATATTCCACTATTTTTTGAAACTAACAATTACAAAGAGTTTTTACCAGTTGCGGTAGTTTACGCGCCAAAAGAGGCTCAAATTAAAAGGGTATTAGCTAGAAACAATATATCTGAGATGGAGGCCCTTAATAGAATAAATTCGCAAATGGATATAGAACAAAAAGTAAAAATGGCAGATTTTATTATCGATAACTCCGGCGATATATCAAAACTGCCTGATAAAGTGGATAATTTTTTAAAAGAGGTGGAAAATTGGTTTTACAAAAATACTGCGCAAGCGGAAACGACTTTTTAATATTTCATACATTCAAAAAAGAAGATAGAGGCTCTCTTGCAAAAGAGCTATGCGACAGACACTATGGTTTTGGAGCTGATGGACTAATAGCTTTAGTTCCTCACGCTACATTAGATTTTGAGTGGCAGTTTTACAACTCTGATGGCAGTGAAGCCTCTATGTGCGGTAACGGCGCCAGAGCGGCGGCATTGTATGCGTATGACAATAAATTAGCAGGCGTAGCACAAAGTTTTTTAACGGGCGCCGGTGTCATAAAAACCGAAATCAGCGGCGAATGCACGGTTGAAACAGAGCTTACTCCAGCCGAAATCATAATGGAGCCCTTTGGCGAAAATGGCTTTGAGTGGCTACTCATCAACACTGGAGTGCCTCACTTAGTAACAAAATGCGCAAAAGGTTTTTTTGATAAAGAGCTGGCAAGAGAGATGAGACATAAATACAATGCAAATGTGAATTTTTACAGCTTTGAGGACGGCGTGGTCGGCGTAAGAACGTTTGAGCGAGGAGTGGAAGATGAAACTCTTGCCTGCGGTACAGGAATGGCGGCATGCGCTTATGCCTTAACGCTAGAGAACGGAGATAAAAAAGAGTTTTTTATCAAACCACAAAGTAACGAAAATATTACGATTAAGGTTAAAAAAAATCAAATTCTCTTTAAAGGCGAAGTTAAAAGGGTTGGTAGCTGTTTGGTTTAGGGATTGACTTTTTTGGTAAAATTATAACTTCAATTTTAAAAAATAAAAGGGGGAGTTATGCTGCCAAGATTTCTTACAGTATATGTTTCACTTTTGTTTGCAGCTTTTGCGTTCGATAGCACAAAGGGTCAAAACGGAGCTTCCTGGAATCAAATCCTCGAAGAAAGCCCGGATAGAAAACAAACATTTGTAAATATGTTGCTACCAGTAATTAACGAACAAAATCAAAAAATATTAAAAGATAGAGAATTTGTCGGTAATTTTTTTGAGAAATATCCAAATACATACAGTGACGCTAAAATATCTGCGTCAGATTATTCAAAACTGGTAGAAATAGCCTCAACATACAAAGTCGGGAACTTATTTGACAAAAAAGAGTATTTTGACAAAATCGACACCATTCCGGCATCTCTAGTTCTTTCGCAAGCGGCATTGGAAAGTGGTTGGGGAAGTAGCAGGGTATCTGTTGCCTCCAACAATCTTTTCGGTCAAAAATCATTTGGCTCAAAAAACTACATAAAAGCCAAAGACTCATCAGGTGTAAAATATGCCGCATTTGAGAATATAAGCGAGGCTGTAAAGTCATACATGACAAATCTCAATTCTCATGAAGCATACGGAGAGTTTCGGAAAAAAAGAGCCGATACTAGACGCAAAAATATCGAGTTTACAGGCCTAAAAGCGGCAAAAACACTTATTAACTACTCTGAAGTACAGGGTTATACTGCAATGCTATCTCACATGATAAAATCTTATTTTAGCGTATACGACGAAGCAAAAAATATTATTACTTCAAGCGCCGCCGTCAAAATCGGTTTTATACACTAAAAAAACGAAGCCTAGTTTTTGCTACTAGGCTTCCGCTTCTTTCAATTTCTCAGCCTCAAAATATATACTACACGGCTCTATTATCTCATCTAAAAGTCCACCTTGCATAATTGCATCAAGCCTATAAAGGGTAAGACCAATTCTATGATCGGTAATCCTATTTTGCGGATAATTATAAGTTCTTATCCTCTCACTTCTATCGCCGCTTCCAACTTGCGATTTTCGAGCCTCTCCAGTAGCGGCAAGTTGCTCTTGCATCTTCATCTCATAAAGTCTCGATTTTAAAATTTTTATCGCTTTATCTTTATTTTTGTGTTGCGACTTTTCATCTTGTATCGCAACAGAGATACCAGTTGGGATATGCGTTACACGGACTGCAGAGTCTGTTGTATTTACCGATTGGCCACCATGACCACCAGAGCGATATACATCTATCCTAAGCTCACTCTCTTTTAGCTCTATCTCAACATCGTCAACCTCTGGGATAACCGCCACGGTAATAGCCGATGTATGAAGTCTTCCTTGCGCTTCAGTCGCAGGAACCCTTTGTACCCTATGAACCCCACCCTCATATTTGAGTCTGGAATAAACCCTATCGCCTTTTATGAGTATGGTAATCTCTCTATATCCACCCAAGTCATTTTCAGCAAGAGATACCACCTCAACCTTCCAACCTTTAAGCTCAGCATATCTCATATATGTTTTGCACATATCAGCCGCAAATAGTGCAGCTTCATCGCCGCCCGTTCCAGCTCTTATTTCAAGATATGTATTTCTCTCATCGTTTGGATCTTTTGGGACTAAAAGAAGCTTAATTTTATTTTCCAAAATAGGCTTTCTCTCTTCAAGCTCTTTTATCTCAGCTTTAGCAAGCTCGCCAAGCTCTGGGTCATCAGCTAAAAGCTTGTTTTCTTCCAAATCGCTCATAAGCTTTTGGTATTCTTTTGCGGATTCGACTATTTCAGACAATCCAGACTGCTCTTTTGAGAGTTCTGTCATCCTTTTTATGTCAGACGCAATATCCTCGGCGGATAAAAGTCTTGTAATTTCGTCATATCTATCAATAAATGGTTGAAGCTTGTCCTGTAGCATATAGTTTTCCAAGATTTTGGATTTTGTTTTCCCACCAAAAGGTGGGAGTTTTAATGAAGGGTAATTTTTGCGGTGTTGTTAGGCTGCTTTTACTGTGTTTACAAGTTTAGCTAGTCTGCCAACTTTTCTAGAAGCTGTATTTTTTTTCAAAAACCCTTTTGAGACAAATTTGTGTAGTTCTTGATTTGCAACTTTGAGCGCCGCCTCAGCCGCTACGCCATCTTTTTTTGCAACAGCGCCTCTTACTTCTTTTACGATATTTTTGAGTTTTGTTCTATAAACTCTGTTTCTAGCAGTTCTTTTTTCTGTTTGTCTGATTCTTTTTTCGGCTGACTTGTGATTTGCCATGTCTATGTATTCCTTTTTTATATTTATTTGATTTTTCAAAAATAAAAATTTTCGCAATTGTACTAAAAATTTTTTTAATAACTACTTTATGCTATACTCCGCACCCAAAAAAACACCAACAGAGCAGAATATGAAACTATTTGGAACAGATGGCGTAAGAGGCAAAGCGGGCAAAGAACTAACTGTAAATACAGCTCTAAAACTTGCAATGGCTGCCGGAATACACTTTAGAAAAAAATCGATAACAAACAAAATATTAATAGGCAAAGACACAAGAAGAAGCGGCTACATGCTGGAAAATGCGATAGTTGCCGGTCTTACAGCTGTAGGGTATGACTGCGTGCAAATAGGGCCTATGCCAACACCTGCGATAGCCTTTCTAACGGAGGATATGAGGTGTGATGCGGGAATTATGATAAGCGCCAGTCACAATGCCTACTACGATAATGGCATAAAGTTTTTTGATAGTGAAGGCAATAAGTTAAACACAGATGTAGAAGCGATGATTGAAGAGCTTTATGCCGATGATGAAGCAATAGAGTTAGCACAAAAGAAAGAAAAAGAGATAGGCTCTTCCAAAAGGATAGATGATGTTATCGGCAGATACATTGTCCACATTAAAAACTCTTTTCCAAAAAACCTCTCGTTAAAAGGGGTTAGAATAGTTATAGATGCCGCCAATGGAGCCGCCTACAAGGTAGCCCCTACGATACTATCTGAACTTGGGGCAGATCTAATAGTTATAAACGATGAGCCAAATGGATTTAACATTAATGAAGAGTGCGGCGCGCTTCATCCCAAAAAGCTCTCAGAAGAGGTGCTAAAATTTAGAGCCGATATAGGATTTGCGCTTGATGGCGATGCAGATAGACTTGTGGTAGTCGACGAAAAAGGAAATACGGTTAACGGCGATAAGCTAATAGCGGCGCTTGCTTTACATCTTAATTCACAAGGGCTTTTAAAAAAATCATCCGTAGTTGCAACGGTTATGAGCAATGGGGCGATGGAAGAGTTTTTGGCATCCAAAAAAATAAAACTATTTAGGTGCAATGTGGGTGATAAATATGTCCTCGAGACAATGCAAAGAGAGGGGCTAAATTTTGGCGGGGAGCAAAGTGGGCATATAATATTTAGTGATTATGCCAAAACTGGCGATGGTCTTGCAAGCGCCCTTCAGACAATAGCCTATGTGTTATCAACCAAAAAGCCGGCAAGTGAGGCGTTAAATTTGTTTGAGCTTTACCCACAAGTTCAAGAGGCAATAACTGTAAAAACAAAAAAACCACTCGATGAGCTTGATGGCTTCAAAGAGCAAATAGCTAAGTTAGAAAACAAAAAAATAGGGCATCTAATCAGATATTCCGGCACAGAAAACAAACTGAGATTATTGCTTGAAGGGAAAAATGAGACAGAACTTATAAAGGAGATGGACTCTCTTGTAGAATACTTTAAAAAAGTTTTAAATGATTAAAAAAATAGCTTTTTTTATGCTTATTGCAATTTTCGCAATAAGCGCAGATCAATATATTAAATCGCTTATTTTGGATGGCTTTAGGTGGCATAGCGATTATATCTCAATTATATATACGCTAAATGATGGCGTAGCTTTTAGTATGCTCTCCTTTTTAAAAGGATACCTAAAATATCTACAAATAGCCGTTTTATTCTTTACTCTAATATATGTCTCATCCAACGGTTACCTCAAAAGATATCCGTTGGAGCTTGGGCTAATATTTGGCTCTGGCGCTTCAAACATATACGATAGATTTATTCATGGCGGCGTTGTGGACTATATTTACTATCACCATTGGTTTGAGTTTGCGGTATTTAATCTTGCAGATGTGCTCATAGACTTAGGGGTTTTACTACTAATTATAAAAATTTTAAAGAAAAAATAATGAATTCTTTAG
Organism: Campylobacterales bacterium; assembly: GCA_031960985.1. Lineage (GTDB taxonomy): Bacteria > Campylobacterota > Campylobacteria > Campylobacterales > UBA6016 > UBA6016. Next base: position 53,057 of record JAVRLX010000001.1, on the reverse strand, counting down.
TAGAATCTATCCCTAAAATTTGGTCCCGTAGCTCAGTTGGTAGAGCGCTACCTTGACATGGTAGTGGTCGTTGGTTCGAGTCCAATCGGGGCCACCATTTTAAATACAATACTACAAGGCAGTAATTGAAAGATATAATTGGCTATAAGCTAGAGGATCAAATAATAGATACTCAAAGCGCAACAAATACAAATCTACAAAACTTACAAGAAATACAATTTGACAACTCCAAAGAAGCATTAGAAATTATTCGTCACTCAACTGCTCACCTAATGGCGGAGGCCATAAAAGAGCTCTATCCCGATGCAAAATTTTTCGTAGGTCCTGTGGTTGACGAGGGTTTTTATTATGATTTTAAAACAAGCGCAAAAATAGGGGAAGAAGAGCTTGTCGCCATCGAAAAAAAGATGAAAGAGCTTGCCGACAAAGCAAACGATATAACTAAATACACTATAACAAAAACCGAAGCCCTTAAAAAATTTGAAAACGACGAACTAAAGCAAGAGGTCTTAAAAAAAATAGACTCCGATGAAATCGGTATATATTCGCAAGGCAATTTTGAAGACCTATGCCGTGGACCGCATGTGCCAAATACAAAATATCTCAAAAATTTCAAACTAATTAGAGTTGCTGGCGCATATTTAGGGGGCGATGAAACTAAAGAGATGCTGACTCGTATATACGGTATCGCATTTGCCGACAAAGAGACGCTAAAAAATTACATTACAATGCTTGAAGAGGCAAAAAAGAGAGACCATAGAAAAGTTGGGCACGATATGGGACTCTTTGCTTTTGATGAGGACATTGGAAGCGGTATGCCTATATGGCTTCCGGCGGGCGCAAGGCTTCGAGGCAAACTAGAGAGACTCCTTTATCATGCTCACTTAGTAAGAGGGTACGAGCCGGTAAGAGGCCCTGAGATACTAAAATCAGACCTTTGGAAAAAGAGTGGGCACTACCAAAATTACGGTCAAAATATGTATTTTACAAACATAGAAGAGGCTGAATACGGTATTAAGCCGATGAACTGTCTTAGCCATATCAAAATATTTGACTCAGAAACAAGGGGGCATAGAGAGCTTCCTCTTAAATTCTTTGAGTTTGGCGTAGTGCATAGACATGAAAAAAGCGGCGTACTCCACGGACTTTTGAGAGTTAGAGAGTTTACGCAAGATGATGCGCATATATTTTGTACCGAGGCACAGATAAAATCTGTAATATATGAGGTAATGGATTTTGTAGATAGTGTGCTCAAGGCTTTTGATTTTAACTACTCAATAGAGGTTGCTACAAAACCGCAAAAAGCAATAGGCTCGGATGAGTTTTGGGACAAAGCTACTCTTGCAATCAAAGAGGCTTTAAATGAGCGAGGCATGCAATACGACATAGATGAAGGGGGCGGCGCTTTTTATGGTCCAAAAATAGATATAAAAATAACCGACTGTATAGGCAGAAAATGGCAATGCGGCACAATTCAAGTGGATTTGAATTTACCAGATAGATTTGATATAAGCTATACAGACGAAAACAACCAAAGAGTTCGTCCTGTAATGATACACAGAGCAATTATAGGCTCATTTGAGAGATTTATAGCTATTTTAACAGAGCATTTCGGCGGAGAGTTTCCATTTTTTATAGCTCCAACACAGGTTATTTTGGTTCCAATCGGTGAAGCTCATATAGAATTCGCCAAAAAAATTCAAAAAGAGCTAATAAGAGCCGATATTTCGGTAAAAGTTTTTGACAAAAACGAAAGTCTCTCCAAAAAAATACGAAACGCCGAAAAAGAGAGGGTTCCTTTAATTGCGGTAATTGGAGACCAAGAGGTGGCCGAAAACAAGGTGGCGCTTAGAGATAGGCGCGAAAAAAGACAGTATGAAATGGGTGTTGATGCATTTATTTCAGAGCTAGTCGCTAAAAACAGCGGGGTATTTATTTGAGCAAAAAAGACGATGTGCTACTGAACGAGAAAATAAGGTTTGATGAAATTAGATGCATAGGTGACGATGGTCAGCAGTATGGGATAATGGCGCCCTTTGAAGCTATGAAAATAGCAAACGAGAAAGGTCTTGATCTAGTACTAATCTCTGCCGATGCTAAGCCGCCTGTATGCAAGATAATGGATTATAGTAAGTTCAAATACCAGCAAGCCAAAAAAGCCAAAGAGGCTAGAAAAAAACAGGTAATCATCGAAATTAAAGAAATCAAACTTTCCCCAAAAATAGCACAAAACGATATTAACTATAAAGTAAAGCACGCAAGAGAGTTTTTAGAAGCCAAAAAACATGTACGCTTTAGGGTATTCCTAAGCGGTAGAGAGATGGCAAATCCTCAAGTAGGCACAGCGCTTCTTTATCAAATATTTGAAATGGTAAAAGATATAGGGGATATGGAAAAAGAACCTATGTTTGAAGGTAGGTATGTCAATATGACAGTGCTCCCTAAAAAAACAGCGCCAAAAACTTCACAAGCCTCATAATAACGACCTTTTATTTTTAATTAGATATAATTTCATCCCTAAAATCTGCCCTTCGGGGTGGGTTTAATATTTGCAAGGAGAAGCCGATGCCGAAAATGAAAACGGTTAAGAGTGCGGCTAAAAGATTTAAAGTTAGAAAAACCTCAATTAAAAGAGGAGCGGCATTTAGAAGCCACATTCTAACTAAAAAAAGCCCACAAAGAATAAGAAACCTAAAATCTCCAAAAACTGTACACAGCGCAAACATTGATTCAGTCAATGCAATGCTTTGTATGTAATAACATAGATTTTAGGAAGTAACTAGTCCCCCGAAAGACTTTAAATATCGGGCAAGTCCGCTAATGCGGCACCTAAGTTAAAAACAACGGTAAAGGACCAAACAAATGAGAGTAAAAACAGGCGTCGTAAGACGAAGAAGACACAAAAAAGTACTGAAGCTTGCTAGAGGTTTTTTTAGCGGCAGAAGAAAACATTTTAGAAAAGCAAAAGAGCAGTTAGAGAGAAGCTTATACTACGCTTTTAGAGACAGAAAACAGAAAAAAAGAGAGTTTAGAAAACTGTGGATAGTTAGAATTAACGCCGCTTGTAGACTAAACGGAATCAGTTATTCAAGATTTATCAATGGACTTCTGAAGGCAAACATCGAGCTTGACAGAAAAATCCTTGCAAATATCGCAATGAATGAGCCTGAAACTTTCAAACAAATCGTAGAAAAAGCAAAAGCGGCTCTATAATTTTATGGGGTCTCCTAAAATGGCGGCCCTTTTTTTAATCTATCTACAACTTCGGCTGCCTTTTTGGCATCCATCTTCCCAAGTATTTCAGCCATTTTTTTAGCCTCAAGATTAATGAGTATTGAAGCGGCGGAAGTAGCATTCATCTCTGATAGTATTCCGGCTGCGGCGGAGGGCTTCATTTTGACATAGCTTTGGGTTATTTTTTCATCTTTAGCCTTCTCTATAGCCTCTAATATCTTTTTATTTTCTTCAAGCATATTTTTTATATTTTGCTCTTTTTTAGAAATCTCTGCAAGGGCTTTGTTTACCTCATTTTGTTTTTGATTTAATTTTTGCTCTCTTTGTGTAGAGATGTTTTTGTTTGCGTTTTGAAGCGCATTTAAGGCTTGCTCTTTCTCTTCTAACCTCTCTAGTTGCAATGCAAGTTCGGCTTTTCTTTGTTCAAATATTTTATTGCACTCATCAACGCTCAAATACTGCTGTTTTGGTGCGGCAAAAAGGATACCAAAGCAAAGAGGAAATACAAATACTTTTTTCAACTTCCACCCCTATTGTTATAAAGCATAACACCTATTTCGTCAAGTTCTTTTGCCTCTTTTGTGGTTCTTGCCTTAATAACTTTTCTAATCTCCTCATCTTCAAGATACTTCATTTTTTCAAACTCCGCATTAGCTTCTTTAAGTGCGCCGATAAGCATATTTTTTTGGTTTTGGTGGTTGGCAAGCGTCATTTTGAGCATCTCTATTTCATGCCTAAAAGCTTTTTTCATATCCTCAAAGGCTATTAGATTAGAAAAAGTACCTTGATGCGGCGGCTCTAATGTGTTAAATCTATTTTTAGTTTCGGCAAGCGTCATTTCTGTTTTTGCAATCAAAGCGTCAACGGCAAAAATAGAGTTTTGTATATCATCAACTCTCTTTTTTTTTATTTTAACGACAGCCGTAAACTTTGTTTTCACCGCTACCCTTTTTGCAGTTATCTGAAAATAGTATCGTTCCTCTCCGGAGATATCGAAACCATCTCTATTTTAGTTTCTATTAGCTCTTCAAGCCTAAGGACATATTTTTGAGCATTTGCCGGCATATCCGAAAACTCTTTTGCCCCCTTGAGGCTCTCCCATCCATCAATCTCTTCGTAAACTGGTATTACCCCGTCCATTGAAGATGGCACATACTCTATTTTTTCGCCGTTTCGCTCATAGGAAGTGCAGATTTTTATTTTTTCAAAACCGTCCAATACATCTAGCTTCATTAGCGAAACCGCATCAACTCCATTTAATCTACAAGCATATTTTACAGCTACAGCATCAAACCAACCGCATCTTCTAGGCCTTCCAGTAGTAGTTCCAAATTCAGCCCCCTGCTCTCTTAATTTTTTCCCAACATCATCGCAAAGCTCAGTTGGAAAAACTCCATTGCCAACCCTTGTTGAGTATGCTTTTGCAATCCCTATAACTCTACCTATATCTTTTGGACTAAGCCCAACCCCGCTACAAGCGCCAGCCGCTATTGTATTGGAGCTAGTAACATATGGATATGTGCCGTGATCAATATCAAGGAGTGTCCCTTGCGCCCCTTCCAGTAAAATATTTTTACCTTCTTTTAGCGCATTCCATACTATTTGCGTTGTGTTAGCTATAAATGGCTTCAATGCTTCTTTATACCAACTAAGCTCCTTTTTTAATTCATCTAATTTTGGAATTTCAAGACCGTACGCCTCAAACAGCTTTTTATTGTCTAAAAAATAAGTTTCAAGTTTTTTAGACAAAGCCTCTTCATCCAAAAGCTCCATCATCATAAAACCGCTTCTAGCGACTTTGTCGGTATAACAAGGACCTATTCCTCTCCCTGTTGTCCCTATAGCATTTGAGCCTCTCATTTTCTCTTTTGCGGCATCTATTTTTGCATGATAAGGGAGTATCATATGCGCCCTATCAGATATAAAAAGTCTTCCTTCTAATTTCTCAAATTGCCTCATCTCTTCAATAAGGTGTGATGGAGATACAACAACGCCGTTACCGATAATATTTATTGCTTTTGGATTCAAAATGCCCGAAGGAATAAGGTGTAAGGCTACTTTTTTACCGTCAAGTACTATGGTATGACCAGCATTATGCCCGCCTTGATATCTAACAACATAGTCATATTTGGATGCAAGCAGGTCTACTATCTTGCCCTTGCCTTCGTCGCCCCACTGGAGTCCAACTATCAAATCCGCTTGTTTTTTAAAACTCATATACTAAGCCTTTTAATAATGTTATCTGTATAAATTGCAAAACCACAAGAGTGTTTATGGTTTGATATATAGTTGCCACCTCGAGAGTAGACATCATTTCCTTCAAGCATTCTAAAAAAACAATCACTATAGTAACTCGATTTTGGGACATAAAGTGGCGCCAAAACTATATTGTCATAATTTAGCTTGGCACAAATATCGTTTAGTTTTAATAGCTCTATAGCTACAGATTTAGGAGCTATCTTTAGTGCCAAATCTAACTCATCTTTTGTTTGCATATCAAGCAATAAATTAAGCCAATCAATCTCAAAAGATTTTAACCTAAAATAATCGTTTTTTCTAAAAGGATCAAGATCTATTTTAAGCTCACTCGCTACCGCTTTGACAAGGGCAATATTTGAAAGTTGCAAAATTGGCTCAAATCCAATACCTCTAAAAATCTCAATTGCTAAATTTGCCGCATAAGCAACATCTTCAAAATCTAATAGCTCAGCCCCAATTTGATTTATCTCAGTAGATGGAAAATGAAAAACTGGTTGGACATAAAACCATTTTTTATGATCGGTGCTTCGCCCTAATCTTTTTGTGATTATACGGACTACATCAAGAGAGCTGTCAGCCCTTAGTGTTAGAGAGCTATTATTTGAATCGGCAAGTCGTATAATGCTTTTTGCATCAGATTGGGAGCTGATTTGGTATTTTTGGTAGGTAAAAAAAGGGGTTACTATCTCTTCAAAACCACTCGCTGTTAAGATAGATACCGCTTTATTTTCAATTTCCCTCTTTAGCGCTGCGCTTTTACCAAAATAGAGCTTGCCGCCTTTTGGTATTTCGTGTTCAAAAGCCAAAAAATTACCTTTCCAAATAAAAGCTTTTTGCAAACGCTTTTGAAGCGGATGCGTCAAACTCTCTTATATTTAATTTTTCCATAGCTATCTCTATTGCCTCAACAGCCCAAGCGGCGTGATAAACCTCTACATAGCCCATATGGTTTATTCTAAAAATTTTGTCGTTTAGATGATCTTGTCCGCCAGCTATATTTACCTTAAACTCATTTTGCAAAAGTTTTCTTAAGGCATTTGCCCCATCAAATTTGTATGTACTCATTGAAAGGGCTGGATTTGTAGGGTACTTATTAAGTCCTATGGCGTCAAGAGCAGCCCTTGTTGCCTTAGCTATTTTTGCCACCTCTTTATATTTTTCCTCTATCCCTTTTGCAAATAAATCGCTCAGAACTTTTTGAAGCCCTATAATAAGTGTAGTTGCCGCAGTCCAAGCGGTTGTATTTTTGCGCTGATTTTTTAGCTCAGTCGCAAGATTAAAATAAAAACCAGCAGGTTTTGCCTCTATTTTTGCAACCGCACGCTCACTTAGCCCCATCATTGCAAGACCTGGAGGGAGCATTAACGCCTTTTGACTACCGGTAATTAAACAATCAATATTGGATACATCTATAGGCTCAACTCCTACAGCCGTTATTCCATCGGCTACTATCATAACATCGGGGTTTATTTTTTTAACTTCACTTGCAATCTCTTCGACTGGATGACGAACCCCAGTGGAGGATTCGCATATTTGAATAAAAATAGCGTCTATCTGGGCATCTTTTTTTATCTCTTCAACTACTCTTTGAGTGTTAACACTCTCTCCCCACTCTACAAATATCTCAGTATGTGGCAAATTAAAAGCTTTTGCTATTTTGCCAAATCTCTCGCCAAATTTTCCACCATTGATAGTTAAAGCTTTTTTATGTGTCAAATTAAGTACGGCCCCCTCCATAGCCCCAGTGCCAGTTGAGGCTAACATCAATGCTTCAGGCATACCAAATAATTTTTTAAGCATATCTCTAGTATCTGCAAAGATAGCTTCAAACTCTTTTGTTCTGTGATGGATTGTCTCAGTAGACATTGCAGCTCTAATCGATTCTGGAACTGCGGTTGGTCCTGGAGTAAGCAGTATCATATTTTCATCTTTCCTAGTAAAATATTGCGCCTAAAATGCTTTCGCACTATACCAAAAAGTAGGTAAGAGTTTTTATAAACGGGGGATAAAAAAAGGGGCTAAAAATCAAACGACTTAAGGCTTTTTTAAAGTTGTTATATTGTATAATTGCGGCTTTGATTTAGCTGCGTTACGATTTTATGCTGAAGCCTTATAAAATAGGGGTTTTTCATAAATCTTAAGCTTAGCTTAAATTGTACGGCTCTTTAAAATTTTGAAGATTTTTTGGATTTTGTCACTTGCCTGTAAAAAGCATATAGCAAAATTCAAATAAATCTAGGCGGCGGTCGTTGGTTCCCTTGTTAGGGTATTTTGTGGGTTGTCCCAATTCAATTTTAAAATAAGGAAATATCAAAATGAAAAAAGTTCTAGTTGCTGCTCTTGTAATCGCAGGTATTGCATTCTCTGGTTGTTCAAAAAAAGCTCATGAAGAAGCTAACGCTACTACTGAAACTAATGTAACTGCACCGGCTGCTGAAGCTAACGCTACTGCACCAGCTGCTGAAGCTAACGCTACTGCACCAGCTGCTGAAGCTAACGCTACTGCTGAAGCTAACAAAAGCCACTAACACCCACTCTAAAGCCTTCGGGCTTTAGGTTTTTTATCTTTAAACTGCGTTTCTCATTACTTCAATCAATTTTTTATCCACCTGCTTGTTAACAAATAATTCAAATGCAAAAAATGCTTGCCATATAAGCATATCTAGTCCATTTTTATGTTTTATGCCAAGGTTGTGCGCCATCTTCAAAAACGGCGTCTCTTTGTAGATACAGTCGTATGCAAATTTTGTTTTTGACATTAGCGCTGACAACTTATCTATTTGACATGGCAAATCATCAGATACAAGACCTGCGCTACTAGTGTTTACAATTAGCTCAAAATCAATATCTTCATTCAATAAATCATAAGTTGTTGTTTTAAAGCCATTTTGCCTAAAAAACTCCAATCTTCCTTCGCTTCTATTGGCAATAACAACTGATACTCCGTTTGCTCTTAATGCAAACGCCAAAGCTCTAGCCGTACCTCCAGCCCCCAATATTAAAGCATTACTTGGTAAAAAACCATCCAACGAGGCGATAAATCCTGGCGCATCAGTATTAAAACCGTGTAATTTTTCATTTTTTAATACTATTGTGTTGACGGCGCCGATATTTTTCGCATATTCATCTAGTTTATCGCAAGCTTCATATGCATTTTCTTTAAACGGAACGGTAATATTTATTCCACTAAGCCCTAAAGAAAAAAACTTCTCCTTGAGATAGCTTCCGTCTTCTAATAAATACCTTGTATAGCATGCGTCAATGCCTAGATGCCTAAAAAGAGAGTTGTGTAGTAGCGGGGATTTTGAGTGGGATACAGGGTTGCCAAAAAGGGCAAATAGCCTTTTATTCAAGATTTTTTAGATCCTCAAAACTAGATATATTTGCCGCAAGCTTGTTTTTAATCTCAAGTAGCTCTAATTCTGGGACGCTATCGGCCACAATGCCCGCTCCCGCCTGAAATATTATTTTATCTTTTTTGATAAGCGCGGTTCGTATCGTTATTGCAAAATCCATATTGCCATCAAACCCAAAATAGCCGACTGAGCCGCTATAAAATCCTCGTTTCACACCCTCTAATGCGGCTATTATCTCCATCGCTTTGATTTTTGGAGCTCCGGTCATTGTTCCAGCCGTAAATGTTGCCCTAAAAAGATCAAACATATTTTTATCCTCTTCCAACTCTCCGGTGACATCGCTAACCATATGCATTACATGAGAATATCTCTCCACTCGCATCAGCTCCCCAACTTTAACGCTTCCCGTCTTACTTACTCTGCCTATATCATTTCTTGCAAGATCCACAAGCATAATATGTTCAGCTTTTTCTTTTGGGTCAGAGAGCATCTCCGCCTCTAGCTCCAAATCTTTTTGTATATCCCGTCCTCGTTTTCTAGTGCCGGCAATAGGGCGTATCAAAATTTCACCATTTTCTAGTTTTATCATAACCTCTGGCGAACTTCCGGCTATGCTAAAATCTTCATATTCCAAAAAATACATATATGGCGATGGATTTTTGGCTCTTAGGACCCTGTAAAAACTATATGCATCTACTTTTGCCTCTACGCTTACCCTGTTGGCAACCAGTATCTGAAATACATCTCCGCATCTAATATGCTCTTTGGCTTTTTGTACGCCGTCTTTAAACTGCTCGTCGGTTAGCATACTTTTTTGGATAAAACTTCCGGTTGGTTTTACAAGGGGTATAGTGGAATAATCAGAGAGCAAAAGAGATTCAATCTCCTCAAGCGCCGCAAGCGGCAGGATGGTAGACATCATAGTCAGTTTGCAATTTTTATGCGAATAGCCAATAACGATTTTTGGGCGTATCATATCAAAATCAGGCGTATTCGTCTCATCGACAAGTCGGTCCATAGAGGCCTTTAAGACAGGCTCAAACTCTTTTATTATGTCATACCCGACAAAACCGACAAAACCATCTACAAAGCCAAGCCCGACGCTACCTGACATCTGAGCATACTTAGAAAAATCCAGTTTTTTGTAGTGCTCTTCCAAAAACGCCAGCGGCTCTTTTTTTATTTTTGATATTACGCCGTTTTCGTCTATATATGTTGTCACACCGCTTTTAAAAGAGACTCTCTCCCTCTCTCCAATAAAAATGTAACTAAAGTTTCCAAACTCGTTTACTGTAGCGCTCTCAAGTAAAAAAAGTCTTTCGTCTTTAAAACGCTCTTTTAGCTTCGCATAAAACGCTATAGGGGTAAACTGGTCTATAAAAACTGATTTGTACTGCAACTACTGACCCTTAACCAAAAACGCATCACTTTTAATTTGCTCTCTTATTTTCGGAAGAGCTTTGATGGCTTCCTCTTTTGACTCAAATGGTCCTACCCAAACTTTCGTAATATTTTTATCGTTTTTAACCGCCTGCTTGGTAGTAGAACCAAAACCGATACTGTTTACTTTCTCTCTTAACCCTTTGGCGGAAGCTTCATTCTCAAAATACCCCACCTGAATATAGTACGAACCGCTTGCCGCCGGGGCAGTTTGCGCTTTTGCGTCAACTTGTTTTACCGGTTGTTTTTGTGGTTGAGGCTGTTTTGGTTTTGCAACATTTTTTGTGGCGTCTTTAAAAGCTGTTTTCACATCTTGTTTTTTTACTGGCTCTTTTTGCGAATGTTCTACTGGAGCTGTCTTAATTGGGACGGTAATAACTGTTGTTTTAGGTTGCTGTTTTGGCTGCACTGTCCCAGTATCTTGTTTTATCGGCGGCGCAACCTGCTTTGTTGTTACTGCAACAGGCTCAGGCGCCGACGCATTTGCGTGAGTCTGCGCATCTTGCTGCAACTTTTTTACTATCGCATTTAGTTTTTCATCAGCCGCATTTTCGGCATTGTTATCAACCTTTAAAGGCGTCCCTGTATTCATATCCGCCGTCGATGCAACGGGCGCTTTAACCGTAGCTTCAGGCAGCTTTTTGGATTGTTCTGTGGAGGTTATTGGAAGCGGCTGTTTAGTATCGGACGAGCCCATAAACTTCATAATTCCGATAATAATAAAAAACAAAAGCAGTACGCCCGCGGCAATAAGGAAAAATTTTTTACTCGAACTACTCTCTTTTTGATTGCCAAGAAGCAGGTCGTTTAACTCGTTTTTATCATCCATCTGCATTACCCCCTATTTGATTATAAATGTTTTGACCAAGATGCCCCGCGCTCTTTTTGATAAAGCTCATAAGGTAAAACTAATATATTAAATTCTGGTGGAATTTGATCGTTTGGAAATACATTCCACTGTGTTGGCAATCTTTGAGCTAGTTTCATAGAGAGTGTCTTTGCAAGGTGTATCCCCTCATGAAGCGTAGTATGCCCTTTGTGAATATACAGATGCAAATGCCCCTCTGTTTTGCTTTTATACGCTGTAAAGTTAATAAATCCCTCTTCTCTAAACAAAAGTTGCGCCCTATGCCAAAACCTCTCAGGGTCTCTCCCATTATAATCAAAAACAATATTTTCCACTTTTTGGTTTGGCAGTATTAGGGAGTGGGCTACTGTAATTTTCCCCTCTTGATGGTCGCTCATAACTTGCATAGTAAGAGGCTTATCTACTCTTTCAAATTTATTAAAATATGTTTTGCCCTTAAATTCTATTTTCTCGCTTCCAAAATCTCTTTTTTGCCAATAGTGCGTCGTGCACATCTTAATAAGTTTAATATCTACATTGTACATCTGGCGCTATTTCCTTAAATGGTTTTAATATATGGCTCTATCATAAATTACAAATTTAGAGGCAAGCTCGCTCATTTTAGAGGCTATCTCTTTTTGTTTTGCTTCGTTATTTATATCATCAAAAACATCGCATATTGCGTTTGCTATTATTTTAAATTCTTCTTCTTTCATCCCTCTAGCGGTCAAAGCAGGTGAGCCAATTCTAATACCGCTTGTAACAAAAGGACTTCTAGTCTCCCCTGGAACGGTATTTTTGTTTACCGTAATTCCTGCGCGCCCCAAAGCCGCATCTGCGTCTTTACCGGAGAAATCTTTGTTTAAAAGGCTAACAAGAACAAGGTGCGAATCTGTACCACCAGATACTATATCGTACCCTCTGTTTACCAAAATTTCCGCCAAAACCTTAATATTAGCCTTAACTTGCTTTGCGTATGTCTTCCATTCAGGTTTTAGATTTTCCCCAAAACCAACCGCTTTTGCCGCTATGATGTGGACAAGCGGACCGCCTTGCAAACCTGGAAATACAGCTTTATTTATTTTGGTGGCTATCTCTTCGTTATTTGTCATAATCATCCCACCCCTTGGGCCTCTAAGAGTCTTATGCGTAGTGGTGGTTACAACATCGGCGTATGGGAATGGGCTTGGATATTCGCCTGCCGCTACAAGTCCCGCATAATGAGCAATATCGGCAAGAAGTAGCGCCCCTACTGAGTCGGCTATCTCTTTAAATCTTTTAAAATCGAGCTCTCTTGAATATGCGCTAGCGCCGCAGATAATCATCTTTGGTTTTACAATATTTGCTATATCTTGAACTCTATCGTAATCAATATAACCATCAAGCTCCACGCCATACGAAAAGCTCTCATAGTTTTGACCGCTAAAGCTGACTTTTGCGCCATGCGTAAGGTGTCCGCCGTGTGATAAATCCATTCCAAGTATTTTGTCGTAAGGTTTTAAGAGCGCGGCAAATACAGCTCCATTTGCTTGTGAGCCTGAGTGTGGTTGAACATTTACATATTCGCACCCAAATAGTTTTTTAGCTCTTTCAATTGCTAATTGCTCTACCTCATCGGCAAATTCGCAACCGCCGTAATATCTTTTGTACGGATACCCTTCGGCATATTTGTTTGTAAAAATACTTCCGCTAGCTTCCATAACACTTGGAAATGTAAAATTCTCTGAAGCTATCATCTCAAGGTGATGCGTTTGTCTATCAAGCTCTTTTTGCAATATCTCATAAACTTCTCTGTCGCTATTTTCCAAAAAACCCATCTTTTTATCCTTTAATTAATTTAATCTTCTCATTGCTGGAAACAAAATGACATCCTTAATGGACTCTTTACCAGTTAGTAGCATAACAAGTCTATCGATACCAATCCCCTCCCCTGCAGTCGGAGGCATCCCGTATTTGAGCGCCTCAATAAAATCCTCATCCATATCGTTTGCCTCTACATTGCCAGCCGCCTTGGCCTCTACTTGCTTTTTAAATCTCTCGTATTGATCGATTGGGTCGTTGAGCTCATTAAAACCGTTTGCAATTTCGCGCCCTGCAATGAATAGCTCAAATCTATCGGTAATATCGGGATTTGTTTCACTCCTTTTGGCAAGTGGGGAAATCTCCACCGGAAAACCGGTCACAAAAGTTGGATTGATTAGTTTTTTTTCAACAAAATTGTCAAATAACTCGCCTAAAAGCTCGCCGTAATTTAGCTTTTCTTCAAATTCTATCTCTTTTGATTTTAGGTATGCTTTGATAGTGTCTCTATCTTTTAAAACCTCGACTGGCACACCACCAATATCTGTTAAAGATTTTATGTAATCTATTCTGCTAAATTTTGTAAAATCAACCTCACACTCTCCAATAGCAATTTTATAGAAAAGCCCTAAATTTTCTATCAAATAACCAAATAGCTTTTCGGTTAAATCCATCAGATATTCGTAGTTTTTGTACGCTCTATAAAACTCAATCATCGTAAATTCAGGGTTATGCGTATGGTCAATACCCTCGTTTCTAAAGCTTCTATTGATTTCAAATACCGCTTCAAAACCGCCGACTATTAGTCTTTTGAGGTAAAGCTCAGGGGCAATCCTAAGGTATCTATCTTCGCCTAATGCGTTGTGGTGGGTGATAAACGGTCTAGCAGTGGCGCCGCCTGCTATCGGATGAAGCATAGGGGTTTCAACCTCCAAAAACCCTTCGTTTTCAAAAAAGCGTCTAACAAGACTTACAATGCGGCTCCTTGTTTTAAGGGTATTCAGCACATCACGGTTCATGATAAGGTCTAGATATCTTTGTCTATATCTTATCTCCATATCGGTTAGGCCGTGGAACTTCTCTGGGAGTTGATTTACCGCTTTTGTGAGTATCTCCATTCCCAGCGCGTGCATAGTAAGCTCGCCCGTTTTGGTTACAAACGCATAACCGCTAACTTCTACAATGTCGCCCACTTCTGCTAGTTTAACAAGCTCGCCAAACCAATCGCCAAGGTCGTTTTTGGAGTAGTATATTTGAAGCGCTCCGGATTCGTCTTCTATCTTTGCAAATGCCGCCTTACCCATAAGCCTTAAAAATTTTATTCTTCCGGCTACGGTGTAAATCTTATCGCTTTTTTTGTTCCCCTCTTCAAGGTCAAAAATATATTGGTTATTATTTATAAATTCTATGGCGCTAGTATCTCTTTTTGAAAGCGAAGTATATGGGTTTTTGCCCATTCCTCTTAGAAGTTCTGCTTTTTCTATTCTCTGCTGTGTATATATGTTGTCAAACATTTATTTAATTTTTTCCCTTCCCTTTTTGTTGACACTCTTTGCATATGCCATAGAGTTGCATTGCATGGTCTTTAATAAGAAACCCTTTTTTAGCGGCTTCTGCTTCTTGCAACTTTTCTATCTCAGCCGATTCAAATTCTATAATTTTCCCACACTCGTTACAAATCATATGGTCATGGTGCTCTTTGATATTGAGCTCATATCTTTTCCCATCGGCCCCAAACGAAATGCTAACCACAAATCCCTCTTGTTCAAAAAAATTCAAAGCGCGGTAAACTGTAGCTATACCGATATTTTTGCCGTTTTCTTCTTTTTGTACAAACGAGAGTATCTCCTCTGGCGTAAAATGCCCCTTGTGTTTAAACATTGCCCGAATGATTACTTCTCTTTGCGTAGTGTTTTTGAGGTTTCGCTCTTTTACCCTTTCTCTAAGTTTAGCTATTAGAGCATCGACCGATTTTCCTTTTGTCATTTTTTAGCACCCAATGTTTGATTTATCTCTTTGGTAGCTTCCTTTAGGGCCTCTTCTTTGACTTTATCCGTGATAGAGGAGGCATTCAAATCTTCAGGCTTTAGCTTCATAATAAAAGCGCCAGTCGCCCTCATCGGCTCAAACATAAAACTGTCTTTTGCCGCCTCCGCTAACTTATTTTGCAAAAGCGAAATATTAGAAAGGGCAAAAACAATAACGGAGAGTATCAAAAATATCTTCCCACCGGCGGCCACAAATCCTAGTATTTTATCGGCAATACCCATACCGCTCATATCTACCGCCTTTGAAACAAGCGAAGCGGCAAATGTGATACCAAACCAAATAACTGCAAAAAGAGCAATAAACGATACAACTGACGCCGTAGTAGCGCTTTTTAGATTAAACATATGGACAAAAAAATCAGTAAAAGAGGGTGAAAATCTAGACGCCAAAAAAATTCCGCCGACTATAGCGACCAAACCCGCTATTTCTTTGATAAAACCGTGCAGAAAACCTTTTAGCCCGAGCGCAAAAACCAAAAATAAAACTATAATGTCGAGAGTACTCAATTTAGGCCTTATCCGTATTTTGTGAGCGCCGAAATTGTACCGCCTTAATCATAAAAAAAACATTTTTTGTCTACAATAAAAGTTATGTCAAGACTAACTAAACAAACAGCATTGGATCTTTTGCGCAATTCGCCTCTTTTGGAGCTAGGCAAACGGGCGTACGAAGTCAAACAACAAATGCACAAAGACAAAATAACAACCTTTATCGTTGATAGAAATATAAACTACACAAATATCTGCAACGCAGGGTGTAAATTTTGCGCTTTTAAGCGTGGCGTCAATGACAAGGATGGCTATGTACTCGACTTTGAGACCATATCGCAAAAAATAGAGGAGCTAATAGCGATAGGCGGCACTCAAATACTCTTTCAAGGTGGTGTGCATCCAAAGCTAACAATAGATTATTACGAAGAGATGGTTGAGTATATTCATACAAAGTTCCCGCAAATTACAATACACGGATTTTCGGCGGCAGAGATAGCATATATCGCAAAGGTTTCAAAAATTAGCGAAAAAGAGGCGCTTTTAAGGCTTCAAAAAAAAGGGCTATCTTCAATCCCCGGCGCTGGAGCTGAGATATTAGTCGATAGAGTCCGAAATATTATCTCCCCAAACAAGCAAAACGCCGAAGGGTGGCTAAATATTCACAAAACAGCGCATGAGATAGGGATGAAAACAACCGCTACGATGATGTTTGGCTCTGTTGAGACAGATGAGGAGATAATAGAGCATTTAGATAAACTAAGGGCTCTTCAAGATGAAACTGGGGGCTTTCGGGCTTTTATTTTGTGGTCATTCCAGCCTGATAACACCCCGCTTTTTAGGGAGTATCCAAATATTACAAAGGCGACTTCAAACAGATATTTACGGATTTTGGCGCTTTCAAGACTTTATCTAGACAACTTCAAAAATTTGCAGAGCTCGTGGGTAACGCAAGGCTCACACATAGGTCAAACAGCGTTGTTTTTTGGAGCAAACGATATGGGGAGCACAATGATGGAGGAAAATGTCGTAGCGGCGGCTGGAGCGGCAAACAAGATGGCGGAGGATGAGATAGTTCGTCTCATTAAAGATGCTGGAGAGATACCGGCAAAGCGCAACACGGCGTATGAAATTTTAAAAGTTTACGAATGAAAAAGATCCTATTTTTAATATTTATTCAAGGTTTATTAATGGCTAACACACTTTTGCATTTAGAGATAGACGGCATCAAGGTTCCGGTAATATTTGAAGAGGATAGAACTCTTCCAACAGTTACGATGAAAGTCGTATTTATGGATGCAGGCTCGATCAAAGATGGCGACAAAAGAGGTATATCAAAACTCTCTTTTAGGCTTTTAAACGAAGGGACAAAAAAGCTTGGAACAACGAAGTTTGCCACGCTCCTTGACGAAAAAGCGATAAAGCTCTCCGCATATAGCGGCTTTGAGACTGCCGGAATAGAATTTTCGTGCCTCAAAGAGTATTTGGAGGATGCCGTCAAACTAACTGAAGAGCTTTTGAGAGATCCAAACTACTCCGAAGATACGCTAAAAAAATTAAAACTTATGACCATGTCGCAAATAGCCAAAAGAGAGGATGACTTCGACCATGTGGCAGATGCGGCGCTAAAAAAAGAGATATTCAAAGGCACACCGCTTGAAAACGACCCTCTTGGCACAAAGGCAGATGTCGAAAAAATAGGATTAGCTGAAATAAAAGAGTTTTTAAGCGGCAATATGACTCTAGCAAACTCTGTTATAGTAGTGGGCGGCGACCTCAGTGAGATGGAGGCGACAAGCTACGCCAAAAAAATATTAAGCGTATTAAACAAAAAAGGGAGCGCCCCTAAAGAGCAGTTTTTTGAAGCAAAAAGTAGCGGCAAAGAGATAAAAATCAAGAAAAAAACGGAGCAAGCATACATATATTTTGGCGCGCCAGCAAACATCAAAGCTAATGATAAAGAGGCATACAAAGCAAGGCTTGCGGGCTTTATTCTAGGCTCAAGCGGATTTGGAAGTCGCCTTATGGAGATTATTAGGGTCAAAAACGGACTTGCATACTCCGCATACGGCAGATTTAACCTCTCAAAAACAAACTCTTATTTCTCAGGATATTTACAAACAAAACCGGAAAATGAAGAGAGGGCAAAAGAGCTAGTCAAAAAAACGATTAACGAATTTGTCAAAGATGGAGTCACCCAAAAAGAGCTTGACGGAGCCAAAAATTTTATACTAGGAAGCGAACCGCTAAGAGCCGAGACACTTTCTCAAAGGCTCTCAAGAAGTTTTAACGAGTTTTATCTGGGGCAAAAAATAGGATACTACAAGGAGGAGTTGGAGCTTATCAAAAATACAACCCTTCAAGAGTTAAACGAATTTATCAAAAACCACCCGGAAATAACTGAACTTACGATATCCATCGTCACCAAATAGATGATTTTTGCAAAAGAGGATGAGGAGAGGCTAAAAAAACTCGGGCTATCCTCTCTTTTGGAGCTAGCCCTCGCCATTCCGCAAAAATACGAAGACTTCAGCATCAACAAACCTTTAAAAGAAAATGAGTTTTGCGCCATCCATTGCGAAGCTACCGCAAAGCGCCAAACCCCAAAAACTCTCACATTTGATTTGCGACTTCTCTCGCACGGCGGCGGCCATATAAGAGCGGTTTTTTTCTCGCCCAAACATTATCAACAAAACCTCTTTAGCATAGGCGAAACGCTCTATCTCTACGGCAAAATATCACACTATCCATATCTATCCATAATTCACCCAAAAAAAATTACGGCAATAGGTGAAATAAACAAAATATACGCTAAGGGCTCACAAAACAAAACACACAAGCTACTCGTCTCAAAATATCTAACACTACCTGCCCTGTTGCGCGAAGGGGTAGATGAAAAGAGCGCTCAGAATATACTAAAGTTGCACTTTCCAACATCTGTAGCAGAGTTGTATGAAAATGGAGAGCTAAAAAAAGAGCTTATAGAGAGCCTAAAATTGTTAGAGATATATAACTATCTAAAGCTACTCTCATCAAAAAAACTAAAGCTTCCCGCAACCGCCGTAAAACCAAAACCGATTGCAGAGTTTTTGGACAAACTACCATTTACCCCGACAAACGACCAAATGGCGGCGATAGAGGCGTGCAGATGTGATATACAAAAGAGTATTCAAGCAAAAAGAGTCATAATAGGTGATGTGGGGTGTGGCAAAACTACGGTTATTCTTGCCCTTGCGCATATGACTGGCAAAGGTAAAACGGCTCTTTTGGCGCCCACGGCGATACTTGCAAACCAAATATACGAAGAGGCAAAAAAATATCTCTCTCTTAATACGCTACTTGTTACGCAAAGCTCCAAAGCCAAAGACGAAGAGATACAAAAGGCCGATTTTCTCATCGGAACGCATGCGCTTTTGTACAAAAAACTTCCAATCTGCCAAACGCTTATTGTAGACGAGCAGCACCGTTTTGGCACAAATCAAAGACACCTCATCTCAAAGCTCGTTAGCAATGGCTCAACGCGTCCACACTACTTCCAATTTTCCGCCACGCCGATACCTAGAACGCAAGCTCTTATTGAGGCGACGCTAGCCGATATAACAATGATAAAAGAGATGCCTGTTGAGAAAAAAATAGATACAAAAATTATCTCCAAGGATGACTTTAAAGAGCTGTTTGCCCACATCAAAAGCGAAATAGAGAGAGGGTTTCAAGTGGCGCTTATCTATCCGCTTGTGGAAAAAAGCGACACCGCCTCATATATGTCGCTTGAAGAGGCGGAGGGGTTTTGGAAAAAGCATTTTAAAAAGGTCTTTGTTACGCATGGCAAAGATATTGCAAAAGAGGATGTGTTTTTGGAGTTTAGAAACGGCGGAGAGCTTATCTTGTCTACAACCGTTATGGAAGTAGGCATCAGCCTGCCAAAGCTCTCTACGATAGTCATTGTAGGAGCAGAGAAGCTAGGGCTTGCAAGCCTTCACCAGCTCAGAGGCAGAGTCGCTAGAAACACAAAAGAGGGGTGGTGTTTTCTTTATACCAACAACACTCAAAATGAAAGACTTCAAAAATTTGCCGCTACAAAAAGCGGTTTTGACATTGCAGAGCTCGACTTGCAATACAGAGATTCAGGCGACTTACTTACAGGCAGAGAGCAAAGCGGAAGACAGTTTCGGTGGTTTAATATCAAAACGGATGAAAAAATAGCAAAAAAAGCAAAAATACTTCTAGATTCATTTTTAAACAGTGGGGCTGTAAAATAAACTTATGCTTAAACAAATAATTACTTTAGCTCTTTTGGCGACTTCTCTTTTTGCATTGGATATCGAGGTAAAACTCGGTAAAAGCAAAAACGACAAATACTCTATTTTAAACTTAGAGAGCACAGAACCTTTTATATGTTACAAAAACGAGGCGGACGGAGCTGCGAAAAATAGTTATATTTGTGAATTTTCTACGCCGCCGAAAACAGCTTTTAATGGATTTGAGAGCGAATTTTTTAAAGTTTCGCCATATAGTAGCGGCGGATACAAGTTGGCAATAACTTCCAAAACCTCGTCCGATATATTTTCGCAAAATTTTGACCCAAAAAGCCAGTACGAAAAAAAGGCCGGTTTTAGTAAAAGAGCCAAAAAATTTGTTATAGTCGCCTACGAAAAGGAGTTAAAATTTATAGCCCCAAAAAAAGCTCCGGCGCTTAACTTTCCAGTTAGTATCAGTAGCGACCCGTATGTGTATGTCAAAACTCTAGATATTGACGGATTGCCGATAAATGATACGAACTCACTGCAAGATATAGCCGAATTTAATGCAGTCAAAAAAATGTACGAAAACGGCGACTACAAAGGCGCTTTAGATGCGGCTCAAAAAGCCCAAAAATCTTTTCCAAACTCCATATTTTTCTCAGAATATGAACTGCTACGGATAAAATCTCTTGTAGCAATGGGTGGAACTACCAATAATACGGCGGCGATAGAACTTGGTAAAAATTGGCTCAAAAACTTCCCAGCCGATGAAAAAGCGCCGGAGGCGCTCATATCTCTCATGAAAGCGTACGCCCACAACCAAGATTTTAAAAATGCAGATTATTATTTTGAGAGAGTTACTAGCGATTTTGGATTTTTGGAAATTTCAAAACAAGCTATGATAGATTATGGGGATGCGCTTAGATTCTCTAAAGCTAAAAGAGCGGTGGAGCTTTATAAAAGGGCTTTATATGAAACAAAAAATATAGAAATAGCGTCATTAGCCGCATTTAAAGCCGCCGACACCTATCTATCTATGGGAGATACTGATAATGCAAAAGAGTACTACGGCAAAATCCTCAAAGGCAACATGGGATTTATCACCAAAGATCCAGAAAAAGCATATACATTTGCAAAAAAACTAGCCAAAGCGCTCATATATACGCAAGCTATTGAGGTGGGTGAAGCGACCCTTTCTAAGCTAAACAAAAAAAGCGAGAGCTATGAAGCGCTGCTAAACGACCTGGGTGAGTGGGCGACAAATATAGGCGATAAAGAGAAAGCAAAAGCTTACTTCAAAAGATACTTAGCCGAGTACCCTACCGGCAGATTTGCCAATCTCGTAGATGCCAAACTAGACAAATTAAACTTTGCGGCTGAGCAAAATATGAGCATCGCCGAACTATCAAAAATAGTGGACAAATATCCAAAAGAGCAAGTTGGGCAAAAAGCGCTTATCAAAATCCTAAAAGCGCTCACTGAGAGCAAAAAATACGCCGAAGTTTTGGCTTTTGAACCAAAAACAACCACCTTACCAAAAGAGCTTATAGCCGAGGCAAACGGTTATATACTAAAAAGCGAAAAAGAGTTATTTAGCGCAAAACTTGCGGCAGGAGAGTGTAAAGATGCGCTTCTTATTTTGGCAAAAAATAGAATTACGCCGCTTGCGTCTGAAGAGGAAAAGCTCTATGGATGTTTTATGGAGAGCGGCGATATTCAAAAAGCGTATGAATTGGCAAAAAGACGGCTAGCCATCAAAGATATGGCGGCAAAACTGCCGTGGCTTTATAAATTTGAAATGGCGGCTATACGAATAGGTAAAACAAAAGAGGCCTACGAGTCGGCAAAAGATATTTTGGCGTTATCAAAAATTTATAAAACCGACAATTATTTAGGTGTAGCGTTTGATGCGGCAGCGTTAGCCCTTGAGTACAAAGATGCAAATTTGATGACAGAGGCAATATCTATCATAGAGAGTCGCTATCCAAAAGATCCAAGAAGCATTGGCGCATATAAGGCGGCTATCCGTTTTGCGATTAGTAGAAACGATGCTCTTTTAAACTTAAAATACTCTGAAAAACTGTACAATTTGCAAAATCAGATAAAAGTATTTGTAGAAACCCCTTGGATTGAGCTAAATTATGCAAGCGCGCTGGCAAAAGGGGGCAACCACAAAAAAGCCGCCGCCATATTAGAGAGTGTGCTAAATAAGAAAATATCTGATTTTGATAGAGCTAGAGCGCTTTTTGAGATCTCTTCTAGCTACACTGCTATTAACGACAAGGCAAAAGCAAAAAAAGCGCTCACAGAATGCGTCAAAATAAAAGCAGATTCATCATGGAAAAATCTGTGCAAAGAGTCGTTAGAGATATTGAAATAACAGACCTTACGCACTAAAAGTGCATAAGAACCTCTACCTCTCCTGCGTCAGCAGGTAGCTTT
>JAVRLX010000001.1:3678-30801 GCA_031960985.1 Campylobacterales bacterium | reverse complement strand
GGGGGTTGCAAGGGACATTAGTCCTAAGCCACTAATACGGGCTTCGCTCGTATTTGTGCGTAATGTCAGTGAAATAATTTTTCTATCTCTTTTTGCGTCGACTCTTTATCGCCTCTAAAAGTTGCGCTTAGCTGCGATTTATTGAATGTAATCTGTCTTTTGGCAAGTTGCCATGTGTGGATGTTAATAAGCTCCTCACACTCTTTTCTGCCCACTTTGCCGTCTAAATACTGCATAGCCTCTTTGAGCCCTATAGATCCCATTGGCTTCGTATCTTTGCCGTATTTATTTGCCAAATACTCCGCTTCTTCAAGCAGCCCCGCTTCAAACATCTTTGCACTGCGAAGCCCTATTTTCTCCCTTAGCTCATCTCTACAAGTCAGTATCTCATAAACAGGCAACCCATCAGCAACCTTTTTTTTCGGCATTGAAGCAAACAGCTCGCTTGGCGGCAAGCCAAACTCAAAAAACATCTCAAGTCCTCTACTGATACGGTAGCTATCCGCGCTTTTTACGCCAGCTGCAAACTCAGGGTCTACGCTCTTTAAAAGCATATACGCCCCATCTATATCACTTTTTACAGCCTCTGTCGCTTTTTGTCTCGCCGCCTCGCTAATTGGCGGCATATCACTCAGCCCATCCATCATAGATTTGAGGTAAAAAGAGCTGCCGCCTACAATTATTAGATGTTTCTTATCTTCACTCGCAGTTTTTTTTGCTTTTTCGTATTCATCCATAAACATAGCGGCATTAAAAGGCTCATTCGGATACAAAATATCCACCCCAAAATGACGCACAGCTTTAAGCTCCTCTTTTGAAGGTTTTGCGCTTGCTATATCCACCTCTTTGTACAAACTAAGAGAATCAAGAGAGAGTATATACGCTCCGTATTTTGCTGCCAATCTAAGAGCTACATCGCTTTTTCCCGAAGCGGTCGGGCCTATTATCGCTACTTCTACCATTTTGCAATTTTAACAAAACTCTTCAAAAAGCCCTTTTTGGCTAAAATCAAATCAAAAAAAACGGGAGTCAAAAAATTCTAGCAAAACTCAAACACTTTTCAGAGCTAGTGGCGCTCTCTCACACCATATTTTCATTGCCTTTTATATTGATTGCAATGGTTGTGGCTTCGCACGGACTGCCATCTTTATCGCTTCTAGCGCTCGGTATTTTGGCGGCTTTTTTCGCCCGTACTTTTGCTATGGGGGTAAATAGATTTGCTGACAGAGAGTTTGACGCCAAAAACCCACGCACGGCGTCTCGTCCCAGCGTGGATGGCAGAGTATCGGCAGCTATGCAACTATTTTTTATCGCTTTTAGCGGAGTTGGTTTTGTAGCTGTATCTTTTGCCATCAACTCCTTGGCGTTTAAACTCTCATTTGCTTTTTTGCCTATTTTGGCGGCGTATTCGTACTTTAAGCGATTTTCATCTGCGGCGCACCTAGTACTTGGACTCTCCCTAGCCCTTGCCCCAATAGCCGGAGAGATAGCGGTAAGTGAGAGCGTATCCATTTGGAGTCTCTGCCTTGCTGCAGGGGTATTGTTTTGGGTTGCCGGCTTTGATATTTTCTATGCCCTTCAGGATATGGAGTTTGACAAAAATGAGGGGCTTTACTCTATTCCATCCGTATTTGGAGAAGCTAAAGCGATGTGGTTTGCCGCGCTTTTCCACACTCTTACTGTGCTGTTTTGGTTTTTATTTGTAGAGTTTGCCAACCTCTCATTTGTGTCAATGTTGGGTGTTTTGTTGGCAGCGATAGCGCTTTTTGGCGAACACTATTTTGTCAGGCGTGATAAGGGTGCGATAAACAAAGCATTTTTTACGATGAACGGCTACCTTGGAATTTTATTTTTCACATTTGTTATTACAGATATTTGGATAAATAAATGAAATTTGTAAGAATTACTGCAAATATAAGCTTTGAAGAGGTGTCGCCTGCTAGAAAGGATGAGTTTTACAGAGAGTTTGAAAGTTTTAGCGGTACAGACTCAAATCCGGTTGATGATTTTATCCAAAAATTAAAGGCCAAAGAAGGCAAAAACGCCCCTGACGATATGACTATTTTACTTCTTGCGGAGCTGCACAAAAAAATAGACGATTTAACCAAACTAATAAAAGGTGATATAAAATCGCTAGTACCCCTGGCAAATGAGATGATAATAGATTTTGCATGGTTTGATATGGTAAAGCTACGAGGACTAAAGCCTGGCTCGCAATACTATGCAAGGATAAATATGCCGCTTTTTAGGACAAGAGAGATACCATTTTTTTTCGAGGCAATCGATGAGGAGCACGGCAGAATAACAACCATGTGGCCCAATGATAAAGCTGATTTTGACGGGTATCTAGCCTCAAAAGACAGAGAGGAAGTAGCAAGAGGGAGGATTCTATAAATGATGGATTTAATACTTGTAGCGCTCATCAGTATAGCAGTTTTCTTTCTTTTTATATTCGTTTACATCAGAGAGAGCGCCATCAACAAAAAGCTAAAGCTCTATGAAAAGACATTTGACCTTCTTAATCAAAATATACACAAATTAGAAAAAGAGATAAAAGCCAAAAACAGCGTTCATCACGGGGGTGGCGCTAGCGCAACAGAGCTAGAAGAGTTCTCCGAAGTTAGCCGCGTCATTATAGACAAGTTCCACGAACTCCAAAAAGACAATTTGGAATTTAAAGAAAGCATAGTGGAAAGATACCTAGACCTAGAAAACAAGGTGCGCCCGCTCACATCAGTCACACCAAGCTCTACCGGACTTGACGAAAACAAAATAGTAACTCTTTTTTCAAACGGTTTTTCAATAGAAGAGATAGCCAAACAACTTCGCATCGGCACGGGAGAGGTGGAGTTTGTACTGAAATTGCATGATATAAAATAAGTATAATGCCCAAAAAATTAAACAATAATTTCACCAGTCATCTTTAAAAAATAGTCTAAAATAAAACAACTATAAGGATTTAAAATGTTAAGACAGATTATTAAGCCAACAAGTGAATTTTATAATGTTCGTATACCAAAAGAATATTTAAATCAAGAAGTTGAGATATTAGTTTTACCTTTTTCTCATCTAGATAAATGTGTAGAAAATAATATCAAAACCACACTAAACTGCCCCCATTTGTCAAGACAATCTTATCACTTAATTTATTCCCTACCAACGCCTGTTACCCTATGCCACATTTTGAATAGATTTCAAATATAGATTCATAGGTTTTTGATAACCTATACCTCAAGTGAAATATTCTAAAGTTATATTTGTTAATATATTTTGCTACCCCATCTTTTAGTTCTTTGATTGATTTGTAATCATTGATATAGATATTGCCATATTTTAGAGTTCATGTAGCGAAGCGGAATTCCGCAGCGAAGTGAGGACAAAAAAACCTCTCTATTGCTATATTATCTATTGATTTATCTTTGCCGCAATGCAAGTATTTACTCATGACTCCGTTATAGATATAGCTATATCATTACTTTTAAGTATCTGGATATGCTATTTTGGCTGTATAGTTTCCTCGCTTTGCTGCGGAATTCCGCTTTGTTTGCATCCCACTGCTTAAGTCCCTCTCTACTATGACCTCTCCTAATTTCTTAGCTATTTGGTCTTTTTCTTTTTAGGCTTTTTATCTCCTCTTTATATTCTTTTACTACTGCACTCTTATCAAATATGAGTTGCAGCATTGTCTAGAAACTCCACTGTTGCAAGCTTTTTGGCAGTAAATCGTATTTGCTTGCTACCTCATCAACTCCCTCTTCGAGTAGCTCAAGCGCCACTTTAGCTTTAAATTCAACTGTAAAGTTTCTTTCCTTTTTGCTCATGAGAATTTCTCCTAAGTTTTTAGTCTATATCTTTAATATTTTATACTGCTATGGAATAAATATTCTATCTGAATTGGTATTTTTTTGTGGAGACATTAAGAATATTGTGAGACGCTTAAGTGGCGCGCTCGACAGGATTCGAACCTGTGACCTTCAGAATCGCAATCTGAGACTCTATCCAGCTGAGCTACGAGCGCAAAATAAGATACCGTTGCCGTTTAGTACTTAAAAGCTATTTTTTATCAACAAAAATAGTTGTACCTTTAGAGAAAGGGAGTGTTGTTTTAAGATATGGTTTTTGAACATAGTTTACTACATTTCCCGTAGAATAAACCCTAGCCGTGCCGTAAATTACGCCATCTTTTACTTCGCTTGTAAGAACCTCAGCGGCATATCTCTCGCCTGCCTTATCCGCCTTCCAATCATCCCAACTAGCAAAATTCGTAGCACAACCGCATAGCGATAATCCAAATAGCAAAGCGGCTGACAAAATAGCAATATTTATTTTCATTTAAAATTCCTTATTTTAGCTTTTATGGATCTCAAGGCAACGGTTCTTGAATTGAGTATTGTAACACATATTAGGAAAAAGTAGCGTAAATTTTTTTGAGATTATTCAGCCTTGAGCTAGCATTCAAAAGTAGCATATCCGCCGTAACAAGCGCCGCCATAGCTCCCGCTACCACCGCACCCCTTGTTGCTATGCAAGGATCGTGCCTACCTTTTAGGTTCATCATCTCCTCCTCTCCATTTATATTTATTGTTTTTTGTGGCAAAAATATCGATGGAGTTGGCTTAAAATAGACTTTTAGCTCAATATCTTGCCCCGTGCTAATACCGCCTAGTATACCGCCTGCATTGTTTGATAAAAAGCCGTTTTTGTATCTTTGGTCGTTATTTTCACTTCCCTTCATCGATGAAGCTTTGATGCCTGCGCCTATCTCTACCGCTTTTACGCCGTTAATGCCCATCATTAGCCCTCCAAGCTCGGAGTCAAATTTGTGATACAAGGGCTCGCCAAGCCCTGCTGGGATTCCTTTTATCCTAACTTTGACGGCGCCGCCCACGGAGTCGTGCGCATCCCTCGCCTCTTCAATAGCCGCTTTCATTGCCGCTTCACTAATGGGGCAGAGTCCAAATATTTCGCTATTTTTGGCAAAATCAAAGTCCTCTACTTTTGCAATCACTGAGCCAATTTGAAACACACCATACTCCACCGATATCCCAAACTCTCTTAAAAGCATTTTGGCAAAAGCCCCCGCCGCTACTCTAGCCGCCGTCTCTCTAGCTGAGCTTCGTCCACCGCCTCGGTAGTCTCTAATACCGTATTTGCTCATATATCCAAAGTCTGCGTGTCCTGGACGAAAACTATTTGCTATGGCGGTATAATCGCCTGATTTTTGATCTTTGTTTCGGATAAGTACCGCTATTGGCGTACCTGTGGTTGTCCCCTCGAATACTCCACTCAAAATTTCTGGCATATCCTCTTCGTTTCTCTGCGTTGAGAGCTTGTTTTTGCCGGGGCGCCTCTTGTCCATCTCAGAATACAAAAACTCTGTATCAACCTTCACTCCGGCAGGCATCCCATCTATCACGCATCCAACCCCAGCGCCGTGTGATTCGCCAAATGTCGTTACCCTAAGAGCCATCCCAAAGCTATTCACCCATTATCCTTTTTTTAAAATTTCCAAAGTCTTTTTGGCCGCCTCTTGCTCAGCCTCTTTTTTGCTAGGTCCAGTCGCTTTGGCAAAAGGTTTTTTGTTGATTAGTACCTCAACGGTAAACTCTTTTTTGTGATCTGGTCCACTAGCTCCTACCATCAAGTACTCTGGAGTTACCGCAAACTTGGCTTGAGTAAACTCTTGTAGCGCCGTTTTGTAGTCGCTAAAAAGTGTAATCAAGTCAATTTTTGGATATACCTCTTCAATAAGGGCGATGGAGAGCTCTCTGGTTTTTTCAAGTCCACATTCAAGGTAAACGGCGCCAATCAAAGCCTCAAAAGCATTTGAAAGTATTGATGGTTTTTTCCTTCCATCATTATTTTCCTCCGCTGGAGAGATCATAATATACTCCCCTAATTTTAAAGCCTCTGCAAGCTTTGTAAACCCTTTTTCATTTACGAGTGACGCCCTAATTTTAGAGAGATTGCCCTCATTGGCGTTAGGAAACTTCATATACAGGTACTCTCCGACGATAAGATCCAGTACTGCATCCCCTAGATACTCCAATCTCTCATTGTTATACGGCTTTTTACAACTTTTGTGCGTTAACGCTTGTACAAGCAACTGCTTATCCTTAAACTCTATGCCAAGACTCCTCTCTAGACTTTCTAACCCCATATCAACTCCTAAAATTTCTCTGCTTCGCTTTTGGCGATTTGGTCGCACTCTTCGTTTTGCGGATGACCGTTGTGTCCGCGCACCCACACGCCTCTGACCTCATGCGCTTTTGCCGCTTCTATATACTCTGCCCAAAGGTCTGGATTTTTGACGTTTTTAAACCCCTTTTTTATCCACCCTGCAAGCCAACCGTTGATGGCCTCCACCACATACTTTGAGTCTGTTATTATATCAACCATACAACTACTTTTTAGAGCTTTTAGCCCCTCTATTACCGCTTTTAACTCCATCCGGTTGTTGGTTGTATGCGCCTCGCCGCCGCTAACTATTTTTCTGTATAGCTTGCCGCCACTTTCATACTCAAGTATTGCACAATAACCTCCAGGTCCGGGATTGCCAAGACTAGAACCATCCGTATATATCGACACTTTTTTCACCAGCTCTCCAAAAATTGGTATGTATCGCTACTTTGCTTAGATATTCCTACAAGCACATTGCACTCTCCTATTGCGCCGCAACATTTACACGAAAAAAAGTAGTCTATATCAAGCATTCCGCACTTTTTGCAGATAAATTCAAAACTCAAATCTGCCTTCAATTCCGGTTTTGTTCGGTTTGCGGCGCCAACTACATCGAGCTCAAAAACCCCACTCTCTACATCGGACGCCAAATCCCCCTTTGCCCACAAAACACCTTTTACCAACAAATTTTCGCACTTCGCAAAACTATCTTTATCCAGCTTTGCATTCCACAAAATATCCAAAAAATGAATACCGCTATTTCGTTCCAAAAACTCCGCAGCTTTCCTTTGGTCGCTATATAAAAGCTCCCGTAGATACTCTCTTGCAAAATAAACATTTGAGTCGCAAAGAGAGGCCAAAATCGCCATTTTATCATCAAACGTCCGCGCCCCCTTTAGTAGCAGTACTCCTCCAAGAAACCCCTTTTTTTGTTTTTCGTCAAACCCCATCTCTTCAAGCGCCTCCAACGCCTCAAGAGCCTTTTCATATTCGCCTCTTTTTTCATAGATATTTGCTATTTTTGACAACGCTGAAGCGTTACGGGCGACTAAAGATAGACTCTGCTCATACGCATCAACTGAACGCTCTAAAAAACCGCTTTTTACATATATATCGCCTAGATTTTCTAGTATTTGCGCCCTTTTCGCCTTTTCAAAAGTGGAGAGCCATTCCAGAAGCGCAAGATAGACTTTAAGCGATTTTTCATAGTCGCCGCCATCAAAATGCGCCTTTGCTACGCTAAGAAGTAATTCGTATCCCCCGGGGTATGCCTCAAGTAGCCTAGCATAGTCACTACTTTGTGAATTTGCGGGAAACTTGCGTAAAAATCGCTTTATTCGCCTTGCCTCACCGCTCTCTTTTATCTTTTGTGCAACCATCCAGAAAATAGCAACGAACGACACAAGGAGCAAAAAAGCCATAATCCCAAACAACGGGTCCCGATAATCCAAAAATAAGGCGTTCATAAAGTCGATTGTACCAAAATAAGGTATAATCAAGCTATGATTAAGAGTGATTCGATAGAGGCTTTAAAGAGCGTTATAGACATTGTAGATGTAGTGTCAAACTATATTGAAATTAAAAAAACAGGCGCAAACTACCAAGGCTTGTGCCCTTTTCACTCTGAAAAAACTCCAAGCTTCGTCGTAAGTCCAAACAAACAAATATATCACTGCTTTGGGTGTCACGCCTCAGGAGATGCCATCAAATTCGTCCAAGAATATGAAAAGATAAGCTACCCAGAGGCGATAGAAAAACTAGCCGCGATGTATAACTTCAAGCTTGAATACGAAATGGCGGGCGGAGGGCAGAGCAAAAAAAGCGATATACTTGAAAAATTCAACGAATACTTTAAAAAATGCTTGGAAAATAATGCTACGGCAAAAAAATATATACTCGATAGGGGCGTATACGAGTCTAGTATCGAAAAGTTTGAAATTGGCTACGCCCCCGCGTCAAACGCTCAAGTAGAATTCCTAAAAAGAAGTTTTTTACCATCATCCGAGGCGATAGAGTGCGGCGTAATAGGCGACGAGGACGGCAGAATATACGCTAGATTCGTAGAGCGAATCACCTTTCCTATTAAAAACCAAAACGGCAAGGTAATAGGATTTGGCGGGCGCACCATCACAAACCACCCTGCAAAGTACCTCAACTCCCCGCAAACAAAGCTTTTTAATAAATCCAAAGTCTTTTACGGTATCCACCTAGCCAAAGAGGCTATCGCAAAACAAAAGAGTATGATAGTGTGCGAAGGGTATATGGATGTTATCATGCTCCATCAAGCTGGGTTTAATAACGCCGTAGCGGTGCTAGGAACCGCTCTAACCAAAGAACATCTACCAATTATCAAAAAAAACGAAGCTAAAGTCATCCTAGCCTTTGACGGCGATAGCGCTGGAATAAATGCGGCGATTAAATCGGCAAGACTTCTGGTGGAAAACGGCGTAGATGGGGGTGTGGTGATATTCTCAGAGGGCAGGGACCCTGCCGATATGATAAAAGCGGGGAAAATAGAGGAGCTATCACATATATTTAGAAAGACAAAGCCTTTTATGGAGTTTTTGCTAGAAATCATTTCCCAAAAATACGATCTCTCAAATCCGCTTGAAAAAGAGAGGGCGGCAAATGAGGCAAAGGAGCTCCTCAAAATCTCAGGGGCAATAATGTCTGAAACATACAGACCGTTAGCCGCCGCTTTGCTCAAACTTCCTATAAACTTTTTAAAAGTGTCGCAAAAGCAAAATACAACGCAATATCTGCCGACGCAAAAATACGACCCCGCCGAAGCCGCCGCAATAAAGACAATGATAAAAAACCACACCCTATTAGATATGGCGCTCAATAGAATAGAGGCTGAAATGTTTGAATACCACAGAGAGCTTTTTTTGTTAGTGGCTTCTGGCAACTTTGAGTCTCCACTACTATTGGAGCTTGAGGGCAACGACAAGGTGGCGGTGATGGATGAAAATGAACTAGTCTCTTTTTTGATAGCCAAAAGCTCTATTTTTTACGACAAAATGCTTTTAAAGATTAAAAACTCCCGCACAATAGCTAAAGAGCAAAAACCTTTTTATATAAGAAAAGTGGTTGGAATCAAAGAGAAATTAAAAAAAGGGGAACTATGCGAAATAGATAGAGAGCTACTCGCCAAGCTCCACATAAACTGAGCCATATTTGGATATTACATCCACCTCAAGCTTAATTTTTTCATGTGTAAAATCAAATTCAACAAATTTTCCAGCGACTCTTATGTTTGGTTTTTCGGTGCTAAAAAGCTTTATTACATCCTCTTTTGGAACACCTTTTTCGCTATTGTCGCCACCATTTGCCCTAGTTGCGGCGCTTTCATCTTTACCATCTAAAAGAGGTTCTATTACAGAGTTAAATTTTTGTAAGTCAAACGGCTTTATTATAAAATTATCAACGCCAAAACTTCTAAATTTCTCCATCAAACCTGCATCAAAGGCGCTTGATACTGCAACAACTTTAATGTTTGAGAGTTTGCCGCTCTCTTTCATTTTTTGAACGACGGTAAGCCCATTCATTACCGGCATATTATAATCTATAAACATTATCGTAATGCCGTTATTTGCCCCTAAAATACGCAAAGCGTTTTCGCCGTCTCCAGCCTCATATGTATCATTTATCCCGAGTTTTTCTAAGTTTGTTCGGATGATTCTCCTTATTGTCATACTATCGTCAACTATGAGCGCTTTATGCTTCATTACATCGCCGCCAATAAGAAAAGTGAATATTTAGCTGGAATCTCTATCTTTTTTTCTTCCAAAAAATCTTTTGCAGCATTGTTTAGCCACTCTCTATCAGTTGCGATATTTCTTGCTACAAAAAAATATTTATCGCCCTCTTTGACTATATCATATCTGTTTACCGCTACCGACAAAAACCTCTCCTCGCCCTTTAGTTTTGTTTTGAAAAAAAACTTTTTTGTTTTATTGTTTATCGAAAACTCTTTTAACTCGCCGTATCCATGCTCTTTTAGATAAAAATCAAGCGCCACTTTAGCTATAAAAGATAGCATCTCATTTTTGTCTTCAAAATTTTTAGGCAAATCCATACTTGCCGCAACACTATAGGGGGACGCCAAACAAAAACAGAGCGCCGTTAAAAAAATAAAAGCATTTTTAAACTTCATAGTAGAAATTTTATCAAAAATAAGATTGAATTCACCAAAATAGTTTTTATCTATTAATATATATAATTTACCGATTGACTTTTGCGTGACATTTGAGGAGAGGGGAAAACCTTGGAAAAAGATGAAGTATTTGAGTTTATACTCAAAATTAGGGAAGCTGTACTAAAAAAGCTAGACGACACCAGAACGCCGGCGTATCCGAAGTATTATGAGAAGCTTTTTAGAGAGGCGCTTATTGATGCGAATAATAAAGAGGTTACGAAGCTATTTCACAGATATTCGGAGAGCGCTACAAACGACAATAGAGACGAAGAGCTTGAAAGGTACATGAATATTTCCAAAAAAAGCCTAGATGCGTTTAGCAATAGCAACAAATCTATCTCTCAAGCGGTTATGGCTCAAGGCGACTATCTAGAGAGCATCAATCTTAATGATATAGACAAAGTACATGTAGATTACCAAAAAATTATCCAGTCGTTGATGTCTTTTCAGGGGCAGCTCCTTGAGGAGCTTAGACGTTCGGATGAACAGATAAGGAAGTTAGAGAACGAGTTAGAACAAGCGCTCAATGAATCAAAAGTAGACCCACTCACAAAGCTTATGAATAAGCGAGCTTTTGTTTCCGATATGGAGCAAATATTGGCGGCTGCGGGCGATAGGCAGCTTAATATGTCTGTTTTGTATATAGGCGTAGATGATTTTTTAGACATTACTTCCGAATTTGGTCATATGGCTGGCGATAAAGTACTTATTTTTCTTGCCAACACATTCAAAAACTCTATTAGAGACGGCAACAAAATATATAGATACGGCGAGGAAGAGTTTGTTATGGTGCTAAACAGGCTTGTTCCCGAAAAAACGCTAGAAATAGCAAACCGCATTCGCTCAAAAGTTGAAATTTCAAAATTAATATATTCGGAGCAAATACTCAAAGTGACAATATCAATGGGCATTACACATCATAGGAGCGGCGATGGAGTGGAGGATATTTTAACAAGAGCATCCGAGGCTCTAAAAGAAGCACAACTAAACGGTAAGAATCTAGTAAAAGAAATAATCTAGTGACGCCAACTGAGCTTCTTAAAAAACTTATCTCTTTCCCATCCCTAACCCCAGATGAGGCTGGAAGCTTTGAATTTATCAAATCTTACTTGAGCGATTTTTCTGTGATTGAGACCCAAAAAGAGGGGGTAAAAAATCTATTTTTGTATAAAAAATTTGGTGGTGGCGCGCACATCTGTTTTGCTGGACATATCGATGTTGTTCCTCCCGGTGGAGGGTGGGCGAGCGACCCTTTTGCAGCAGTCGAAAAAGATGGACTAATATACGGCAGGGGAGCGGCTGATATGAAAGGCGGCGTGTCCGCTTTTTTGTACGCTTTAAGGCACGCCGCCAGCTTTAATGGCACACTCTCCGCACTTATTACAAGCGATGAAGAGGGTGATGCTGTATATGGAACTGCTCTTATGTTAGAGGAGCTAAAAAAGCGTGGTATGCTTCCTGATTTTTGTTTAGTGGCTGAGCCAACTTGCGAAATAGAGTTTGGAGATACGATAAAAGTTGGGCGCAGAGGCTCAATTAATGGACGAATTAAAATCATTGGAAGAGGCGGGCACGCTGCATATCCCGAAAAAAGCGATAGCCCGATAGTAGCGTTAGCAAGGGCGCTCCCAAATTTGGCTAATGCGGTTTTGGACAATGGAGATATATACTTTGCCCCAAGTAGATTGGTAATTACCGACATCAAGGGCGGATACGGAAAACACAATGTTATACCGAGTGAAGTTGAAATACTATTTAATATAAGAAATGGCGTAAGCACCGATGTCGAGAGGGCAAAGAGCTTTATCGAGCAAGCGATGGAAAAAGCCAAAATATCAAATTTTGAACTACAAATCGCTCAAAGCTCAAATTCGTTTGTTATAGAAGAGACGCCTAAAGCCAAAAAATATTTTGAAATGCTCAAAATGTGTGTTAAAGAGATAAGCGGAATAGAGCCAAAATCGTCCACAGCGGGCGGTACGAGCGATGCTAGATTTATATCAAAATACGGCGTAACCGTGCTTGAATTTGGAGTCAAAAACGAAACGATACACGCCCCAAACGAATGCGTAGGCGTAGATGAGATAGATAAACTGACAAAAATATTTCAAGAATTTATCAAAAAATCATCTTATCTTAAAGAACTGACCTTACGCACCAAAAGTGCGTAAGAACCTCTATTTCTCCTGCGTTAGCAGGTAGCTTTAGGGGGTTGCAAGGGACATTTATGTCCCTGCCATAAATACGGGCTTTGCTCGTATTTATGCGTAACATCAGTTAAAGAAATCCAAAAAGAGAGTTTTGGTATAATCACGCTCGCTGTCCCGGTAGCTCAGATGGATAGAGCGCAGAATTCCTAATTCTGAGGCCATTGGTTCGAATCCACTCCGGGGCACCACCAATAATCCTACAACATTTTATAAAGCCTTTTAAACCCTTAAAATCAGTAGCGTTTTTATAGAGAGTTTTGCAACAAATCACTCCACCATTATAACATCCATCGGATTTATCGGCACATCCTCTTTTGTAATTTCAAATGTAAGCTCTTTGTCTATTCTCCCCACTACGGCGCCTTGCTCTATTTTTTTACCAGCTTGCACCGTTGGGGCTATTTTTGTCAGGTGAGCGTAGATTGAATGCAGATTGCCCTCGTGTTGCACTATGACCACATTGCCTAGGGCGGCTACTGATCTAGCGAATACTACTTTACCATCCATAATATTTTTGACCATTACATCACTAGAGTTTGAGCGAAGTACTACCGAGTCATTGTGTATACGGATTTTGTATATCGGATCTATATATGGTCCAAACTGCTTTACAACTCTAAAGCCCTCAAGAGGGGCAGGTACTTTGCGCCCTGTGTATCTTATGGACTTCGTAGCTTGATATGAAGAACCCATCATTTTTACATCGTTGTTTAGCTCGACATCGCTAATATTTATATCAATCATTTGCTTGCCGGCAGTTGATTTTGCTACAGTTTTTACCGGTTGTTTTGCCTTTGCCGCTTCAGCTAGTTTTTGTCGCTTTAGAATATTTAACTGCTCAAGGGTCGCCCTTGCCTGCTGCTGCTCTTTTGCTAGTTTTTCAAGTCTAGCCTTATAATTTTCTATTTTCTTTTGAATTTTAGCAATAGTTTGCACCCTCTCCTCTTTTGTTTGCGCAAGTTTTAGTTTTTTTTGCTCAAGTGCGCTCATTGAGTTTTTGATATATTTTATTCTAGTCTCAAGCTGGGCTATCATTCTCTGCCTTACCATATATTCAGCTTTGAGCTTGGCGACATAGCCGCTTACCGCCTTTGTAAGCGTTTTTGAAAGCTGTGCCTTAACAATATCGTCCTCGCCTGAGGCTTCAGTCTCAGAGAGCACCAAAGAGGCTGAGAGATCCTTGGCAAGTATTGCGACAAGCTTTTTTTCAAGCTCCTCTTTTTCATTTTCGAGGCTCTTTTTTTGCTCTTCTATTCCCTTGATTTCTATATTTTTTTGCTGATGTTCAACGCTTAGTTTTTTAACATCGTCTTCGAGCGCCGCTATTTGGGCGTCTAAACTTTTTATTTTGCCCTGCTCTTCCAAAATATCCTTTGCGGCGTCTTCCATAGAACTTGAAATCTTGTGGTACTCTTGTCCTTTTTGAGCTATCTGCGACTGTGTTTTTTTAATATCTTTGTCTATCGCAACCGTAGAAGTGGCAAAAGCGGTAAGGGCGCTCAAAAGCGCAAGCGATATTTTTATCAACTTTCAAGCCTTCTAAACGCAACCATAGAGACTGAAAACAGCGATACTCCTAGAGATAAAGCGCTCAAATAAATCAGACTCTCTTGCAAATTAAAATAAATATGCCCATCAAGTCCTATGCTTTTTAGATAAAGGGCGGCATCAGGTGAAATCGATAGATAATAAAACGCCCCAAGGGTAATAGCCACGGCAAAAAAGGAGTCCACAATCGCCATTTTTATAAGCACCACGCTTCGCATCCAAACAGGAGCGCCAAATATCGCCATTATCTGCATTCTGGAGATATGCTCAAATCTCCACACCTCCATAAACTTTACAAAAAGCAAAATATTAAAGACAAATACAACGACTAGATAAGCTGTTATGCCAGATTTAAAAGCGTCAAGTAAGTTTGAAATAGCGTTTTGCGTTCTTGCAAAACTCTCTACTTTTATGACGCCTCTCAGATTTTTAATAGCCTTTGTTACACCATTAAGCTCCTCTTTTGTCGGGTATTTGATAAGCTTGATACGATAAAAGGATGGGAGCGAATTTTGGAGCTGCTGATAAACTTCAGGGGCCAAATCATTGCTAAATCCAGCAAAAAATGGCTGTGCGTTTATCTCTTCGACGGAAGCTACAAGGTAAGAGGCGTGCTTAAAGCTATTTTCACTTATTTTTTGGGTCGATACCGCAACTATCGAATACTCATTTGCCAGTTTTTTTTCATATGAAAGGGTAAGATTGTCGATAACTAAATAAAGCTGGTAGCTAAATAGCAAAGCAACTAGTGAAAATATGAGTGTTAAATGGCTTTTAAGATATTTCATGGATATTTCCGTTTTCGATATGAAGGGTTTTGTACGGAAGCTCAAACCTGCTAGGTATATGGTGTGTTGCAACAAGCACCGTAATTTCGCATGCGTGAGCCGTTTTCAAAAGATCTAGCACAACCTCGGAGGAGTATTCGTCTAGATTTCCGGTAGGCTCATCCGCCACTATAATAAGCGGACTATGCACAAGAGCCCTAGCCACCGCCGCCCTTTGCTGCTCGCCACCTGATAATTCATCGGGATAATCATCTGATTTATGCGTTAATTTTACGTGATTTAGAAGTTTTATAGTCTGCTGTTCGCATACATCGGCGGAATATCCAGCTATGATAAGCGGTAGCATTACATTTTTTTTAATGGTCCACTCTTCTATCAACTTATAGTCTTGAAATACAAGCCCCATTTTGCGTCGTAGGTTTGCCAATTTTCCGCTTCCGGCTTTGAGCATATTTACGCCAGCAACTTCAAGAACGCCACTTCTAGGGCGCACGCCGCCGTAAAGCGATTTTATCAGAGTTGTCTTGCCGCTTCCGCTGGGTCCCGTCAAAAAAACAAACTCTCCTTTATTTATAGAAAAATTTCCACCTTTTATAACTGGATCTTCTTTTTTGTATCCCAAATAAAGATTTTGTGCCCTAACTATTTTTTCCATACAAATACTCTTTTATGATTTTGTGCGCCGTTTTTGAGGCTTCTACGCATAGCGGGGGAAACGGAAAATAAGATACAACCCCACCGATTGAGAGTATATATCTCCTATCTGGCCTGGTCGTATCTCCGAATGTGACTTTTAGCGCAAAATCTCTGCCGTTCGCAGAGAGTAGCAAATCCTCAAAATTGAGCAATACACCCTTGTTTATCATAGCGCCCTTAGGTAGATTTTGGACTCTTTTAAGACTTACTTCGCCATCAAACTCAAAAGACTCTTTTTGCGGCTCGGCGCTCTCTTGTTTTTTTGGATACACCCTCATCTCAAAAATATCTTTACCTTGCCTTAGCCATCTATCTTCATATTTGCTAACTATCTCGGCAGGTTCATTTTTGTAAATATCCACCCTTGTTTTTGGCAAGCTCATGGCGCATCCAAAAGCATACTCGAAATACTCTCTATCATCGCTTCTAAGCTCCACAAAACCACCCTCTTTTAGTACATTTGCACAGATGCTCAAAAAACTCTCAGAGATAACCCGTCTAGTGGGACTATTAGGCCAAGGCACCGGAAAATGTACATATATCTCCGAAACTGCCCCCTTCTTCATCGTCTCTATAACAAGTCTTGCGTCAAAATCTACGATATAGACATTACTAAGCCCCTGAAGCTTACACTGTCTGAGTACTTGCTCTATGGATGGCTTGTGTATCTCTATACCGACAAATTTTTTGTGCGGCTCCTCTTTTGCCCTATAAAGTAGATGTCGTCCACTCCCAAAACCGACCTCCACAGCCACTTCGCCGTCAAAAAAATCGCTATTATGGCAAAAAAAGAGTGGATCTAGAAGCTTTGAAGATTTTGGCTTTACTTTTTTTTGAGCTATATTTGACGATAGTACTTCACCGCAAAAAGTTTCGCAAAAAATAGCTATCGCCTCTTTTGTCAAATTTAAATCAGAAGGCCTAGTGAGCTTTTCTGGTTTTATCAGATAGCTACC
Source organism: Campylobacterales bacterium (assembly GCA_031960985.1). Taxonomy (GTDB): domain Bacteria; phylum Campylobacterota; class Campylobacteria; order Campylobacterales; family UBA6016; genus UBA6016. The sequence continues at coordinate 14,225 of JAVRLX010000001.1, read as the reverse complement.
ATCCTTGCTTAGCGCCGATAAAGCAAAACGGACCCCCCGCATCTCTAAAAATGCAAGCGAATAACGAGCCGCGCTTAAAAACTCTATAACCCTCAAATCGCCAACGACGCAAGGCTTAATATCGTTTTTTACAGAACTTACAAAAGCGTGAGGCAATTAAAGCCCCTTTGGAACAAATAGCTCCACTTCATCGCTCGGCTTGCTTACTATACCATCTTTATCGACCGCCTCTATATAGTAGTAGTATTTTTGACCGAGATCCACATCTTTATCTTCAAAACTAAAGCCCTTAATATCGGTAAATGTAATGCTTTGTTTGTTTAAAAAATTTCCCCATCTTTTTGTTATCTTAAATGTCACAGGCTCTTTTTCATTTGTAGTCCAAGCTAGATAAACTCTGTTTTCTTTGATTGTAGCTAATGTAAATGTAGGGGTAAGCGGTTTTGGTTTAGTCAAACCTGTGGCAAAGCGTTCAAATGGGCTCTCAAGTCCATCCTTGTCGATAACGCTGACTTTATAGTATCTAACGGCGCCATCTTCATCTATCTTATCAAGATATTTTTTCTCAGAGCCGCTATAGATAAGGGAATATTTTGACTCAGGCGTTTGCGCTCTGTACAAGCGATACGAGTCAAACTCCTTTTGCTCTGGAGAGTCCCAGTTTATGGCTATTTGTTTTGGCAAATCTTTTGAAGCATAGATGGAAGTAACCGGCAATGGAAGTTTTTTGGTGTTTACAGCTACCGTCTCACTAGGTTTTGAGTATGAGCCGTCAAATGTTTTTGCTATCACCCTATAATAATATGTTTTGCCGCTATCGACCTTTGTATCGATAAATTCAGCCATCAACCTAGGCGATACTTTTGCCACATCTTCCCAATTTTTGTCACTTTCTCCACTTTTTTGCACTATATACTCTACAACATCTGGACTAACATGTGGTCGCCAAACTATTTTTGCGCGATTTGGTAAACCGTTTACAGCGGCTATAAAACTAATTGGCTCCAAAGCTGGAAGAGTTTTTGTGCTCACAACGGTCGTAGCGTCTGATTCGACGCCATCTTTTGTATAAGAAGAAAATCTATATGAATATTGCGTATCCATCTTCAAATCTTTATCTACATAATGGGATACAAATCTATCTTTTGTCGTATGAACAAGCTCTGAGCCGCCATCCGCTTTGCTTTTGTATATCTTATAACCCTCTATCGACGGGTTGTTTGTGTAGTCCCATTCAAACCCGATTGAGCTTCTATCGCTTATTGTTCTTACATTGGTAGGCTTGGGCAAGCTAGGGTCTATTTTGGGTCTATCTAGCAAAGAATCATTATTTGCGCAACCACTAATTAATGCCGCCAAAAAGAGAGGTGATAAACTTTTGGTCAAATATCTCACTTGAATTCTCCTTTGTAAAAAGTTTATTAAAAACAGTTTTAAAATCATCCGACGGCGGATCAAAAAAACTAACTTTTTCGCCTGTAATCGGATGATAAAAATATAAAACAGATGCGTGAAGCATCACTCTACTTATTTCTATCTTAGCATTTTGGCTTTTAAAGCCATATAAATCATCGCCCAAGATACTGCGCCCTAAATGCGCTAGATGCGCTCTTATTTGGTGCGTTCTACCGCTAAAAAGCTTTGCGGCTATAAGCTCAAACCTTTGGTTGTCAGACAAAACCACTTTTTTAAATGCGCTTTTGGCCTCTCTGCCCTCTTTTTGAACAGACATTTTAATTCTGTTTTTTGGATTTCTAGCTATTTTTGCTTCAACTGTCACATCATCTTTAAGAGGCGGCTCGATAATGGCTAAATAGTATCTGCCAGCGCTTTTATCCTTAAACTGCGCCTTTAATCCATCCGCCGCAACCAATGTTTTTGCAACCACCATAAGCCCAGACGTCTCGCGGTCAAGCCTATGCACTATCCCCTCTCTTGCTATGTCATCCGAGGGCGCAAGCGTATAGCCGTTTTGCTTTAGCCAATCGACAAGCGTAGACTCTCTCGTACCGCTGCCTGCATGCACCGTAAGACCGGAGGGCTTGGATAACACTATTATCCACTCGTCTTCGTATAATATTTGCGGGGCTAGCGTAGACTCTACGGCCGTTTTTTTGAAAAAATCTTCATATTTACATATTTCAAGTACACTACCGACGGCAGGCTCAAATGAAGCCTTTGTAACCGATCTTGCATTAACAAAACAAAATCCCTCTTCGACGATTTGCTTCGCCTCTTTCCTGGATATATTAAGGACGCTTGCCAAAATAGCATCTAAACGCCCCTTGGACTCTATTTGTATGGTTTTTAAAATGGGGGTTTTCATTTGTATATATTAGGCTAATTTGGCTAAAATCAGCGCAATGATACAGATAGATAGACGAATAATAACCCATTTTGATTTTTTTATACTCCTTCTTATAATCCCGATTGCGCTTAGCTCGCTTTTTTTAATTAGCGAAGTAAATAGCTCTCTTGCGGCAAAGGAGATGGCGTACATTGTCGTAGGATTTGGCGCATTAGTTTTATTTTCTATTATTCCGATAAGAAAGCTAACCTGGCTCATACCTATCATCTACTGGGTAGATATCTTACTGCTTGTTTCGGTTAAATTTTTTGGCGTATCGATACTCGGAGCGCAAAGATGGCTGGTGATACCGTTTACTTCAATGACGCTACAGCCCTCCGAAATTATCAAGCCGGCTCTGCTTTTGATGTTAGCGTACCTAATCCAAAAAGACCCTCCACCCGAAGATGGTTACGACCTTAAGGCGTTTGCAAAAATCTCTTTTTATATTCTTTTGCCGTTTTTTTTAATAGCCATAGAACCTGATCTCGGCAGCGCTGGCGTCGTATTAATGCTTGGATTTGGAGTACTGTTTTTGGTTGGCGTTAGATGGAAGATATGGGCGGTATTAATAGTCGTATTTCTTACAATATCTACCTTGCTCTATGAATTTGGACTTAGAGACTATCAAAAACAGAGAATAGAGGACTTTATAAGCGAAAAGCCGAGCTACCATGTCCAGCAATCCATTATCGCAATAGGCTCCGGCGGAATATTCGGAAAAGATAAAGAGGATGCGACGCAAGTGCAACTAAAATTTTTACCCATCGCCACAACTGACTTTATCTTTGCATATCATGTCGAGAGGTTTGGATTTTTTGGCGCTTTCCTTCTTATATTGGTATATGCGGTACTAACGCTACATATACTAGGACTTCGGCAAAAGTTTAAAGACGATTATTTTGGCATCGTGTTTGCAAGCGGCATAGCTGTACTTATATTTGTCTACTCATCTATCAATATTGCTATGACGATAGGATTAGCTCCAGTTGTTGGAATACCGCTTCCAATGTATAGCTATGGGGGGACAAGCTTTGTTACTTTTATGATTCTTTTTGGGATTTTAGAAAATTTACTTGCTTTTAGATTTAATTTTCTGTATAATTGCGCTCTCTTTTCAAAGCCTAAGCGCTAAAAGAGGGGTTCTTAGCTCAGTTGGTTAGAGCAACCGGCTCATAACCGGTTGGTCGTAGGTTCGAGTCCTACAGAACCCACCACCCATTTAAAAAGCAACTCCAATGATAGACAAAAAACTACTTGACCAACTCTCTACCGAAGATAAAAAGCTTTTTTTAAATACGCTAGATACGCTCATAAACCAAACATATGTAGTAGAAAACGAATACAAAGAACTTAAAGCTTCATATGAGGCTTTACACAAAATACTTAGCGAAATTATAGAGTTTTTGCCGACGGCTATATGGGTGCTTGACGAGCAGGGGAAAATATTTTTGCAAAACTCCACGGCAAAGAAGCTAGGATTTGACTATCAAAGTTTCAAAAACAACGGCGAGGCAGAGATAGACGACCGCTCATATCTTATAAAATCGGTAAAACTAGGGGCAAAGACGATAGTTTCAGCAACTGATATTACAGAGCAAAAACGGACGCAAAGACTAGCTTCAATGGGTCAGATGGCTGCGCACTTAGCGCACGAAATAAGAAATCCGGTAGGAAGTGTGGCAATACTAGCATCAACGCTTCAGGGCGTAGTCGCCGACAATATAAAACCGGTGGTGGAGGAGATTAAAAAGTCCATTTGGCGAGTAGAGCGAATTATTAAAGCGACATTGTTATTCACAAAGGGTGTAGCGATTAAAAAAAGCCCTTTTGAGCTAAGAAAACTGGAAGAGGAGATGCGAAGCTCTATAGAGCATTACTCATATTCAAAAGAGGTGGAGTTTGAATTTTTTTTCCCAAACATCTCAATTAACGGGGATTTTGAGCTTATTTCAATGGTTATGCAAAACCTACTTTTTAATGCGATAGATGCGATAGAAGACGCCAAAGAAGAAAGCGGCGTTGTTAGAATATCGCTAGAGGAAGATGATAAGTTTTATTATTTGAGGGTAGAAGATAGCGGAGCGGCTATCGTGGATAAGAGTATCCTTTTTGACCCGTTTAAGACCACAAAAACAAAAGGGAACGGACTTGGGCTGGCTCTCTCTCTTCAAATAGCCGCCGCACATGGCGGCAAAATTACGATAGAGGAGCCAAAAGCTTTTGTGCTTTCTATTCTAAAAACTATTTAGCCGCAGATAGCTCCACTAGACTCTTTACAGTATTAGCTATACTCTCACGCATAAACGGCTCAAGTTCTTTTTTGATTGCATCGGCATCGAAAGCCGGTTTGATCCATTTCTCTTCATCGTATTTATATTTTTTGGTTATCGTCTGATTTTTATTAGTTATCTCAACCGATATCCCCATTAATAATCTCAAATTTTTACCAGTGAGCTCATTTGTTATGTATTCCGCTTTTAGCGTCGTAACCGTCATTAGATATGAAAAATCGGCATTATTTTTATCTGAAACTGGAACAAAACCGGCGGCTCTCATCTCTTTTTCAAAAGCGGTATTAAACCACGGCGCCAAATCCTGCGCAGTAGTAATCACAGATTGCACTTCTCCATTTTTGTTTTTGAATACGCCAACAATATTCTTATCTACCCTCTCATCTTGGACTTTAAATAAATAAGCTTTTGCAAATGCTTTTTGTCCCATATATATCGAAGCAGGCTCAGAAAAACTAATACTCTCATTTTTAAAAGAGCATCCACAAAATATCAAAGCGACGCACGCTCCCAAAATAAGGTGTTTATTCATTGCTATCTCCCTCCAAAATATTGATTCACAAGCCGAGAAATCTCTACAGGATTTGTTTTTGACATAAAATGATCGGCGCCAAGTGATTCTGCCATATTTTTATTTGAATCGCCGCTCATCGATGAGTTAACCGCTATTGGGATATGCTCTAAATTTGGATCATTTTTTAATCTTTTAATAACCTCAAAACCAGAAACTTCCGGCATTTCAAGGTCGGTTATAACAAGAGCGCATCTAGACATCTCTGCTTTATTTTCATCGACAAATTCAAGCAGTTTTTTCCCATTTTCAAAAAACTTTGTATTAACGCCAAGCCTATCTACAAGTATATTTTTAAGCATTTTTGTAGCTACCATCGAATCTTCGGCAACTAACAAAAATTTGGATGTATCTATATCGCCACTTTTAAGATTGGCATTTCGCACCTCTTCGTCAAGAAAAGGGAATACCTCTGATACCATCTTTTCGATGTCTACTATCTGCACCAAAGAGCCATCTGTGTAATAAGTGTGGTTGTTTATTTTTTTATTCGAATCAACACCCATACTCATTGAAGGCTTTATCTCATCCCAGCTTTTTGTAAGTATTCTGTCGGCTTTATAGACTCTTATCCCAACAAATACGCCAGAAAATTCACAAAGCATTATTTGAGAATTTTTTGGATCGAGTCCGCTTTTACTCAAATCCACCTTAACTCCCGGCTCATAAGCAAACCATTTTTTCAAATCAACCAAAGGGGCTGTCATATCTCGAACTGTAATAAGCCCCTCTAATATCGAATCGCTTTCATGGTTAACCAAAATTGGTTGTTTGTCATACTTGATAATTTCCTGCACCTTAAAAACATTGATAGCAAATAGCTCCCCGCCCTCTTCTAACCTAAAGCATAAATACTGCACTTCATTGTTTTTGTGAAGCTCTGTTGTTCTATCTATTGAGTTCATTTATCCAGCCTAAGTGTAATAAATTGTATTAAATTGAGTTTACAATAATTATGCTAATAAAGCCTCTTTTTTTAAAACCTTAGTGTTATAATCATCTCTCAAACAAAAAATAATTAGGCTCTTTTAAAATGATGCAACTATTTGATGAAGACGATAAACTATTTGGTGGAACAGTTGTCGGCAAGCTAGTAGATATACTGAGGCATGCAAATAAAAATCTAGTTGAATTTGAACTAGAGAAGCTGCTTACCAAAATGGCGGCAATGGAGATGATGCTAGAAGAGCGGGGAGTTAGCGAGGCAGAGATAAAAAGTTTTATCTTTGAAAATGGCGACAATCTAAGAGATATGTCAAACTCTCTTGCGCTTATGTTAACGGCGGATATAGTCACCCAAAATGAGTAAAATTTTTGCGCTTTTATCTCTCCTGTATTTATCGCTTTTTGCGGCGGAGGAGGGCGGCGCAATATCTTGGAATTACAAAGATGAGGTGGAATTAAAAAAAGACCAAATCGCAAGATACGAAATAGTGATAGATAGCAAACTTTATACTCTAGATTTTCGCTGGACTTTGTATGTAAACAAAGGGCTTGTGATGCTTTATAAATATGGGATTGATACCACAAAGGCAAACGCTTTTGTAAATCAAAATATACTATATACAGATTACAAACTAAACAGTTTTAAAATAGAACTCAAAAATAGAGCGCCAAACGCTTTTTTGCAGCCCTACGCTCTTATTTTGTTCAAAAGTTTTGACGATAAGAGCAAAAAAGCGACATTTCAAGTATTTATAAAAGACGACATCAGACCCGTACAGGCGGAGAGAGTTTTACCAAAGGCAGATTAGGTGTTAGACAAAGTAACCAAAAACATAAATGAAATAATCGGCGAACTAAGTAGCGAAAGTGTAAAAGCGTTGTTTTCACAAGTAAGCGGCGGCAAGATGCTTCGCCCGAGATTAATGCTAAAAATCAGCCAAAACGAACGGATTTTTGAACTTGCGGCAATAGTCGAGCTGATACATATAGCGTCACTACTCCATGATGATGTAATAGACGCTTCGCTACTGCGCCGCAAAAAACCAACAATAAATGCAACTGATGGCGACAAAACCGCCGTAATGCTAGGCGACATACTCTACTCAAAGGCGTTTTCCAAACTTGTCTCGTATCCTACGAACATAGCATACAAAATCTCAAATGCCGTAACGCTTTTAAGTCTTGGCGAACTAGAAGATGTGCAGATGTCGAAAGAGGTAAACACCGATGAAGATAAATACATAGAGATGCTATACAAAAAAACAGGCTCTTTGATAGAAGCCGCCGCCGTATCTGCCGCAATGCTTGAAAATATAGAGCACAAAGGTATAGAAGTTTACGCAAAAAATCTAGGGGTCGCTTTTCAACTCATCGACGACATACTAGATATTACCGCAGATGAGGTAACGCTCGGTAAAAAGCCGTTTAGCGATTTTAAAGAGGGTAAAACGACGATCGCATATATGCACCTTTATAAAAACGGGGATGACAAGACAAGAGCGTTTTTGGAAAGTATCTACAAAAAAGAGATAGACGAGATGCAAAAGGACAAACTCTTATCCTTGTTTAAAGAGTATGGCTCTTTGGAGTACTCCCTTGAGCTAGCGAAACAGATAACGGAGGATGGACTAAAAGCATTGCAAAACTCTCCTATAGACGAAGCGCTCAAAAACGAGCTTACTATGGTGGCCAAAAGCCAACTTTCTAGATTATTTTAAAGGCGACGGATGCATTATCTTACAGTAAGTTTTTCACACAAAAACAGCGACATCACCGTCAGAGAGAAACTTGCATTTACAGATGAATCAAAAGAGGCGGCGCTAAAATTTTTAACCGACCAAGCCGTCATATCGGAAGCTATTATAGTCTCTACATGCAACAGAGTAGAGATTATAGTAAGTACAAAAGAGACGCAAGAGGCGCTTGCGATAGTATTTGAAATGTTGCAAAAACACTCCAAACTACCGATTGAAGAGCTAGAGGGAAGAGCCGATGTATTTGAAAACGAAGGCGCCGTACATCATTTATTTGCTGTCACAAGCTCTCTTGATAGCGTCGTCATAGGCGAGACACAAATAGCGGGGCAGATAAAAGAGTCTTTTAAGTTTGCGTACGACAGGGGGTTTTGCGCTCAAAAACTCTCACGGGTAATGCACTACGCTTTTAAATGCGCCGCCGATGTTAGAAATCAGACCAAAATAGCCAAAAAGCCCGTATCGGTGGCAAGCGTAGCGGTAGATAAAGCCAAAAAAATCCTAGGCGATCTCGAAAACGAGGTAGCAATAGTTATTGGTACGGGCGAAATGGGCGAACTTGCCTGTAAATACCTACTAGACAGCAAAGCAAGAGTCATATTGGTTAGTAGAAACAAGCAAAAAGCAGACGAAATGGCGGCAAGGCTTGGCGCTTTTGCGCAAGGGGCAGACTTTGCAAGTATAAAAGAGCTTATCAACACTCACAAACTACTATTTTCGGCAACTAGCGCACAATATCCGATAATAAACAACAACCTTGTGGAGAAAAAAGATTTTAAAAGAGTTTGGTTTGATATATCGGTGCCTAGGGATATTGAGATAAGCGATCATTACGGCATAGAGGTTATAACAGTAGATAACTTGCAAGATATAGTTGAGCAAAATCAATCCCTAAGAGCCGAAGAGGCGCGCGCCGCATACAGCCTTGTTGGTAGATATACAATTGAGTTTTTCAAATGGATTAGCGCCCTTAGCGTAGATCCGATAATTAAAGAGCTAAGGGCAAAGGCGCAGACAATAGCCGAAAAAGAGGTCAAAAATGGAGTCAAAAAAGGGTTTATCCCAAAAGAGCAAGAAGAAGAGATAACAAAACTTCTGCATAGCGCATTTAAAAAATTTTTACACGACCCTACCGTAAATCTTAAGGCATTAGCGAATAGCCCAAAACTGGATTCGGTAGTAGAGTCTCTAAAATATCTATATAACCTCTCTGAAGAGGCAAAAATAATGGATAGTTACAAATGCGAATATCTCATAGAAGAAGCAAAAGGAAACTAAATGAAATTTTCACGAACACTTATAAATACGATAAAAGACTACAAAACAGAAGAGGGTGAACAAGGGCTAAAAAGTCAAGAGTATCTGACAAGGGGTGGCTTTATACTCCAAATAGCTAGCGGTATATACGACTTTTTGCCGCTTGGCAAAATGATGCTTGATAATATCCAAAATATCATCAAAGAGGAGCTAAATAACGCTGGATGTGTGGAGGTGGATTTGGCTTTTGTATGCCCAGAGGAACTTTGGCAAAAGTCTGGCAGAGCCCAAAAATACGGCAAGGAGCTACTCAGGTTTGATGATAGAAAAGGGCAAAAATTTGTCCTCTCTCCAACTTGTGAGGAGATGATGGTAGAGCTTGCCAAAGCCAAAATTACAAGCTATCGCCAACTTCCGATGAATATCTACCAGATAAAGCTCAAATTTCGTGATGAGGTGCGCCCTAGATTTGGATTACTTCGGGGTCGTGAATTTGTTATGAAAGATGGATATTCTTTTCACGATAGCGAAGAGGATATGTTAAGAGAGTTTCACCTAATGGAAGAGACTTACAAAAAGATATTTAGGCGCCTAGAGCTTGATTTTAAAGTCGTGGAAGCCGATAGCGGGGCAATAGGGGGTAGTGGAAGCAAAGAGTTTATGATACTAGCTAACGCTGGAGAGGATACGCTCGCAATATGCAAATCTTGCGAATACGGCGCAAATATTGAAGCGGCAAAGAGAAAACCAAGAGAGCGGATAAAAAAAGAGGTCGCAACTCCTACCGAAGTGCACACGCCAAACCTTAAAAGCATAGCCGATTTGACCGCGTTTTTTGGCGTCGATGCAGGCAATTTTGTCAAAGCGGTAGTCAAAGAGGCGATATATGAAGATAGCTCAAAAAACACTCCCGTCGTATTTTTTGTAGCTGGAGATGACGAGCTTGAAGAGACAAAAGCCCTCAACGCCTGCGGCGCGCTAGCCCTTGTGGATATAGACGAAGCTGGGTTAAAAGAGAAATATCCAGACAAAAACATCGTTTTAGGCTTTGTGGGTTTGGGCGTAGAGTGCGAATACTTTGTAGACGCCGAACTGCTGGATAGAAACGATATGATAACTGGCGCAAACAAGGTGGATTATCACACAAAAGGGGTTAGCGTCAAAGCTCCCCTTGAGAGGGTCAAAGACCTAGTATTAGTGCAAGAGGGGGACGCTTGCCCAAAATGCGGCGCAGACCTCTCGTATGCCAAAGGGATAGAAGCGGGGCATATATTCCAGCTTCGCACTAGATACTCAGAACCGCTAAATGCAAAATTTTTGGACAAAAACGGCAAAACCCAGCCATTTGTGATGGGGACATACGGGATAGGGGTTAGCCG
>JAVRLX010000001.1:0-3578 GCA_031960985.1 Campylobacterales bacterium | reverse complement strand
CGCCACAAACAAAGAGATTGAAGAGTACAAGACAAAAGTTTTAAAAAACAATAAACAAGTAACCGTCAAATCGGTAAAAGTAATCTCAAGAGAGCCTATCGAAGGCTACGGCGACTGGGAAGCGGTAACCATACTAATTGACTTTACAATAGATAGAAATGGCAAAAAACAAGGAATGAAAGCCCCCGATATGCTCTTTGTTAAAGGGGATTTAATGTCTGACGATCTTGTAAATCTCAAAAAACAAAAAAGTGCAAAAGAGATATTTCGCCCAAAGCCAGATGCCTCGTACTACAACAGTGAACACTTGGTAGCTGGGGATAAAAATGCCAAAAACAAAGTTTTGGTCTTTAGCGACCCGCTCTGCCCATTTTGTAGAGATTTAGTACCAGAGATTATAGCCGCCGCAGTCAAAAATCCAACAAAACTCGCAGTGTACCACTACTCTTTCCCGCTAATTACCATTCATCCAGCATCTGAGTACATCGTAAAAGCAGAGTTAAGCCAAAGAGAAAATATTAAAAATAAAGCCGAATTTTGGACAAAGTTGTACAGCACTGAAGTTGCCCCAAATGAAACAGATGAGGCAAAAATAGCCGCAAAACTAAGTAGCGAACTCGGGCTTAAAATCCAAAAAAGCGATATGGAAAAATCAAGCGTCCTAAAAGCGTATGACGAAGAGCAAGAAAAAGCCTACAAACTTATCATTAGAGGGACGCCAACCGTATTTGTCAATGGTGAGTTTGACAATGCAAAAACAAAAATTCATGAATTATTAAAAGAGTTAAAATGAAAAAACTAATTATCGCAACGCGCGGCTCAAAGCTGGCGCTTTGGCAATCAAATCACATAAAATCACAATTAGAAGCGGCACATCCGGGGCTAGAGGTGGAATTAAAGCCCATCAAAACTACGGGCGACAAAATACTAGATACGCCGCTTGCGCTAATAGGCGGCAAAGGGCTATTTACAAAAGAGCTTGAAGAGGATATGCTAAATGGGGGCTCACACTTAGCAGTACATAGCCTAAAAGATGTCCCAACAAAATTCCCAGATGGGCTCGTGTTAGCGGCTGTTACAAAAAGAGAAGATCCAAGGGATTGCTTTTTATCTTTTAAATATGAAGCGTTGGACGCCCTTCCAAACAAAGCTGTAGTTGGCACCACAAGCCTAAGACGGAGGATGCAGCTAAAAAGTCTGCGCCCAGACCTTGAAATTAAAGATTTAAGAGGCAATATCGACACAAGGATAAAAAAGCTAGAAGAGGGCGAATTTGACGCTATTATCCTTGCGACTGCGGGAATTAAAAGACTTGGACTAATCGACAAAGTCAAATACGCTGCGCCGATAGAAAGAGATATCATGACGCCATCGATGGGGCAAGCGGCGCTAGGGATAGAGTGTATCGATAACGATGAAGTGATAGAGTTACTCAGTGTGCTAAACGATAAAGATGCAATGATAGAAACTACGATTGAACGAGATTTTGTCGATACCTTAGAGGGGGGCTGTCAAGCGCCAATAGGGGTCAATGCCAAGCTAAACGGCGACAGCGTGGAAGTGGTAGCGATAATAGGCATGCCAGACGGCTTTAAATCAATGAGTAAAAGCATTACAGCTTTGGCTAAGGACTATAAAGATATAGGCAAAGAACTAGCAAACGAGTTTTTAGCCGAAGGCGCAAAAGAGCTTTTAGGCGCCGCCTGCAAAATGAGCGAAGAGATACTAAGAAAGTAGATTGCAAAAAGTGAAAAATGCCCTTTTAGAGTTTTACTCGGCTAGAAAAGTTTTTTTGGACACAATAGATAGTGTCTTTGTGGACAAAAGCTTAGTATACGACAGAGAGTATGGCTTTTGTAAAAATCCAATAATGTTTATCGGTGAAGCGCCGGGTGAGAGTGAGGCTAGAGAGGGTCGACCTTTTTGCGGAGCGGCTGGTAAAAACCTTGCAAAACTAATAGAAGCCGCAAAACTGGATAGAAAAAAGATTCTTATCACAAACGCCTTTGCATTCCGTACTTTTGAGCCATCATCAAAGGGGGTCAAAAATAGAACTCCAAATATGGCAGAGCTGACTCTTGGCGCATCAATGTTGCTTCAAGAAATAAAGATAGTAAAACCTCGCCTCATCGTCCTTTTAGGCAAAAGCGCCGAAAAAGCGGTATTAAAACTTGAGGATAAAACGCTAAAAGAGGCGTTTAAGAGCCTTGCTAAACACGAAATAAAAGAGATAACCCACAACAATGAGACGATAGGAATAGCAAAGACCCACCACCCTAGCCCGCTAGTGTTTAATAGAGCTGACAAAAGGGGTGAGTTATACGAGTTTTTTGCAAAACTGCATGAGTACGCAGGAGAGTAAAGATAGGATTATCGGGCTTTTAGCCTCGGCGCTTTTGCATATTCTATTTTTTGCGCTCGGCTATTTGCTGCTGCACAAACAAGATAGCGCCAAAACGCCAAAAGTCGAGAGAAAAGTACTCTCTCTCAACCAATTTACAAGAGAACCACAAGAAAAAAGCGCGCCACGACAAGCGTCTAAGCCAACAAAACGTACGGCGCCGATAAAGCGGCAACCAATCAAGCAAAAACCTCAAAAAGAGCCGCTTCAAAACATAGCCTCCAAAAAAATAGAGCCTATGGAGCACAACAAAACTGTCGCAAAAAGCCCTCCTAAGACCAAACCCTCTGGTAGCGCCCTGCTTTCAGAGCTAAACAACGAATTTAAAACAATGAAAAAAGATGTCGGAGGACCCATCAAAAAGCTATATGGTGAGGAGTTTGAGAGACTAGGCAAAGAGGAGCAAAAATTCATCAAAGACAATCTAAGCTCCATCGGACGCATTACAGAAAAATATCTCAGATATCCGGAGATAGCGGGAAAACTCGGGCAACAAGGCACCAGCGTAGTCGAATTCTACCTCCATCCAAACGGCGACATTAGCGACTTGCGCCTCCTAGATAGCTCCGGCTATAGAATACTTGATAAAAACTCAATAGAGACGATAGAGATAGCCTACAAAGACTACCCTCGCCCAACCGTCAAAACTAAGATTAGGATGTTTGTGGGGTATAGTATTTACTAGCAATTATTGCAAAACCTCGATAACTTCATCTTTGGAGATAGATAGGTGTTGAGATATATCAGACACTATTGAGCTTAGAGTCCCAACTTTAAGAGGATTATGCGCTGGTACAGTGATATGATGAGATACTCCATTGGCAGTTCTTGATATTCGTATATGACCACCGACTTGTCTTGTTTGATAATACCCATATATTTGTAGCTTTTTACAAAGCTCTATGCCAGATATATTACGCGGCAGTTTTGGCATAAAACAATATTTCGTCTTTTACAATATGTAACCTTACGATAGCTGGAATTTGCGAACTATCGACAAAGTGACACTCTAAAGCCTCTAGTACATTTTTTTTTAGTTCCTCAAGAGACGCCGCCTCTGTATAAATAGAGTAACCGACAGCTTGAGCCGAAAACTCTCCATTTTTGCTCTCTTCAACTAAAAAAAGAATCTCTACTGGATTTTTTGACATCCCAAATCCTTTTTATTTTTTTACTG